>JAADFL010000148.1 GCA_013152945.1 Deltaproteobacteria bacterium | reverse complement strand
CCGCAGAAACATGGAACTTCCTCCTAGTGTGTCACGGCTGCAATTTTTGTATATATAGGACCAATATCGCCTTTTGTTCAAGAGCTGTTTGAGCCATTACTCTTATAACATTTTTATTTCTTGTCGAAGTCCTGTCCAAGTACGGGAGTGAAAACATAGGCCGGTATCCGGCCCGGGTAACTCCTTCCATTTACGACAAAAGTCGGGGTGCCTCTGACATTGGCATTCCTTCCTGCTTTCATATCCTCTGCAACGTCGTTCGCCGCTTCCTCGCTGCGTTCGCATTCACCAAGTTTGTTTTCATCCAGGCCAATTGCCCTGGCCAGCTCGCCGACCGATACAGGGTTGCTCCTTATTCCCTTGGAGAAAAGATAATCATTCGCCTCCCAAAATTTTTTCTGCCTGCCTGCGCAAAAGGCCAATCTTGCGTAAAGACATGAATATGGATGGAAGGGCCTTCCTATCACCGGATTGCAATGGTGATCCAATGGATAATTCCTGTGAACCAGGCGAAGCTTGCCTGGATATTTTTCCAACAATTCCCTCATCTCTGCATGTCCCCGCTTGCAATGGGGGCACTGGTAATCGCTGAACTCGATAATAACCAGTTTTGGATCGACGGCGCCTATCCAATGCTTGCCTTCTTTGGTAACGCCTACTTTGAGCCCACCCGGGCCCTTGTCGAGTTCAACTTTCCAGTAAGGAGGTACGGCTATGAGCAGGATCACCGACAGTGCTACAATAGATCCTACAAAAAAAAGCGGTTTTTTCGGCGAAGAAAAAAAAGTTCCAATATCAGCCCTGATTGCCTTCACCAAGCCAATCTTCATTGAACGAAGATCCATGATTGCAATAAAAAGCAACGCGAAGTTTACGATGTACGTGCCTGTACAAATGATGCAAATCGATCCTATGACGAGATGGGACAGGAAAAACAGGACTATCCCAAGCAAAGAGAACACGGCCGATATTACGGCCAACATGCCGAACGGCCAAACCTGGGTCGGTCTCTTCCTCGAAAGTCCCCAGGCTGCGAGACAGCCCAAACCAAGATATCCGATCAGTCCCCATACAGCCAGGGGCAATCCCATGAACACGGAATAGCTGCTGGATGCAACTGTCTCGCAATTTACCCTCTCGCTCATTGCACAATAAGAATGATAGGCGGGATCAGTGTTCACCTTCAAATGCAACCTGGCCAAGTCAGCACTTAAGCACAATCCCATGGTGCAGAACACCAGGAAGGCAATCCTCCAATTCCGCTGGCATTCCCGGCTGCTCGATACTATATCACTACCTGCAGTCTCCATTGTCGTGCCTCCATTGCTGCCGCTTCGATCAGGCAGGAACAATATTCGGAATTTTCGTTGAATTCAATCGGGTAATTCCTTTGCTATGGCACCACGAGGCCGGTCGAAATTTCTGAGCAAATGATAAAGCCCGAGCCCACACCCAACTTGGGGCTCATCTCAACGTTGAAGCCGCCGGTGGCCTTGCAACCGGCATAGCTGATTGTGTATTTACCACTTTGCTTGAAGGCTTGGCCGGAGATCGTGTGCTCGGCCGGAGAACGTTTGAGCAGACTTGCCCACTTACTGCCGTCGAATTCGGGTTTTGAGAAATCCCAGTTGGAGTCCGTAATTGTGCCCGTGTCATCCCGCACGGTATATATCCCGTAATCAAAGGCCGGACTCCATTTGATGGTACATGTGTGGTCAGGACCGGGCGTACTTTGGGCGGCCGTCAGGCTCTCAGGCTTTGATCCGGGAGCCGTTACTTCGCCCACAAAGTAATCACCCGCATAGTCGCCGGCAAAATCCTCGTCGTTCAGTTCGAACTTGAATAGATAATTTCCGCCGGGCTCGTACACGAGCCGCGCTTCAGCTTTGCTGTCAAGTGTATAGTGCCCGTCCGCACCCTGCGCAAGGGTGAGCCTTGTGCCACCCGGGACTTCAAGCTGCACGTTGGTAGCCGTTGTTATAAACCGTGATGATCCGTTAAGAGTGCTGATTAGCGTGAGATCGGCATGCACTACGCCGTCCGAGCCTTCCATGACCGTGCATACCGCCTGCACCGGGCTCTTGAGCGTGTCGATCTTGTCCTTGTCGCAGGCACCCTTGCGGCCTAATAGAAAGAAATATGACGCCAGGATCAGCATAAGCATTCCGGCATTGTAAAATGCCCTTCTTCGCTTCATATAACACCTCCAAAAAATCGGCCTGCAGACTCCCCGGCTCCTACGAACAAGGACAGCAAGGCTCTATGGTCTCCACCCACACATGCCAATATAAATTCTTACCGTAGTTCGGACCATCATGCAAACAAGCCGGTACGACGGCCGGATCGCACCCGCCGAACGGTCGGCGTCAACGGCCCATGTTGTTGAGGATGATGGAGATGTTCTTGCCGTCGTAACCGCCTACCGCGATGTCCGGTGATTCGTTTCCATCGAATTTGCCGATGCCGATGGATACCGGCCCTGCGCCCGAGTCAACCAGGTACGGAAAGACAGTAAGCCTCGATGCGTCCTGGCGCAGCAATGCCACCTTGTCGGACTCTGCGCATAACACGGCAAGGTCAAGATCTTTATCATTGTCGAAATCGGCCATTGCCATGCGATACGGGTTCGAGCATCCAAGGGAACCAAGTTGGTACTTTACCGGAGACCCGGGATCGTACACGCCGGACCCGTCGTTTTTAAAGACCCACAACTCGTCACCGGAATATGTGGTTATTACCACATCCAGGTCGCCGTCGTTGTCCGTGTCCTTGAGCACCAGGTCTGACGGGTCCACGCTGGTTACTGCTATGCGCTGCGAAACAGGCGTTGCCTGGTCGAAATCGCCGCCACCGGGGTTTATGAACGTGTCGAGGTAATCCGAAGATCCATCCCTGAGTACAACCAGGTCGTTCAACTTGTCCCCGTCTATGTCGCCGATTGCAACCGTGTCCGTATCGCCGGAATCTATTTCCGACTTCTTGGAAAGAACTCCTGTACCGTCGTTCTGCCAGACAACCACCTTGCCCGAAGAGACGGCTGCAACGTCCGGTTTATCGTCCCCGGTAAGGTCTCCTATGGCCACGAACTTGGGCTTGCTGTTGACCGGCATTTGGAAGGCCTGGCACGAGGAGAACATCTTCCCGGCACTGTTGATACACACGCTTATGGTATTGTCATTGAAGTTCGGCACCACTGCATCAGGGTAATTGTCTCCATCCAGATCTGCGAGTTTGAGTCTCGTCGGTTCATCTCCCACGGTTGTCTCGAAACCCATGGCCAAGCGGCCGTTCTGGTTTATGAAGGCGACTATCTTGTCATTCGAACGCTCCGAGTACACAACGTCTGCATCGCCGTCCTGGTCCAAATCGGCCACGTCTATATAACCTGCGGATCCTCCCTCGGCCGTTCCTGCCGGGCCGTTGAAGGTTCCATCGCTTCTGCCCGTGAACATGCGCAAGTGAATCAGCTTCGAGTTGTCGGTCGAACTGCATCCCACGATCAGGTCGGCAATATCCAAAGTATCGGAATCAAGGTTGCCTTGTGCAACCACGCGCGGGCGAAATCCGGTAACATACGTTTGCACGTACGTGAATCCTCCTAACCCGTTGTTTTCGAACAGGAGCAAGCCGTCCCCGTATGAGCACGGGACTGCAAGGTCCATGTCATTGTCACCATCCATGTCAAGGGCAACCGGCGCTACAGGGTTTTTGAAAGGAGCCACGTCGTACGCGGTACAGTCGAAAGCCACGTCCCCGTTTATTCTGTCCTTGTTCAGGCACACGGTAAAGTTGTCGTGGAACCAGCTCGTCACAACAAAATCGGGAAGCTTGTCGCCGTTCAGATCGTGTACATACATGTCGTCCGCAGTGTCGAACGGAATTGACTCGTGGACCGTAAACACGGCTGAGCCGTTATTTTCCAGAAATTTGACGTTATAATCGGTCGAATTGAGCAACGCAAGGTCCAAATCTCCGTCCGAGTCGTAGTCCACGGTAGTCATGGCCAACGCCTGGCCCAGGTCCCCGTAACAGCCGCCCTCGGTGAACGAGGTTCCGTCTCCATCGTTAAGGAACACGCGAACACCCCGGGTGGTAGGCCCTGTGTCTGTACACCGGTCGAATACGGCCAGGTCGATGTCATTGTCCGAGTCCAGGTCACCTGTACCCATTTCGTACCTCTGGAACGAATCGTTGTTCATGTCGATCTTGAGAGATGTGCTGAACTTGCCTGTGCCGTCATTCATGAGGATCGCAGCGAACGTGGGAGCACCGTAGTCCGAGATTGCAAGGTCCGGTGCACTGTCACCGTTGAAGTCGCCGGTTACCATCTCGGTGGGCTGGTTCATCTGGCCGCCCGGATCCACCTTGTAGACCGTTGGCGCCGAATTCAGGAGCCTTCCGCCGTTGTTGAACCAGACACCCAGCCCGGAGTCGATTGAGATCGCAAGCACATCCGGTTCGCCATCCATGTTCACGTCTTCCACGGCCAATGCCTCGAAATCGGCCGGCCAGAGTATGTAGTCGCGGCTCTCCGGGAACAAAGGGCCGCAGGCATTGCTTGCCCCGCACACCTCGAAGCCCGAACAGTCCGAGGCGGCCACGCATTCGACACACGTGTGATCGCTCTCCCGGCATGCAGGGGTATCGCCGGAGCATTCATTACCACCGGCCCCGCAGACGCAGGCTTTGTTCTCGCACGTGTCTCCCCCGGCCCGTATAGCACAGTGATCGTCCGAGGTGCATTCCACACAGGTTGGACCGGACGGATCGCATGCAGGGGTGCCGCCGGTACAAGTCTCTGTCTGCGTCCAGACCCGGAAGCCGTCCGTATTGGTGGTACACGTCTCTATGGCGTCGCCCGCCGGGTTGCAACGCGTGTCATCCACCTTTGGACACTCGTGGGTTCCGCACTTGCCCTGCAGGCATATTTCACCTGCCCCCTCGTTGCAGTCCGAATTATGCACACAAGCCACGCAGGCGAGCAGCGTTGGATGACAAAACGGAGTTTCGCCCGAGCAGATTTCCTTGGTGCTCTTCTTCCTGAAGCCCATTGCATCGGCTGCGCAATGCTCCAGTGTGGTTCCGTCATCACTGCATAAGTCGGTGTCGGCCTCCGGGCATTCGTGGGTTCCGCAGATTCCGCCAAGGCAGACACCGCCGTTACCACAAGGCGAGTCATCGGCGTATGCGGCTCCCGGAACGCACGTGTCATTCCCGTCGTCACAAGCACCTGGATGGCAGTCGTCGCCGGAACCGCTGCAGTCCCTGGCCTGGCCCTTGCATTCCCCGTTTTCGCACTTGTCGTTGATGGTGCACCACAAACCATCGTCGCAAGTTGCTTCCCCGGCCTTTGGTTTCTTGACACAACTGTCCGTGTCCTCGTCGCAGGTGCCCAGGTTGCAGTCATCATCTTCTGCCGTGCAGTCGCGGTCTGCACCGGCCGTGCACTGCCCGTTTTGACAGGTTTCGCCCACCGTACACCACAGGCCGTCGTTACATTCCCGGCCGTTCTTGGCGGACAGATCGGCCTTGCACTCAAGCTTTGTGCCATCGTCCGAGCAGTCCATGAGCCCCCTTACCTGGCAACCCGTGGAGACATCTCCCAGCGTGCATTCCGTGAAACGGTCGACAAAGTCCTCGTCCACGCTTAAGTCGCAGTCGTTGTCCAACCTGTCGCACACCTCGTCCTCGGATACGCAAGGTCCCGTGATGTTCAAGGCGAAATCCTTGTACCTGCCAACCTTGCCGTCCAGCGTCTCCAGACCGGCCTTGAGACGAAAGGTCTGGCCGTACAGCTTTTCATCCCTCAAAAGGTTGGCCGTGATTACCACGGTTCCCCTGCCCTGCTCGGGATCCCATCGAGCCATATGAGCTTCGGTTTTATAGTGCCGCTCGCCATACCCATCTATGCCTATGCGGGCATAGCGTGCCGCATCTTCGCTCGGCGCATCCACCTCTATTACGATGATGAAGCCCTGGCCCCCATAAATCTTTGAAGGCAGGTCCACTGCAAGAACCGCAGCCATGTCGGAACCGTCCGAAGGGTCCGGAGGTGCCCCGTCTTCCTCTGAGCCGTCCTCGAATTTCAATGCCTTGGACAGCCGTTCTGCAAGGTCTGAAGCCGACAAATTACCATTGCCCGGGCTACACCCCCCAAAAAAAAATAAAAAAGCCGCTGCCAGGAAGGCTGCGGGAAAAACATAACTTAAAACAGGTTTTCCCGGCTTGCTCATAGTATTTACCCCCTTGTACGAGGTTAAAAAAATTTTTTTATTCGCTTCAACCAACTGAAAGCAACGTTAATGTAGCATCATTCGAAGTTATGTGCAAACAAGAAGGTTTTTCAAATATATATTTTTTCATTGAAGTCACCGCTTCTCATTCGATTTCGCAAAATAGTGTTGTTGCTTACTGTTATTTCACATATTCAACTATGCTGAACCAGTGCCTTGAATCGTTGAAAACTCTCTCGACATCGAGGTGGCCTGCCTCTGCAAACAAGGAGACGTGCTCCAATGTGAACTTATGCGAGTTCTCCGTGTGGATCCTTTCTCCCTCTTTTATAAGCAATTCCTGTTTTAGCAACGGTGTGTGGACTTCTGTTGTGCCCCTGGCTTCAAGGTACATCTCTATCCTGTTCGCCTTCCGGTTGTAAAAGGCCACGTGCTCGAACATATCCGGAATAAAGTCAGTACCTGCTATACGGTTGGCTACTTTGAGTATATTCCTATTGAACTCGGCGGTGACGCCCTTGTTGTCGTTGTAAGCTCGCTCCAGTACCTCACGTTCCTTGACCATGTCGAGACCCAGCAGGAAGCGTTCGCCGCATTCCATAAGCTTTCCAATTTTTCTTACAAATCCAATAGATTGCTCGCGATCGAGGTTGCCTATGGTGCTGCCGAAAAAGCACAAGATCTTATTGTGGTATTTGGACAATGCGTCGATATTCCCGGTGAAATCGGCCACCAATTCATCTACCTGCACAACTCCGAAAGAATCCCGCAGCCTGCACCTCGACTCTTGTATGGCGCTGGGGCTGACGTCCACGGGTACGTACACGATGCTGTGTCGCGCCTCGGGGGACATGGCGTCCAGGAGGATGGATATCTTTGAGCAATCACCGCTTCCAATCTCTACAATGGTTGCACCTTCAAACTCATTAACGATTTCGGGGGCATTATCGCGCATTATCCGCTTCTCGGTCCTGCTCGGATAGTACTCGTCGAGCCTGGTTATTTCCTCAAACAGCTTCGAGCCCCTGGCGTCGTAGAAGAATTTACTGGGTATGTACTTTCTCCGCGACTCGAGACCGGCCAGTATTTCCTCAGCTCTCTCACCGAAAACAGCGGAATCAAGCCCGCCCTTGGAATACATGTGCTGCAGCCCCTCATCCCCATACACGTTCGAGCCGTTTCCTCCGGCATCTCCGTTGCAGATCATTTCGGCTCACCCTTTTCGATCGGGTTACCCGGATCGTTCGACCACTCGAACCAACCGCCGTCGTACACGGCGATATTCTTCCACCCCATCAGGTAAGCATTCATGAATGCCTCGCTGGCGCGCCATCCGGTGCCGCAATAGAAGGCATTGAACCTGTCTGGAGTGATTCCTATCCCGCGCCACATGTCCTCGACCTCGTGGTATTCCCTGGTGGTGAGATCCATGTTCCTGTAGTTCTCCATGTGGTACGCATCGCTGCCGCAATTTCCGAACACGGCTCCCGGTATCCTCCCCTTCTTGAGAATGTAGTTGTACCCGCTGACCTTGCCCACGAACTCGTTCCAGCTTCGCACACTTATCAGGTTGTCGCCGGGTGATGCGAGAACCTGCCTGGCTTCGGGTGTGTCGATGAATATTTCCGGCCTTGCCGGCGCCTCCACCCCGAAGTCATCGACAGGTTCCAGCCTGTTTTCTTCCCTGGACAGGGCATATCCCCGCTCTCCCCAGGAGGCTATGCCCCCGTTTAATATGCGCACATCCTTCACGCCGGCGTATATCATAATAACAGCGCAGCGGAACGCCCCCAGGTGCCCCGCACTGCTGCCCGGATGGGGATCCTCGTTTCTCGGGAAGGAGAACCTGCCGTACACCACCACTGTAGTGTCCGCGGTGATCCCCATTTTGGTCAGCGCCTTCATGAGTTCTTCGGGAGACCTGCGGTTCCACGTGCCGGGCGATTCCAACTCCAGGGTGTCCACTGCGACGGCTCCCGGTATGTGTCCCAGGTCATAGTCGGCTCTGTTCCTGTAGTGGCAGTGACATATTGCGAACTTGTCTCCACTGAACCCGGGCGGCTTCTTGCCCGAGACGAGCTTCTCCACCCACTCTGGGTACACGAGCTTGTGATAATTTTCGAGCCTCTCCATGGGTAAATCGGAATTCGCGCACCACTCATCCACAAACCCGGTGTACACACCGACTTCCGGGTAGCCTTCAGCCGAGAACCTGTCCGCCACAGCTTGTATCTCGTCGTCGGTGTACCCATAGACGACTATGTGTTCGACCGAAGTTATTCCCTTGGAACGGATTATCTGTGGCCAATCCTCCTGTTGTGACCAGGCTGCAGGAATGGACTTTGCTCCCCTTATGTGCCCCCCGCGTGCCTCACCTTTCATGCACCAACCGTTGTACGCATCGATACGCCTGGCATCGATTATCCTGTAACGCCCGTCACCTATAACTTCCGCAAGCCTCTCGGTCGATATCTCGGTCACCATTCTTTTCTCCTTTTAAAAAATATTAAAAATGCCCCCGGCAATCCTTTATTCCAAGAATCGAGCCCCATGTCAGGTCAATATCGGATCCGTTATTATCTCCACGAGTGAAGGCCCCTTGTATGCAAAGGCCTTGCTCAATGCATCGCCGAGATCTTTTCCTGAATCCACTCGCACCCCGAATCCACCGCAGTCCCTTGCAAATTCTGCGAACCCGGGATTCGTGAGCCCGGTCTGCCAGACCGGCAGCACTGCATCGCGCTGCTCTTGTGATATCTTCCCGAGTTCGCCGTTGTTCAGGACTATGCTGGTGATGTCCAGGTTGTGACGGACTGCCGTGCTGAAATCTCCCATGTACTGACCGAAACCGCCGTCACCACCCAGGGCCACAATGGGACGCCCGGAACCCGCCTGGCTCGCGCCAATTGCCGCAGGCAATGCAAATCCTATGGAACCGAGGTATCCGCACATTATCACCCTGTTGTCGTCGCACTCGAAATACCGCCCGAAAGAGTAAGTGTTGTTGCCTACGTCCACGCAGAACAATGCTCTCTTGGGGGCAATGCGGGAGAGCGCTTCCATAACCAGTGCCGAGTTCAATCCATTGTCCCCGGTCATGGCCGCCCTCCTTGTTTTTTCGGTGCGCCACATACTCCACCGTTCTGCAATCTCGTTCCTGCAATCGACGCCTCCCGCACTTGCGGGCAACCTCTCCAATATTGCGGATACGGTCTCTCCTACGTCGCCCCAGATGGGCGAGTGCACCGGATGGAATCGGCCGAGGGCCATGCGATCGAAGTCCACCTGGACAATGGGCTTGTTCTTGTCGATTCCCGTATGCCTGGAAAATGACGCGCCGAATACGATGAGCAGGTCCGAGTTGTTCATGAACCAGCTCGACACGGGCGTACCGCTCTTTCCCAGGACTCCGCAGGCAAGAGGATGATGGTCCGGAATCTGCCCCTTTGCCTTAAACGTGGTGAGCACGGGCGCATTGAGCCGCCCTGCGAGTTCCATGATTCGATCCATTGCGTTTCTTGCCCCGTACCCAACTATGACCACCGGTCGTTTTGCCCTGTTTATCCTGTACATTGCCATGTCCACGGACTGGTCCGGAGGCTTGATAGCCGTTTCCGCAAGCCTTCCCTCGGGGCGCCCCGGGGCCTGGATTCCCGCGTCCTGGCCCTGGACATCATCGGGCACTATCAGGTGAGCCACGTCACGGTTCACTATGGCATGTTTCAAGGCCAAGGAAACCAGTTCTGCATGGTCAGAGCCTGGAAGCACCGTCTTGGAGAAATCAGCAACCGAAGCGAAGGCGGATCGCAAGTCCACCTCCTGGAATGCTCCCGGCCCGATGAAATGCGTATCGATCTGGCCTGTTAACGCCAACACAGGCGCACGATCCATTTTTGCATCCCAGAGCCCGGTAAGCAGGTTTGTGGCCCCTGGTCCTGCAATGGTCAGGCAGGCCGCAATTCCGCCCGAGACCTTGGCGAAAGCCGAGCAGGCAAAGGCGGCTGTACCTTCGTGCCGAACTCCAATGTAATTGAGCTTATTCTTCTCGACCTGAACGCGGATTCCTTCTGCAAGGCCCAGATTTGAGTGACCCACCATTCCGAACACATGGGTAATTCCCCAGTTGACCATGGTCTCGGCGATCAGGTGCCCAACCGTCCAGCCGGGCTTATCCGGTTCGTCCACTTCGATGTACACGCCGTCGTCGCGCTCCTGCACGGTGTACACCTCCAGGTCCGGGTCATCCGCCAAGGATTTACCGGTCCTGGGATCGAATGGATGGCCATGCCAGGGACACCTCAAGACCTTGTTGTCTATCCTGCCCTGCCCAAGGGGGCCGCCTTGGTGTGGGCACACGCCCTGGACAGCATAGTACTTACCGTCGATCCTGGATATTACCATCTGCCTGTTCGCGACCTCGATGGATAGCATGCCGCCCTCTTCAAGTGCACCGGGCTCGGCGACCTTGAACCGTTTCGGCTCCGCCTTGCCGGTCCTGTTGGCGGCCGAGATGGTGAGGGCCTCATCGTCCTGGAAGCCTGCGTACCAATGGGATCCATCGCATCTGGGTTTGTTGCCCGACTTGCCGCACCTGCACAGTGTATAGTGGTCCTTTGGCACGCCCTGGCCGAGGTCAGCTCCAGCGAGTTCCACACCGCCCTTTACCAGGTAAGGACCGTTAAGGGAAACCTGGATCCCGGGCTCTTCTGTTTCCTCGCCCGTCCCCCGGCCATCCCGGGCATAGGCGAGAGCCCCGGAAGGACACATGTCTATGACCCTGCGTAACTCCGCAGGATCGGCACCGTTTGGATCGATCCATGGTTCTGTGCCCATATGGAAAACTTCAGGCAGGTTGGCCGTGCAATATCCCGCATGGGAGCAAACTCCACGGTTGTCATATATAATGATCTTTTCACCCTGATACGTGTCCAGCCTGTCATCAACTCTTTCCGTCGACTTTTTGTCGTCAAACCCGATTCGCGCATGGCTTCCGTCACAAAAGGGCTTTCTCTTCGATGCCCCGCACCTGCATAGTGCCATGACCGGCTTTACCTCTATGTTCTCACCCCTCGAATTTTGGAAATGCTCGAGATCCTTTACAGTGAGAGGACCGTTGGTCTTCGAAGTAATAACGGGTTTGTCATCCATTAAAAAATCCTCCGACATCTGTTTTGCCAGTCTCTTAAAAAACTCGGATATGGAATGCGGATCCCATGATTATTAACAGAAAGGCTACAAAAAAGGTCGAAATGTAATATCCCCACGCAGCCCATCTCCACCTATTACGAAGCTATATTAATTTGGCAAGGTCTATCATGAAATCGAAATTCCCTGCTTCCACAACCGGAAACAAACACATAGATCCGACTCGATCAAGTAATTTTTCAGACCTTCCGTTATATACTCACTTTACTCTAGACAATTTTACTCTGATGTTGGCAAAGTAACGACAAAGGTCATCGGAGGTGCAAAATGTCATTTCGCTTCTTTAAACGCATAAAGCTTGCGCCCGGCATTACATTGAACCTTAGCAAGTCCGGCGGCTCCCTGTCGTTCGGACCACGTGGGGCCAAGTTCACCATCGGGCCAAGAGGACAACGCACCACCTTCGGAATACCCGGCACAGGTCTCTTCTATACCACCAACGTAAGTACGAAAGGAAAAAATGCATCAAGACGCCGCAGCAGGAGTAAAAGGAACACCCGGGCGGCTTACCCGGCAGGCTATGTCAGCCCCGAAAAAAAACTTACCCTTGGATTCTTCAAGCGCCTGGTAACGCCGAAAGAAGAGCAGGACCTGGTGGAAGCCTGTCGCGATCTATACCTTGGCAAGGAAGAAGAGGCTCTGGAACATCTCGAACAAGTGACTCACCTGGTTGATGGAGCTTACCTGGCAGGCTTCCTTTCATTGAAGAGCAATCACCCGGAACAAGCCGTCACATACCTGGAAAAGGCCATGGAAAATCACGAAGAGCTTGGCCGATACCTGTCCAAGTACGGCATATCCGCCACGTTCAATATTCACATCACCGACGAAATCTCTGCTTGCTTGGGACCACATGTCAGGGGCGTCCTGCTTGGCCTGGTTGAGGCGTATCAGCACATGGAACAATGGGATAAAGCCGTCTTAAGTCTCGATAGGCTGATCGATATCGAGCCTGCCGATGTTGTCGTAATGCTGTCCTTTTCAGAGCTTCTCCTCGACATGGCAGGAAGCCGGCCAGGCACCCTGAAAGATGCCTGTACACGGATTGTAAAGATCACTCAGGATGTAGAAAACGAATCACCGGTTCACACCGCATTGCTGTTGTACAAGGCAAGGGCCTTGAGACATTTGGGCCTAATGGATGCAAGCAGGGAAATTCTTACAATTGCACTTCGACGAAAAAAAGGCAGATCCGACGAACTACGTAAGGCCCTGTTCTATGAACGATCCCTTGTATTACAGGAGTTGGGGCAGAAAGGCCGGGCCCGAAAGGACCTGGAGAAAATCTATGTCATGGATCCCGATTACGAAGACGTGGCCGGACGCCTTGGGCTTTAAGCCGGTCTGGCAAGCTTCTGCATTCTTTCAGCCAAATCCACGAGAGTCTCCACCACTCTTTTGGTATCCTCTACACTCATGGTGCCCATTCCACAAGAAGGCGTAACCATTGACTGCCGGAGCACGAGTTCCATGTCCATCGATCCTTTCGAGCATAATTCGGACATAAGGCCTTTGAGTTTCTTCGACAATGTTTCGCCGTTTTCCGTCCTGATGTCCACGGAGGTCGGCACGATTCCCCAGGCCAGCACACCGCCGTCTTCCATGAATCGCCGCACATGTCCGGCGTACACGAGTATGCTTTCCGAATAGGCATAAGCGTCATAATTTATTATATCCACACCGGTATCCAACATCATGGCCCAATCAGTGTTGCCGCAAACGTGTACGCCTGCAACAGCACCCTCCAGGTGAACCGCTGACACCGCGGATGAGAATCTTTCCACAACATCTTCCTTCATAACCCCCAAATATGCGGATGACCCGAATGCCGCCAGGGCAGGCTCGTCAAGAAAAGCGATAATCATATCTCCAAAGGGACGAAAACGTCTTACCGCCCATCTTGACTGGAGCGACACCTGCCTTACAACCACGTCCTGGTAACCTTCACTGTAGTAAACGGGCCTCTCGTTCCGATCTTCCAACTGAAGTTGCATGGACACCGGCCCAATACAATGGGTCTTGAAAAAGGGAAATCTTAGGGGCTTTTTTTCTAGTCTAGCCAGCGCAGCGGCAAGGCCGGATGCATGCTCCTCATCTATGGCGAAACCCGACAGGTCGCCGCTTTCCTCTGCAGCCATTACCTTTTCATAGTACCGGGTCATCTGGTCCGCCAAGTTCGGTAATTCCAGGTCCACGTAAATCTTTTCGCGTTCCCTGTTGATCACAATACCCGGCATGCCGTCCACATGAGCCGCCACGAAACCTTCCATGAAAGAACGTCTGGGCAATTCAGGCCAGATCGGGGCCTCTTTCAGGTTTTCGAATACCAGGTCCAAGGCATTGCCGGGATCCTTGTGAGGCATGCTTCCAATCATGGTCGCCATGCACCTTGGAACAGGAGTCATTCTAGCCATTAACCACCTCTTCGCCTCCACTTGCCGAAAGGTGTTGATCGGGACCAAGCAAATTGCGCCAACATTGTCCCCCGGCTTTATTACCCGAATACCGGAAAATCATTTGTGACAAAGCCGGAAAATCTCCAACATCGTGTCTAAAGAAATTTCAGGTGCGCCCTAACTATCTCTTTTGTAAGTTCTCCGGCAGTCATACCATGCCTTTTCCCCGCCTCCCTGAGCACTTCGAACTCGCCGCGTTTGAGTCTTACGGCAACTATCTTCGGCGGTCCGCTCTTTGTAAGCTTGGATAGTTGAGCTTCCTTTGCCGCAGCCCTTTCGGCGCCTTCATCGATCTCACTATCGAGTTCATCCAGTTCGCCGTCTTCTTCATCTTTTATCGGCGGCGCCGGCCTGGATACCAATTCCGCCATTCTTTTTTCTTCCTCTTTCAAATCTTTGTCGAAAAGCTGTTTCATGAAATTGGAAAGGTGTAAGGTGCCGGGGTTGAAACCTGTTTCCACCAGGTAGGCGTCCAAGTCGTACTGCATCTCCCTTGCATGCTGGTACCTTTCATCCGGATCCCTGGCAAGGGCCTTCAATGCTATTTCCTCTACCGGCTCGGGGAGATCGGCCCTGAAGAAAGACGGCGGATGTATCTTGCCCTTCAGTATTGAGCGAAGAAGATCCATGTCACCCTTTTCCGACCTGACCTTGAGGCCTGTTATCAATTCGTAGAAAACCATGCCCAAAGCGAATATGTCGGTCCTTGCATCTTCTTTCCTGCCTTCTATTGTCTCCGGCGCCATGTACGTCAACTTGCCCTTAACTTTCTTGTCCCCGTCTTTCTCCTGCCGATAATACTTTTCCGCCCTGGCTATACCGAAATCGAGAATTTTCACCACGCCGTCGAACGACAGCACCAGGTTGACCGGAGAAATGTCGCGATGAACTATGTTCAGCGGTGTTCCATCAGGGTCCTTCTTGGTATGAGCATAATGCAGCCCGTCACAAGCCTGGCTTGTTATCTTGAGGGCGTATTCCAGGGGAAACCTCACCTTCTGCTCCTCCGCCCTCTGCACCACTTCTCTCAAGCTGCGCCCGTGAACGTATTCCATTGCAATAAAGTAACACCCCTCGCTTTTTCCGAGATCGAATATCTGAACGATGTTCGGATGAGATAACCTGGCAATGATACGCGCCTCGTTGAGGAACATCTGCACGAAACTTGGTTCCTGGCTGAACTTCTTCTTTATCCTCTTTACCGCCAGTATCTTTTCGAAACCTGCTATTGCTCGCCGTCTCGCGAGAAAAATCTCCGCCATGCCGCCGACGGCGACACGTTCCATGAGTTCGTACTTGGCATATTGTACCGGCTTTTCCAAGGCTTCTCCTCACACCATTATCAGGTCATCGGCTCCGTACACCCAGTCGTCGGACAAGATTTCCTCGGTTGCAGCCAATCTCTCTTCACTCAAGTTCTCCAGGTATTCCAATATGGGTGGATATTGCATCGCCATGTTGAAGAAACGCTCCCTGTCCAGCCGGAGTAACACGCTCCTGGTCTCGGCCGTAACACTGGCATTGGCGGGCTGATTTTTAAGTAGAGATATTTCACCGAACACTTCTCCCGGTCCCAAAGTGGCCAGCCTGATTTTTTCCTTTCCTTCCTCGGCCCTGGTTACGGCAACCTCACCGCTGCTAACAAGATATAGGGCGCCGGGTTCCGTACCTTCCTCGACAACAATCTCTCCCTCGTCTACCAGTACCTTGTCGAAAAGCTTGATGATCGATTTCCTGTCTTCCCGCGAAAACCTGGAAAACAGTGGAGAGGTGGTCAAGAGGTTTGCAAGTAATCTCTTCTTGGTAAACTCCACCAGGGATGATGCGACCCTTGGTCTTTCCTCCACCAGATCGTCCAGCACAATTCTAGGCACCTCGAACAGTTCGCATCTCGTAAGCGATCTGACCGTCGCAATCCTTGGAGACCTGGAAAGCAACGCCATTTCACCGAACAGGCTTCCATCACCCAGCTTGGCAAGCTCCACCGGCGGGCCATCCTCAAGCTCTTTTTCGACGATTACCGAGCCCCTCACCAGTAGGAAAAACGAATTTCCATCCTCACCCTGTTTGATAATCTTGGTATCTCTGTCTATATCGAGAAGATTCATTCCCTTTACAACAGCGACAAAATCACCTGCAGCCAGGTCTGAAAAGAAGGGCATTGCAGCCAGTTCCAATTCCCCATTATCGCCCACGCCCTCAGCAACCGAGGCGTAGTGATTCGCGGCTTCATAAGCCTTATTAATCAACTCTGAAAGACCCTCGGAAGATGAAGGAGGAGAAGGCGGGCTTGAAATGCCAGCAACAGGCGCTTCCCCGGCACCAGTTTCCGCGTCCGTGGCGTCGCCGTCATCCTTTGGCGGAGACACAGGCGGCCGGTCCAATAACACCGCCCTTCGGTGCAGTCTGGTCAATAGAAGCTCAAAGGTCTTGTGCTCTTCAGGAAAAAGGCCCAGACCAAGCTTACAAGCTGAAACGGTTCTCATTACTCTGCCGCACAGAACACTCTGGGTCGCCACCTGTGTGAGCACATCCAGGGATTTTCCCTTCTCGCCGAGCCGGAGCAGGATCTCTGCTATTCTCATCCTGTGTCTGAAATCCTCCGGCTCGTTATCCACCAACCAAAGATAAAGTGACAATGCCTCGGGGTAAGCCCCTTCATCCATCAAACTTTCGGCCCGGTCTTGGGCTATAAGCAACTTGGGATCTCTTTCCATCAATCTTCCCCTGGAAAAACCTCTCCAAAAAAACAGCACGGTCTTGTTCGAACAGTGCATGGTAATAATTACAAGATATTCCGGCTTCGGTCAATCTCATATATCGATAGCGTGGTAGCCGAATTAATATGTCGGTTGTACTGCCGAGCAACAATTCCAGGGGCGTTGGTTGCTCCTG
This sequence comes from Deltaproteobacteria bacterium, assembly GCA_013152945.1. Lineage (GTDB taxonomy): Bacteria > Myxococcota_A > JAADFL01 > JAADFL01 > JAADFL01 > JAADFL01. The sequence continues at coordinate 1,449 of JAADFL010000148.1, read as the reverse complement.
GAATCATTGGTACCAAACGATCCGCCTCGCCCGCTCTGCGGGAGAGGGGGACAAAAGACAAAAATACAAATTATTAGGATTGGATCTCGCATGGGCGATTCGCGAACCCGTAGGGGTGGTTCGCGAACCACCCCTACTTCATGAAATAACAGCATATTTTAGGTGCCCTGAAAATCAACCTGGGTGGGGAGGGCCGGGTGGGAAGGGCGGTGGGATACCAGCAAAGCTGGATGTGAGTTTTGTTACCTGTCGTCGATAGTCCTGACTACCCTAATTTCATTCCTGTCCGCGATTTTTTCGATTGCAGGCAACAGTCTTGTATCCAGGTATTCCCTTGGCAGTCTGAATGCTCCAGCCTGCTGGAGAAACTTTCCGTCCCTGCGACGAAACAAAGGAGCAAGCACCTTTCTCTGTACGCTCTTGGCTCCATGCCCGCAAGGTAGATATGCAGGAACCAGGGCGACCTCATTGCAACCGTATTTTGCCGCCATGTTTAGCAAGGCTTCCATGTCATTCGACCTGGGACCGGATAGAGGACACCCGAGCTTTTCATACGTCTTGTGCTTGAACCAGAGCACGCTCAAGGGTTCGAGCGGGAGCAAGGGTTCAATCCGCAATATTACATCGAACCCATGTTCCTTTAGACGCTGCAAGGCGTCAAAACGGTCTTCAATAACAGGGGCGCCCGGCTCCCAGGCCCTACGCAGTTCTTCCGATCCAAAGGATGCATTTAATTCAATCACAACTTCATCGAACGAATCGAGGCTGTCAAGATAGGTCTTATTTTCCAAAAGCAGCGCTTTCGGGTTCTTTGTCCTAATGGTAATCCTGCTGAAACGATCTTTCCTGGCTGCGAGGTCTTTCAATGTGCGTTCCGTGACACCAACCTTTTCTTCCAAGCCTGTCTGTAAAGGATCGCTCTCTAATGACATGAATACAGGCATTGGGGGCGGGGCCAGAAACTCCAAGTCCCGGAGGTCCTGCCTCAATGAACGGGCAAAACCGTCGGCCCTTCCCGACCTTCCGGTAAAAGGCCTTGGTTCTTCACCTGGCTTGAGTCTGCTCTTAACAGGGCAGTACAAGCAGGCGTGGGTGCAACCTATGTAGGGTTCGATCACCAGTTCCATGTTCCAAGGTTTCTTGCGATCACTTCCGTTCCTGAGCTTTAGCACCCTGGTCTTGAGGGACGAGACCACTGTTCCCCTGGCAGGTATCCTGGATGGAGTATAGAAAAAAAATCTATATATCCTGTCTGCCTGCTCGTCGTCCATACCCTGGAAAAGTTCGGGATGGGGATGGCGCAGGATTGCATCCTTCCTCTTTTCCTTTTCCGGGATAATCAGTTCCATGCAAGTTCACCCCTCTATATCGTGGCCCTTTGGCGGCAAGACCCGATTGCTCGTATATAGCACAAGTTTTCAAATTCGTTCAATGATTCCCGCCCACCCA
>JAADFL010000147.1 GCA_013152945.1 Deltaproteobacteria bacterium | reverse complement strand
ACGGATACGGACACGGACACCGATACGGATACTGGTTGTGCCCCTGGTTATGCAGAATGCGACGGCGATCCCAACACCATCTGCGAAACCAGGCTTACGGACAACGTGAATCACTGCGGCTCCTGTGACAACGACTGTACTGATGACTTCGCAAATGGAAATGCAGCTTGCCAAGACTCAAAGTGCGTAATGGTGGGTTGCGAGGCAGGATACCTGGACTGCGACCAGAACAATACAGACTGCGAAGTTGACAAGAACACGGATCCCAATCACTGTGGGTCCTGTGACAACGACTGCACAGGCAAATTCGCCAATGCCGAGGCAGGATGTGACAAGGGCACATGTGTGATAGCAAAGTGCAACGATGGCTTTGCAAACTGCGACAACGATCTGTCGACAGGGTGTGAAACCGACCTCTCCAAGGTTGAGACCTGCGGGTCCTGTGACAACAGTTGCGTGGGAGAGTATGAGCATGCCTCTGCAGAATGCGTAAAAACTGATAATGGTTTCGAGTGCCAGATGGGCGCCTGCGATACAGGGTTCGCCGATTGTGACAAAGACAAGCCGGGCTGCGAGACGGACTTGTCGGATCCAAAGACCTGTGGTGCATGTGACAATGACTGCAGTGTGGCGCTCAAGGACCTTAACGTTGAGCCCCTGTGCGAAAAGAACGGCGACAAGTACGAATGCAAGGCCGGTGCCTGCATCGCCCCTTACGCAGACTGCGACGCCAACACCCCTGGATGTGAGACAGACACGGATTCGAGCCTGGAGAACTGCGGCGGATGTAACAAGGACTGCACTGCTCCCGGTCTTACCTGCAATGGAGGCCAATGTGGACTTGGAAACTGCCCGCAGGGAACTGCTGACTGTATGAATGGTGCTGCGGACGGTTGCGAAACTACACTCGGCACTGTTGACAACTGCAGTAAGTGTGGTGATAGCTGCGAATATCTTAACGGCACCGGCAAGTGTACAGATACGGGAAGCGGCTTCGAATGCCAGCTCGATAAGTGCAACGATGGTTATGCTGACTGTAACGACACCACGCCCGGCTGTGAAACAGACCTGTCGGATCCAAAGACCTGCGGCGCCTGCGATAACGATTGCACCGACGATTTTCCGAATGCCGAAGGCCTCTGCGAGAAAGTAGGAGACAATTACCAGTGCAAGATGGGCGCTTGTAATACAGGGTACGCTGACTGCGACAGCAACCAGCCTGGTTGCGAGACCAAACTGGGTACGGTGGACGACTGCAGCGCATGCAATGACAAATGCGAGATCGCCAACACCATAATGACATGCGACACCTCGAGCCAGCCCTATGCCTGCAAGATGACGGGGTGCGAGCCGGGTTACAAGGATTGCGACAGCAACCAGCCGGGCTGCGAGACCAATACCCAGACCGATCCAAACAACTGCAACGATTGCGGGAATATCTGCGATTACGGAGTGAATACTGAGGCCCTGTGCGAGAATGGTGCGTGTAAAATGGGTTCATGCCTGAACGGATACCTCGATTGTGTCAACGGCGAAACGGACGGATGTGAGACCGACCCGCAAACAAGCGCTGCCAACTGCGGGGGCTGTGCCGGAGCAGGCGGCGAGGACTGCACCAATAAGTACGCAAATGCGGACGGCGTATGCAATTCAGGAGCCTGTGCTATGGGAGATTGCAAGGACACTTACTGGGACGTAAACAATAGTCCTGCTGACGGCTGCGAGTACGGGCCTTGCACCAAGACAGTGGATACAGAGACAGAGTGCAACATGAAGGATGACGACTGTGACAGCCATGTCGACATGGATCCAAGCACACTGGAAGGGCTATGCCAGATTGACGAAGACTGTATCCGGCCTGCAGACGGCAGCAGCGATCAGCCTTGCAGCGGAGATGGATTCTGTATCGCCTCTGCCGCCGGTGCACAAGGGTACTGCTCTGCTTGGTGCTGGACCACGTACCAGGATTGCACTATTCAGGACATGGAATGCGATGCCTTTACAGACCTGCAGAATGATAGCATCGGCGGCGACGGCGTGGGCCGGTGCATGAGGGTGGCCGATGCCGCCAAACAGACAAAGACTCTCGGGGAATCATGCACATCCGATAGCAACGGCAATGATTGTAAATCCGGCTGGTGCCTCAATTATGGTGACACTTCGAACCCTGATTACAAGTGCTCTGATATTTGTGCGCACAGCAACCACTGCTCTGGATCGGCAAGTGATGGAATGGTGTGCTCGGCGTTATCGTTCAGCTCTGCTCCCAAAGGAACCTGGGCCAGGGGCTTCTGCGCGATCCCGCCGGCAACAGGAGGCATCGGCCAGGGTGGAGATTGCTCTGCAGCAGATGCAAAATGCATCCAGGGTGTATGCGTCAATGATGGAACAAGCACCCTTTGCCATGATCTTTGTTGCACTACCACAGAGTGCCCGGCAGGCGATTCATGCAGTCCCTTGTTGTACCAGGGTGACTACCATAACTCGGTCATGAAGATCTGCACCACTGGCGGCGGAAAGACCGGGGCCAAAAAGGACAACGAAGCATGCACGGCGCAGACCGATTGCACCGGGGGGTGGTGCCTAAACTTGGGAACAACCTCAAACCCGGACCAGCACTGCACGGACACCTGTTGCACCGACGCAGACTGCGAAAACGGCACGACATGTGAGCTGGTCACATTTAACGGGGAAAACAATGGCAACATAGTAATTAACACATGTGTGGATGCGGCTCTCCTGCAGGGCCCGCCCGTGCCGGTCATGCTTGAAGACGGATCCACTGTTTTTGCTTACCCTGTGGTGCAACAGGACTATGACCTGGAAGTCGTCGAACCTGACGTGCTGTCCGACACGCTGTCAATCTTGAAGTAACTTTCTCATCATTTCATTATTTCATCATTACCGCCTTGGGCAGGCTTGCTGTCTGTCCAAGGCTCTTCCTGCCGGGGCGCACTGTGAAAGGATCCGGGGGCAAATTCTTTGGCCTTGTCATTTTTCCCGCTTGATGTGCACCAGGGTGGCCCCCCATGAACCGGAAGCCTCTTCGCCTGTCCTGTAATTCATGACCAGCGGATGCCTGTCCAGGACTCCTCTTACTATGCGCCTTAAAACGCCCTTGCCTTTTCCGTGAATGATTCTGATGTCCAGTATTCCCCTGCGGCTGCACTCCTCAATATAATCCTTTACAAGTCTTGCTGTATCAGAAGGCCTGAACGTGTGCAGGTCCAACTCGCCTGTAATTGGAATCTCTATTATCTCTTGTCCATTGTCCTTGTTGTTTACCCAATCATCGCCGCCATACCCGTTCTGGTCGTCATTTCGACCCATCGCCCGCTCCGTTTACTCCGGCAGCCTTATTACAGGCTCCTCACTGTCGGGCCTGTACAATATAGCCGTATGCCCTATTATGCCCACTAATTCCGCGCCAGTGGATTTTGCCATCCTGCCTGCCATGGCCTTTTTGTCCTCTGGATCGTACATCCTGACCTTTATTAATTCATGTTCAAAAAGGGCTTGATCCACCGCCTTTATCAACGAGCCGGATACTCCTGTCCGTCCGACTCTGACCACAGGCTTGAGATTGTGCGCAAGGCCCTTCAAATATTTTCTCTGTTTTCCTGTCATGAAAGTCTCCTGCACTCGATCCTTCAAATGGTTATGACTTCATTAAAAGATGAATAGCAGACTATCATGCCGTGGTAAAGGATACGGATGCCAGGCTGGTCTTGTTCGGAACCCCGGTCCATGATAAAAAGGGATTCATTTTGAAAGGAGGAAGGCATCATTGGGAAGGCTTATCGTTATCGACGGGGCCAGTTGTTCCGGAAAATCGACTGTAGTGCGTCATATCCTTCAATTGCCGGGCCTGGATACCGCGTTCGCAAAGAGATACACCACAAGGGCTCCAAGACCGGGGGACGAGGCAGAGGACAACTATCACTTTGTCACCCAGGACAAGTTCAGACACATGGTCGAAACCGGAAAGTTCATAGAGCACAAGGATTACCTGTTCGGCATGAGTTACGGCCTGCCCAGGAAGGAAACACTGGATCTACTGTCTCGACACGACTTTGTCCTGGCCCTGATCGACCTGGGCAGGTTTGACATGGTAAAGCAGGCTTTGCCCGAGGCCTTCGGTATACTGCTTACCGTACCAATAGACACGATCGAACGCAGGCTGCGAAAGAGGGGGACATCCACAGAAGAACAAATCGCGGAGAGACTCGAAAATGCCAGGCTTGCTTTTTCCTATGCACCGAAATATGACATGGTTCTGGACAACGACGACGGCAAACTCGATGGCGTGATATCAACCATCGCCGAATCACTGAGGAAATAGAAGTACGCTAAAATTACTATGATATAGCAATCCTGTCAGAAAATCCTTGGTCCGAGCCCGACCGCATCCCTGGCCTCCTGCACGGTTTTAAACGCTGTCTCCCTGGCCTTCCTTGCACCCTGGCGGAGCACATCCTGGACGAAATCCGGTCTTTTTAGCAGATCTTCTCTCCTGTCTCTTGCCTCACTGAAATACTCCTCAATCTTAAGGAGAAGCTTTTTTTTCGCATCACCGTACCCTATTTCGCCGGACCTGTATGTCTCATCCATTTGTGTTCTCTCTTCCTTGCCTGCAAACAGGGAATAAAGCTTGAACACATTGCATGAATCCGGGTCCAAGGAACTTCCGAGAGGCTTGGAATCGGTTACTATACGCATGACGGATTTCTTGAGGTCTTTTTTCGAGGCAAAGATTTCTATTGTATTGCCATAGCTTTTACTCATCTTTTGGCCGTCTATGCCCGGAACCCTGGCTGACTTTGAAAGCTTTGCTTCAGGCCTTTTGAACACCTCTCCATACCTGTAATTGAAAGCCTGTGCCATGTCCTGGGTCATTTCAACGTGCTGAACCTGGTCCTTGCCGACCGGTACCACATCACTCTTGTACGCCAGTATGTCAGCCGCCATCAGCACGGGATACGCAAACAAGCCGAAAGAAGGCTTTATACCCTTTGCAATCTTGTCTTTGTATGAGTGTGCACGTTCAAGCAATCCCAACCCTATCGTGCAACCAAGCAACCAGGCAAGTTCGCAAACCTCGGGCACATCGGATTGCCTGAAGAAAACCACCTTATTGGGATCGATTCCCAGTGCAAGATAAGCTATCGCCACCTCCATCGTGTACTCTTCGACAGCCTTCTTGTCATGGACCGTAGTCAGAGCATGGTAGTCTGCGATGAAGTAAAAGGCCTCGCCTTCTTCCTGTAGTTGAAGGTGTTGTTTTATTGCACCGAAATAGTTACCCAGGTGGAGTTTGCCGCTGGGCTGCACGCCTGAAAGAATTCTCATGCTCACCTCTTTTTCTCTTTCTGGTTGATTTTTTCCTTCCCGAGAACTCTCTTGGTATATTCCACTCCTGAAAGAGTTATGTAGGTCCTCGCAATCTTCCCGCGGAAATCGTTCACCGGCCACCTGTCCACGACCAGGCTTACGCCACCCAGAAATTTCCTACACCTCATCGTGCCTCCGGAGCCTTCCGGAATTATGATCAACGTACCATCCTTGACTTTTTCAGCCTTTGACAGATAGTCGCAGGTTCCATCCAACCTAACCACCAGCTTTGCACCGCTCGGCGAGATCCAGGTTCCTGCAAGGACCTTTTGGCTACCCTCGAGAGGCCCCCCTGCTACACATCCCAAAACACAGGGCAGGAAAGTACACGCTAAAAATCCCTGCAATAAACGTTTCATGGAAAAGAATCTATTACATTCATACCGGCCTTGGCAACGTAATCCGGTAGAGTTATGCTGGATCGGCTGAAAACAGCCGTGGAGGAAACATGGGAGAAAAAAACAGGCTCTTGAATTTCAAGCAAAAAAGAAAGCTGCTGTTCGGCAAGAAATCTTCTGTAGAGAATCTTGCCCAAGCCGGACAAACCTTCCTGGAGGCAGGCCAACTGTACGACGCCCTCGATTTCTTCCTTAAGGCCGGTAACCCTGAGGGCCTTAAAAAAATCAGGAAAAAGGCAGTGGAAGAAGCGGATCCGGTCTTGCTCAAACAGGTCTTGAAAAACCTTGAAACAGAGCCCGACCCTGGAGAGTGGAAAGATTTGGGCAAGAATGCACTCGAGATGGGCAAGAAGCTGTCTGCCGAGGAGGCATTCAGGATGGCCGGGGATTGGAAAACCGTTGCAAAAATAAGGGGAGAGGTCATTGAGGAAGGCATTGCTTCAGAGAGAGACCTAGACGATGATGACCTCGATGATGATGATCTCGATGATGATGACCTCGACGATGATGACCTCGACGATGATGACCTCGACGATGATGAAAATGATTAGCTCAGGACCCCGTTACTTGCGAATAGCGAAAGAACCGTGAACGGAGAAACGAACGGAGAAATGAACGGAGAAATGAACGGAGAAATACAATGAAAGGCGCTATTTTACAAAGAGATAAAGAGACCTATGCGATTGTAACCAAAACACCTGCAGGAATGTTAAGTGCAGAGATTCTGGAGAGTGTAGCCAAGGTAACACGAAAATACGATATCCCGATTGTCAAGATTACATCAGGTCAAAGAATCGCACTGGTCGGCCTCAAGGAGCAGGACCTAAAACCTGCAATCAACGATCTCTCAATTGAAATCGGAGAAGCAGTAGAACCATGTCTGCACTATGTCCAGGCTTGTCCCGGAATTACCGTATGCAAATTCGGAGTCCAGGACTCAATCGACCTAGCGAGAGACATGGAGAGTTCTTTCCTCGATATCGAACTCCCGGCAAAGCTCAAGGTCGGCATTTCCGGTTGCCCTCTCTGTTGCGGAGAAAGCTTTGTAAGAGATATCGGCGTAGTTGGGAAAAAGAGCGGTTGGACTCTTATTATAGGCGGCAGCTCCACGCGCAAACCCAGAACCGGGGATGTTGTTGCAAAAAACATTACAAAAAAACAAGTTCTGGAACTGACCAGGAAAATCCTGAGCCTGTATGTAGAAAAAGCCGAAGGCAGAGAACGCATGGCCCATTTCGTGGAACGCATGGGCATAGAAGAAATCAAGGGTCTGGTCCTGCATTAGGGCCACTGCCCTGGAAAGGCTACCAATAGTTTTCCCTAATAACCAGTTCTCCTCCCTTAATTATTTGAAAATGGCTTATCTGCAAATTTTTAAGTCTCTCGTGATTCAAGTACGCCTGTATTTCACCAGGCTCAAGCGAATCATCCTGCTCAAGCCTGATTGTAAAGTCTCTATTGCCGTAAACCCGCGGATCCAGGTGTATGGTCAAACTGCTAAAGGATGGAGGCGACACCTGGTACATCCCATCTCCCGGCGCCACAGGGTACAGGCCCATGGACGCCAATACGTACCATGCACTCGTGGCACCTGAATCATCGTTTCCAGGAAGTCCGTCCGGGCCGGCGTGAAAGGAGCCGTTCAATATGCCATCCACGAGCCTTGCAGTTTCCTGCGGTTTTCCCATCTGTGCATAGAAAAACGGGATATGAAAGCTGGGCTCATTGGATATATCGAACTGGCCGCTTTGAAAGAATGCGTTCAACTTGTCCAGGAACGCCTTTCTACCTCCCATCAGTGCCGCCAGTCCCTGCACATCGTGAGGTACGAAGAACGTATATATCCAACTCGACGCCTCGCAAAAGTCGTTCGTATCGCCAAGATCGGCCGGATCAAAGGGCTGAACAAAGGAACCGTCCTGGTGTCTCCCCTGCATGAAGCCGGTCTTCGGGTTCCACTGGTTTGTATAGTTCTTTGCTCTATTGTTGAACAAAACCTCCATGTCGTCCAGGCCAAGGGTGTGTGCGGCCCGGGCCGTGCACCAATCGTCGTATGCATACTCCAAGGTCATGGATGCAGACTGGGCGATGTCACACTCGTGGGAAACATATCCTTTTCCCACGTATTCTTTGGTGGTTCCAAGGTTTGCATAACCGCAGAGTCCCCGGTAGTGGTCTTCCTCGTTATCTTCCATGGCTTCTTTATAAAGGGCTTGCCAAGCCAATGAATGGTCGAAAGAATCCAGGCCCTTGGCAAGGGCATCCGCAATTATCGATACGCCGTGATTGCCTATCATCACCCTGGAGTACCCTGCCGCCTGCCATGGACACTTTGGAAGCCAGCCTCCCTGCTCGAACAAGTGCAGGTAAGATGTAACGACATCTGCGACCCTGTTCGGCTCGATCAGCGTAGCCAAGGGCCTTGATGTTCTGAATGTATCCCAGGCGCACCAGTCATCTGTATAGAAAGAATGACCGGGATCCGCCTTGAATACATCTCCAATCTGGTCTGCTGCACTGAAAAACACTCCACCTGCCTCGGTATAGTCTGCAGGCTGCATTGATGATCTATACAACGATGTGTAGAACATGGTCTTTTGCTCCTTGCTTCCACCTTCGACCTCGACCCTGTTCAAAATGCAGTTCCACCTGGCCCTTGCCATGTCAGCCACCTGGTCGAGATTCTTGCTTCCAATCTCCTGTTCCATGTTCTTCCTTGCCTGTTCTTCACTAATCAGGGAAATGCCTATCTTGATGTTCACCTGGTTGAATCCTGTTTTCCCAAAATCCATGAACGCCCCGATCCACGGTCCGGACGAATAAACAGATCCGATTTCGAGCCTGGCCGTGTCTTTTTCCCTCTTGAAAGTGGATACGGATTCGAAGGGATGGTCTGTTTCCAAGTAAAAATATACAGTGCTCTCGCCTGTCCGGCCCTTTCCGCGGTTCAACAAGAGGTCGATTAAAGGATGGACATTGTACTTGCCATAACCCTTCAAAACGTTCGAGCCCAGGGCCCGCACTTCACCACCCTTGCTCTCTCCAAGGGAATGACCGAGATCCAATATTATTCCCATCCCCTTGCCCGGCTTTAAAAATGTATACCTGTGCATGGCGGCATGGCTTGTAGCGGACACTTCGGCCAGGACCCCGGGATCATCCAACTCGACCGAATAATACCCGGGAACCGCCGTCTCTTTCTGGTGAGAAAAAGACGATGACCATGCCGTAACATCGGAACTGAAACCCTGGGAAACCGGCATCAGCAGAATCTGGCTGTAACCATTGCCGCTGCCGCCGGGGCCCTGCCAATTCGTGTGAGTGAAGCCCTCTATCCGTTCGCTCTCGTATGCATATGCTTCGACCTTACCATTTTCGTTCAACGTATCCGGTCCGACCCTGACCATTCCATGTGGAACCAGGGCTGAAGGCAGACTGTTCCCGGCTCCCTTGGTTCCTATCATTGGATCTACGTACGCGGCCAGATCTTTACCGGTGGGGCAATATCCCTGAATATCTGTACGATCAACGGTTTCGAAGCAACCGGATGTCAAGAGAATCAAAAATACTATGAAAAACTTTGCATAGGCATGTCTTTGCGCTTTGACCATCAATTCTTCCTTCCTCCCATTCAAAGTCCGGCCGGGGCGGCATGCCCATGCATCAACAGATCAACATGGGACCGTTTGGTCTCCTCTGGGCCGGCCTTTGTCAGGGCCCCAGTTTGAAAATGTCGATAAGAGATCTTCCAAGGTCGTCCGAATCATTTGAGCCGATGACGATATCTGCTGCACGCTTTGCCTCCGGCCTCGCATTCCCGGGAGCAACTCCGAGTCCTGCTATCTCCAGCATTTCCACATCATTGGGGCCATCTCCGAATACCACCACATCCGAGATTTTCATGCCACATGCAGCTACTGCTTCCATGAGAGCCCTGCCCTTGTTCACATCATGTCCCAGAACTTCTACATAATTAGGTTCCGACCTGACCACATTCGTTCGATTCGACTCCTTGTCCATTTGCCTCTTGAATTCATCGCAGATATCCGGACTGCCGATACACAGTAATTTCACAGGATCCTTGTGCTTTTCAATGAAGGCTACAAGGTCGCCCACAGGCCGGGGTTTAAGCCCGTCCTTTTCCCAAAAATCAAGGGCATATTCGTTTATTTGGGAAACATACAGGTCTTCGTCAATGTACAGATTTACATGTAATCCAAGTTGCCTTGCCCGCTCTGTTGCGAGTATTGCTGCATCTTTCGGAAGCAGTTTTTCATAAATTATCTCTCTGGATTTTGCGTCATAAACCCTGGCGCCGTTGAAAAGTATCAACGGCAAATCCGCTTCAATTGCCTCTGCATAATACCTGGCCGATATCATTGATCTTCCTGTTGCCAGCGATTTGCCGATTCCACGCATCCTCATCCTGTTCAGGGCACTGACCGTGTGGATGGACAAACGTCTCCGGGAATCCACCAATGTACCGTCAACATCAAAAAAAGCTGCTTTAAATATTGAAGTTTGGTCCATCACGGTATATATAAACGCCAAACTAAATCGTTTTCAACAGGAGAGTACGGCTAACTGCAGGTAGGAACTCACAGGATGCAAGGAACATTGTAATATGCATTTATACAGAAACCCGTTGACATTTTGTCGGAATAAGATATTTTCACCCGGCTATTATGATGATTAGATCGAATCGATATGGAAAAATGATGCTCGCCGGGCAAAAGCCTGACACATTTCGGCACTCTTACCCCTACCTCATTGATATTATTGCAGAAAACAGAAACATTGTGAAAAAGGCTTTCCAAGAATTTCGCTTCCATTCATCAAGGGCGGCGGCTTTTTCGAAAAGACTGGTTTTCAATGACTCTTACGTCCTTTTTCTACAAAAGGGCGAATTTGGTTTTTCTTTTAATTTTGGACCAGGTCAAGTGGAGGAATGAACATGGAAAAAAGCTTGGTTCCGTTACTGCTGGTAGCACCTATTGCAGGTGTGCTGGCGCTGTTTTTTGCTTTCTTGAAGGCAGGATCCGTCAACAAGGCCGATGCCGGCACAGACAAAATGAAGGAAATCGCCGGCCACATCAAGGAGGGAGCCATGGCCTTCCTGGCCAGGGAATACAAGGTCCTATCGATCTTTGTAATAGTCGTGGCAATACTCCTTGCAGGGTCCAATGCCATGATGGCGCAATCTTCCTGGCTTGTCGGTTTAAGCTTCTTCCTGGGAGCCGTATGTTCCGCCTTGGCCGGGTACTTCGGCATGAAGGTGGCAACATCCGCAAATGTTAGGACAACTGCAGCAGCCAGGAGCAGCCTTAATGACGCTCTGAAAATTGCGTTCAGTGGAGGAGCGGTCATGGGCATGAGTGTTGTGGGCCTGGCAACGCTGGGTCTCGGCACCCTGTTCCTGATATACACAGAAATGTGGGACTTTCAGGGCGCACAGACGATGTTGGTACTTAACACTGTCACAGGTTTTTCTTTGGGTGCGTCTTCAATCGCTCTGTTCGCCCGTGTAGGCGGGGGAATCTATACAAAGGCCGCTGATGTGGGCGCAGACCTGGTCGGGAAGGTTGAAGCCGGAATTCCTGAAGATGATCCAAGGAATCCGGCTACAATAGCCGACAACGTGGGTGACAACGTAGGCGATGTTGCGGGAATGGGTGCAGACCTTTTCGAATCTTACGTTGGTTCCATAGTGGGCGCGATGGTACTAGGAGCCACTTGGATACCAGCCATTGAAGCGCAGGATCCTTCCCTGCGATTCAACGCCATTTTACTGCCGCTCATCATTGCCGGGACAGGAATAGTGCTGTCTATTTTCGGCACGTTCTTCGTTAGAACCAAGGAAGGGGGAAATCCCCAGACAGCTCTAAACACGGGCACTTTTCTGGCTGCTCTGTTGACAGCAATCGCAACAATCGTCCTTGCCAAGGTAATGCTCCCCGAACAATGGACCTTCGGTACAACCACACTTTATTGGTGGGGTGTAGCCCTTTCCGCCATTATCGGCCTTGCTGCAGGTGTGGCTATCGGCGTTCTTACCGAGTATTATACAGGGGAAGGCAAGACACCCACCAACCTGATTGCAGAGGCGTCAAAGACAGGCGCGGCAACCAACATCATCAAAGGTCTCGCCGTAGGCATGCGATCGACAACATGGCCCTTGATGGTTCTGGCTTTGGCCATAATCCTGGCATATCAATTTGCAGGCCTGTACGGTATTGCAATCGGAGCTCTCGGTATGCTTTCCACTACCGGAATTCAGCTCGCAGTAGACGCATACGGCCCGGTAGCCGACAATGCCGGCGGTATTGCGGAGATGGCCGAGCTTCCACATGAAGTCAGGGGAAGGACCGACAAGTTGGACGCAGTCGGCAATACTACTGCAGCAATAGGCAAGGGATTTGCCATAGGATCCGCCGCTCTTACGGCATTGGCCTTGTTTGCCGCCTTCAGGTCGCAACTAAAAGCTAATGGTACCACCCTGGATGTTATAGACGTTGCAGATCCCGTGGTCATGGCCGGTCTGCTTATCGGCGGCATGATGCCTTTCCTGTTCTCCTCGTTCGCTCTGGATGCAGTCGGCAGGGCCGCCCAGGCCATGATCAAAGAGGTCAGGCGCCAATTCAAGACAATCAAAGGCCTCATGGAGGGTAAAGCCAAAGCCGAGTACGCCAAATGTGTCGACATTTCTACAGCCGCGGCAATCAAAGAGATGATCTTCCCCGGTCTTCTCGCTGTCATCGTCCCCGTGATAATGGGATTTATCAGTGTCAAGGCTCTCGGGGGGCTGCTGGCCGGTGTAACCGTCACAGGCGTGCTTATGGCCCTGTTCCAGGCCAATGCAGGCGGAGCCTGGGACAATGCAAAAAAACACATCGAGGGAGGAGCGCTCGGCGGCAAGGGATCAGAGCCTCACAAGGCCGCGGTCGTGGGCGATACTGTTGGAGACCCTTTCAAGGATACGGCCGGCCCGTCGCTCAACATCCTGATTAAGCTTATGAGCGTGGTATCACTGGTTCTCGCACCCCTGTTTGCACATTATGGAAACTTGCTGTTTAAATAGTTTTCTTTAATTGCTGTCAGCAACGGTTCTAATAAATCAAAAAAAATCTTGAACAATTCATGTTCATTGTGCTAAATGGACGCTCCCTTTGAAAAACAAGGGGCAGTTGAATCCTCGTCCCGGCATGGTGCCGGGGCCGTGAGCCCGAGAGGAGGTCCTACAAATGAGGGAGTACGAAACTATCTATATCATGCGTCCTGACGTAACCACGGAAGTGGTTCAAGAAATATCGGACAGGTTCAAGTCCAATGTGGAAAAAGGGGGTGGCTCTATCATCCAGATCAAAAGCTGGGGTAATCGAAAACTCGCTTACCCGGTCAAGAAACATCTAAAGGGGGTATATATATACAACCACTATTTGGGAGAAAGGAATTTGGTCACTGATGTAGAAAGAACCCTTCGAATGATCGAGCCCGTCATCAAGTACATGACCGTCAAGATAGATGAAAACATAGATCCTGACACCCGGCCCTTCGAGGGTGAATACCTGGGATTGGGCAGAGAGGAGGAGGAAGAAGAAAAGCCGGTTTCCGAGGGTGATCTGGGCGACGACGATGAGAAGGATTCTTTGGACGAACATGACTATAATGATATCGAGAACCCTGTCGGCATGGAAATGTCCGATGAAGAGGAGCCCCTGCAGGACTACGAAGCAGATGCTGAAGAGCAGGTCGAAGAGCCTGAACCGGAAGAAACCACGGATGATGCTCCGGAGGTGGAAGAATGAGTTTCCAAAAAAAATCTTTTAAAGGAAAAAAACGTTCATTCGGCCGCAGAAAGGTTTGCAGGTTTTGCGCCGACAAGAACCTGAAAGTCGACTATAAAGATCCTTCAAGCCTTAGGATGTTTGTAACAGAGCGAGGAAAAATAGTCCCCAGACGGATATCCGGTAATTGTGCAAAGCATCAAAGGGCCGTGGCTGCAGCCATAAAGAAAGCCCGTAACATCGCGCTCTTGCCGTTTTCATCCACGGGGGTGTCGTGATGAAGGTCATATTGAGGGAAGATGTCTCTGATTTGGGCTCAATGGGCGAATTCGTGGAAGTGAAGCCAGGATACGCCCGTAACTACCTACTCCCAAAAAAGTTGGCGGTCATCGCTACCACGAAAAATATCAAGCAACTGGAACATGAACGTAATGTAATTCACCAGCGCATGGAAAAAGCCAAGTTGGAAGCGGAAAAACTGGCCAAGAGAATAGAAAGCCTTTCAGTCACCGTCGCCAAACAGGTCGGCGAAGAAGACCGCATCTTCGGCAGCGTAACTGCAAAAGAGATTGAAGAAAGTCTGCGGGAAGAAGGTATACGCATCAACAGGCGTAACATACAATTGGAAGAACCAATTCGTTCGCTTGGCGTTTACCAGGTAACCATCAAGCTGTACAAGGACATCATGCCATCGCTCAAGGTCTGGGTAGTAGCCAAGTAGGCTGCCCCCTGGATGCGTGTCATGGCGAATCGATCAAGCCGAAAGATCCCGCCTCACAACGAGGAAGCTGAACAAGCGGTCCTCGGTGCAGTGCTTCTGGACAACCAGGCATTACCAAGAATCATCGAACTCATCCGGGAAGACGATTTTTATTCCGAGAGACACCGGGTCATATATCGAACCATCCTGCATCTTTTTGATACAGGCAGTCCGGTCGACCTGGTCACCCTTGCGGCGGAACTGAAAAAGAACGGCCTTCTTGAAAAGGCCGGCGACAGTATTTACCTGGCAAACCTGCTCGAAGAGGTCCCTGCTGCTTCCAACGTAGAGCACTATGCCGGGATAGTAACCGACAAGGCATTGTTGAGACGGCTTATCAACGCTTCGACAGAGAACATAGACGAGGCCCTGGCGGATAAGCGCTCTGCAAACGAGGTCCTGGATACTGCGGAAAAAAGAATCCTGGATATCAGAGATCGATCTTCCTTCACATCATACGTGCAGCTCGGTAAGCTTGTAAGCCCGACCGTGGATGAAATAGAGAAACTGTACGATCGCGAGGGGGTCATATCAGGGGTTCCGACCGGCTTGACCTCTTTAGACGAACTGACACTCGGGCTCCAACCTTCCAACCTGGTGATCCTTGCGGCAAGACCCTCTGTCGGGAAAACCAGCCTGGCCTTGACCATTGCAGGATATACGGCAGTACAACAGTCCAGGGTGGTTGCCTTCTTCTCCCTGGAAATGGCCAAGGAAGAACTTGCAACAAGGCTTCTCTGCTCCCAGGCGAAAGTCAATGCATGGGAAGTCAGGCGGGGCAGACTTCCAAAGAACAAGTTCCCCTTGCTTGTAGATGCCGCTGCTGCTCTATATGAAGCCCCTATACTCATAGACGATTCCACGCCAGTGACTCCCTTGGAACTTAGGGCTAAGGCCAGGAGGATAAAGAGCGAGGTAGGCAGGTTGGATCTCATAGTGGTGGACTATCTTCAGCTCATGAAAGGCACTATCAGAACCGAAAACCGGCAGCAGGAAATCTCTGAAATATCAAGGGGATTGAAAGAATTGGCCAAAGAGATGAAAGTGCCTGTCCTGGCCCTTTCGCAGTTATCCAGGAAGGTCGAGGAACGCCAGGGCGGCAGGCCGCAACTGGCTGATTTGCGTGAATCCGGAGCCATAGAACAAGATGCGGACGTGGTGGTGTTTATACACAGGCCTCCCATGCAGGACAGCGAGTCAAATACCAGAAGTGGAGTGTACGAGCTGATAATCGGAAAACAAAGGAACGGCCCTACAGGAACAATCAAGGTTGTCTTTAATGCCGAACAAACAAGGTTTGACAACTATTCGCCAAGGGATGAAATCGATTACTAGAATCGGCTTTGTATCCTGCCCTGGATTTCCCGGCTTTGAGCTTATTTCTATTTGGTAAAAATTGTTGATGATTCTCTGTTCCGGCAGGGGCAAAACATGCTGAAGACTATTACATTTTTCCTTCTAACCGGCCAAGTTCCATTTCAACAGCTTTCTTCGCCCTGGCCTCGAGGCATGCTGATGGTGAAGGACCGAGATCGTTGCCGGTTTCCAGCAGTGCAACCGCGCTGCATCTTCCGCATAACCCAATGTCCTGGCAATTGGCGCAAACCCTGTCTAGGTCTCCCCTGGTTCTGGACCGTAGTTCCCGTAACAACTCCGAATTATTCCAGATGTCTTTAAGAGTTTGCGTGAAAATGTTTCCAGCCGCCCTAAAATCCTGGATGCACGGCTTTACAGAACCATCCGAATCCACATGCAACAACCGGAGACCCGCAGCGCACAAGGGCTCATCAGTAATTGCTGCTTGCACATGCTTATGTGCTGTGTCCCTTTCTGCAATCACTTGCTTTAGTTGTTCAAAACCAAGCCTGTCCTTTTCAAACGTATTTCCATCCTCCCCAGGCGTAATGTTCGCATCCTCTATCCAGCCGGCTTCCAGTTCGGATGCAAAAGCCTCGACCTCGTGCCTGAAAGCATAATTGCTCTTTATTAGGGGAGTATGGATTACCAGGTTTATGCCTTCCGCCTTGAGCAAATCCAGTCCCCTCCTGGTCCTGAATAGAGAACCCGCCAAACCTGTTATGGAATCGTGTAATTGTTCTCTTGTCGAAAACATGGTCACATGTACCGAAAGCAGGCCAAGACCAGCCAGGCGCCTCGCCCTTGTTGGGTCCATCAGGGTTGCATTAGTCAACAGCTTTACTGCAAGTCCCTTGTCCCTGGCCCGCTCAATTATTTCTTCCAAATCAGACCTAAGCAGGGGCTCTCCTCCGGTAATCGTGAGAAACAAGGTTCCCAGATCTGCAAGCTCTGACACTGTTTCAAGCGCCTTATTGGTGCCGATTTCGTTTCTGGAACCTGAAGCCAAATAGCAGATACGACAATGCTCGTTGCACCTTCTTGTAATACTGAAACTGGCGGCAAGTGGTTGATGTAAATTCTCGGCGGTACGCAGCAGCCCTTGCAACCTTGTGAGAGCATGCCTCATTTTACGGCCCCGCGTACATTGGCCAACAGCTCTTCCAGTTCCGCTGCAGCCGGCAAGGAAGGACCGTGAATCAACTTATAACAAGGAACGGAGAGAGCCAGGTCCAAAGCCGTGGACCAACCCGAAATACGTCCCGGCCCATCCCTTGGAACAATGATCTGGCTGGAAATTCCTTTTACAGCTTCTCTGGAACTTGCCCTGGAAAGAGACAGAACTTGACCGCGTTGAAGCAATATTGTTGCAGTGAGGTCGAAACAGGCCTTCCTGCCGTTTTGGAGCGCTGTTGACCAAACCTTCCATAAAGGTTGCTGCCTCTGAACCATACAAAGTTCGTCACAATAGGCTCGCTCCCCGAGGATCCCGGCCAGAGTTGTTTTTCCCGCACCCGATGGCCCTGCAAGCAACAAGCCTTTACCTTGACTCTCGATAAGTGCGCCATGAATCAACAACCCGGATTTTTCCGAGTAAACATGCGATGCTGCATATTGAAGCCCGAGGTTGCTGCCTTCCAGGCATGCAGGCCCGATAGCCGTAACCTGCACCACCCCCCTGATTGAAACAATTTTTGTCTTGAAACCCGGTCCATCAAAGATCTCCAGGATCTCGTTTTCTTGCAGAGCGGCCTGCTTCTCTTGTCCGCACGGATCCTTGCTATCATTACAAACCGATACATGAATTGCTGCATCGGCTGTAGCGGAACATAAAAAATCTCGATACTTCCATGAATAATAACGGGCCGGTGCCATGTCCCGGGTGTCCAATTTCACTTTAATAGGCCCAAAAAAGAAGCCGATACCTTTCAAAGCCGCTTCTTTTTCAGCAACATTGACTAAACCCGGTCTCATGTACGAGATCTCCGTTCATTCGCCCGGCAAGGAAAATTCATACCGTATTAGGCTGGATATCACAGACGTCCCCTGCACCGGGCAACTTGGCACAAGATACACTGGCTGCATAAACCAGGGGCTCGAACTCCTCCTCCCAAAGGATACAAGGAAGGCCATAGGACTTTCGAGCACCCGTCTTATTGCACGATTCAGTGGCGGCATGATGCCCTACTTTAGTAGTAGTTTCCACCCGTCCCTTTTTACATTCTCTCATCAATCCAGCCTATTACAACTTAACATTGTCCGCCACTAATGCCACTCGTGCTGTTCGTGCATTCCAGCTCGACCAACCCCCTGCTCTCTAGATCTTCAAGAAACCTGTACACATCCTCCTGTGCCTGCTTGTGTCCGACCTCGAACTCTTCGGCCAATCGCCCGGATATTTTTTCCACTGTAAATGAGCCGTTCACCATTTCCCAGACCGCGGCCCCGGTTTCATTCAGACCAAGTATCTTTTTACCTTCCATGTCCAGGATCACCAACTCCTGCCCTACCATTTGCCACGCCGTATTCTTGTTTTTCTTATAAATTGCCGACCCTGAACCCTCCAATTTCATCAACTCCTATTCAAACCGAACA
>JAADFL010000146.1 GCA_013152945.1 Deltaproteobacteria bacterium | reverse complement strand
AGAGGGGGATAAAAGGGGGTGAGGGTGGAGGAAAGCTGACCTGGTCCAAGAGACAAAAATATAAATTGCTTGGCTCGAATCTCGCATGGGCGGTTCGCGAACCGCCCCTACAACACCATGAAATGACGGCATATTTTGGGTGCCTTCAAAATCAACCTGGGTGGGGACTTGTGGGGGGGGACTTGTGCGATCATTGTGCAAACTCATAATTGATTCTTTTTATGCGACCTCGCCAGTAAGGTTTCGGACCTTTGGAAAGTATCCATGCCACTTCTCCTTCTATTGGAATGCGCATTCCATGGCGCAGCTCATAATTCCACCATCGGCCTTCCCATGGTGTCGGAACCATCTCGCCGCTAACCTCGCGTCCCCGCGCCTCGGCACGGACAGAGCTGATCAGGCCCTTTTCATTGAAGCGGAACAGTAACGTCACCGTAGTTTCACCGTCTGTCAAAGTGGCCTTGGCAGAGAAATCGTTTAAAGCTTCCCACTGCACGCCTTGGGTTGGCAACAGCGCTGTTGGATACCAGGCGGCTTCTGCAAAGAAGCGCATCAACTCACCACTGGCCATCTCAGGCGTTCCCCGTAGATCCGCCAGTGATACCAGCCCAAAAAGCGATGCATAAAGGATTCCTTCACCAGCGATGTAGGCGTCATGTACACACACACTCAAACCGGGCATTATTTTGATTCTGCCATCCCAGATAAATCCCTCTCGTTTGGTTATCACTCGCTGGCTTGAAGTGAACGGCTTCCATTGTTCGTCCGTTTCGCTCATATTGAAGGTGCCGGTATGCTCAATGGTGACGGCCGAGACCACTGGTTGCCCGTCCGTAAGTACGGCACGAAAGTAGCGTTGCACCGGTGCAGGTAATCCATTTAATTCCTTGGATTCATATCTCGTAGACTCAACGGGAAAATGCGCCGCCTCCAGATTGGCATGCATCATTTTCGTAAGGGATTGCCAGCGAAGAGATCCATATACCATTACAACGGCAATTATTGCCGCCAACCCAATGATTGCGAATAGAATTATCTTCCACCACATAGCATTGCAGTTTTCTGCCTAGCTCCTTGTTCTTCCCAATCTCTATTACCACGTAATACTTAACCCTATTTGACTTTTCAATATAGAGTTGTGACCGACCCCGGATAAACAATAAAAATAACGAATTATAATGGATTATGTATGCCCTTCGATTGTCCTGACCACAGTGTTTAGGGGTGTTTTGCAGATTGTGTTTAATTCAGCGACTTGATGCCGATCACTTTGAAAAATGGCCAAACTCACTCAACCCCTGCCCATCTCCCTGCTGGGGTGACGATCGCCATGATTCCGATAACAGTGAGTTTGCTTTCTTCAAGGTTCAGTAGCCGGAAATATGTCCTTATTCCCCGACTCTTGATGCGGAATCAAGGTTTTTCTCATAATATTTGCTCATGGCCATTTCTCATGTCCTTTTAATATCATGCCGAATGATGTATTATGTTAAAAATGATCTTTGAGTGTATTACCGACGAGAGCCCGCCACAGGAGGTGAAGGGGTGATTCGCAATATTTTCAGCTTTTCTGTAATGGTCTTGTTACTTGTTCCTTTTCAAGGATGCAGCGGGGATTCGTGCAAGTCCAGCAGCGATTGTTCATCAGGCAAGGTCTGTCTAAACGGAAAATGCGTGGCTCCGGTGAGCCAATGCAAAACGAATAGTGATTGTGATAGTGGAAAGACCTGCTTGCACGGCAAATGTATAAAACTTGGTGATACAGATACGGATACGGACACTGATACCGACACGGATACCGACACGGATACGGACACGGATACCGACACGGACATCGACACCGATATCGACACGGATATCGACACCGACAGTGATACTGATACTGATGTTGACACCGGCACGGGCACGGATACAAACAATGATTGTGACGATCTCGACCTTGGTAGGAAACATCCTTCCTGGATCCAGGAAGGGGACGAACATTGTTATATCATCCAAATTCAAGAAAAGGGAGACCTGACCGTTCGGTTGGACGGGCAGGATGGTTCGATATTCCACCTCTGGATAAGAAAGGGAAAGATACCGACCGAACAATTATACAATGCCAGGGGCATCGAGGATTCACCTGATCAAGAGATTATCTTGCCGGTTGATTCGGGAGTGTACTATATCCTGATAAAGGCGGTTCAAGGAGGCGGCGACTACTCGGTCGTAGCCGGATTCGGGCTTGAAAACGAACCGGATGCAGAAGCCGAGTTGTTTCAGGACGCCGACGTTGGACCCGAGGCTGAAGGGGAATGGGAATACGAGGAGCCTTTTACTGACTGGCCTGACACGGACAAGGACGGATATGATGATTTCTGGGATAACTGTCCACAGAACTACAATGCCAATCAGCATGATTCGGACGGGGATGGACTGGGAGATGTATGCGATATAAGAGCAACCATGAGGATTAACATAATCTATGATAAGCCGCTGGATGGCACTTTGGTTTTCGGTTACAATTTAAGTCTACCTAATTATAGTTCCAAGCACCCCCCTCCGCCATATTCGTGCGCAACCCTGGTGGATGACGAGGATGGGCTGGATCCCTCGATGAATGAGACGATTGCCGTGGATTCCCCGGGTGTGCTGGAACTGGAGCTCAAATTTCCAGGCCTTGCTTCTGTCCATTATTGTGCATGGATAGATAAGAATGGGAAACAGGATTTTGCTACAAAAAAGAATATGTACTTTCCGGATAAAGGGGAGATCCTGGCAGAGTGGCCCACCGAGGACATGGAACTGATTCCCAATTTACCCGGCAGGGCGCTCTATGACAGTGTAAATGATGCTTTGAATATCCTTCTGCCATTGACGGATACTGTAACCGTAAAGGGAACAGTTGACTATGCCCATTACTACAAGGGGTATATTTTGGTCCAGGCCGTGAAGACATCGGAGGATCCCTCGGCCCTGAAGGGCCAGCCAATATCCACGGTTTGGATCAAGAAACCCGGTCCCTTCGAACTGAAAGTGCCGAAAGATATTGGGCCTGTGAACATAAGGGCGTACAACAATTTCATCAACTATGGTCCCCACGAAAACAAACCTGACGCGTACGAATGTTTCGAAGATCCTTTTGGCGTCTATGAACAGAATCCTGTGACAGTGGGTGATAAGGATATAGACGGCATAAACATCCGGCTCCATTACAATCCCTATGCCTGCCCGCAGGGCCCGCCAACACCCGAGGCCTTTTTGCAGGCGTTTCCCAGGATATTCCTGACTAAATGAACAAGCAGTCTACCTGGACGCGTTGTCCCGAATGCGGCAGGGTGTTACCTGCGCAGAGAATCGTCAGGGGAATGGATGTATACCTGGCTTCTAATTGTCCGTCATGCGGAAAAAGAGAAGAATTGTTCTTCAAGAATGCAGCGATGTTGAAACGGCTGGAGGTGCTTGCATCCAAGGACAAACGTTGTACAGATTCTTTTCAGTGCGTCTTGGGCCGACCCTGCAACAAGCATCTATTCAAGACAGCCAATCTCATGCTCAATGTTACTGACCGGTGTGACATGTCCTGTCCTGTTTGCCTGGCTTCCGCAAATGAAAAGTTGAATGTTGAGCCGACAACAGATCAAATCTTCAAAGCTTTGCCGGAACCTACCGGAAAAGACAAGCCCAACTTGTGCATTATCGGGGGAGAGCCCACACTCAGGGACGATCTTCCCGATATTGTGCGGTCCATAGTAAAGAAGGGTTATATCCCAAGGTTGAATACAAATGGAAGGAGACTTGCAAGGGATGCGGAGTTGGTCCAAAGGCTCATGGAAGCAGGATTAAAGTGGATAATACTTCAATTCGACGGCGTCACAGACGATGTTTACCTGAAGTTGCGGGGAACGGCTTTACTCGAGGAGAAGCGCAGACTCACGAAGACCCTGCTGGAGGCGGGCTTCAAGGTCCAATATGCTGTAATGGTTGCCAAAGGAGTAAACGACCTGCAAATATCCGACATCCTGGACGAGGCAGAGCGACAAGGTGTGTTCTGGGTGAGCCTGTATCCTGCTTCGGCTGTAAACAGGAACGAGTTAAATGAAGAAACCCACCTTTATGAAGTCCTTGAGGCCCTGGAAAGGACAACCGGTGGACGCGTGAGAATGGAAGACCTGTTACTGTCCATGAAGTTGTTTGGAATGATTTACAAGGTGACTAAAAAGGAAATGTTCAGGCAAAAGGCATTGACAATACCCACTGTGCTGTTCAAAGGCCGCAAGGGCCTGGTTCCTTTTACCAGGATTATCGGCAAGGGCGGATGGTTGCAGTCGGTTAGTCTCTTGAAATCCTTGGCGACCCATATATTCGGCCTGCTTGACTTTGAGACAGGGACTCCACCAAGGGGTGTACTTTTTCTTACGATCAAGAAATTTCAGGGCGCATCGGCCTTGGACCTGGTGGAAGCATCGGATTGCCAGATGTCCTGGATAGTTCCCGGAGGCGTGGTGGCGTTCGACATGTTCAATGTCTGCTGGAGGGACAGGGATGCTTGGAAAACCGTTTGAATTTTTCATTGCAGGGTGTTGTCTTGTAACAAGGAGGTCAGTCGATGGCTAGGATGATTTTGATAATTTGCGGGATTTTATTCATGTTTTCAATATTTACTGTACAGGCGGCCGGTACCGGGGAAAGTGAAAAGGTAAAGCAGAAAGGCGCTCCTGACAAGGGCAAGGACAGGCCGGTTGAAATCAAAAGCGTAAAAGAGCACTTCTTGGTGGAAATCGAGCTTTCGGACAATGGATTGAAGGTGATATCAAAGACGTTGGTCCCTAGCGCCATGCCCAAGCAAAGGATGAAAAATATTCGCTACCCCTGGAGCTATCGCTTGTTCGACCTTTCCGGCAAAGAAATATATTCAGGCGGCATGGAAGACCCGTTCGAGGTACGGGGCGAATTTCAGAATCCAAGAGACCCGGACAAGATTGACTCCTATCATTTCAAGCGGAAAGGGCCGGTTCGTTTCACTGTAAGGATCCCTGCCGTGACAATGAGCCATCGCTTGGAGATAAGAAAATTGAAGCCTTCCGGTCTGCGAGTGCTGAAACCCGGGAAATCCGACTATATCGTAGTCGGAACCGTACTGGTCGACATAGGAGGAATAAAATGAAAAATCCGGAATCGGGACAAGGGATGATGCAACGGTTCCTGCCTATGCTGTGCTCTTTTTTATTTGTATCATTCTTTGGAACAAACGCGATGGCGGAGAAATACGACGTGGATGTCATACAGGATAATGGTGATCCCGGTAACAGGGTGGACATGGTAATCATGGGAGATGGTTACAGGACAGAGGATCAGCAAAAATTGACCGATGACGTCAATGCATTTCTGTCTGATTTTTGGGGCGAAAGCCCGTACGGCGTGTACAAAGATTATTTCAACGTTAAATTGGTGCATGTCATTTCAAACCAAAACGGCGCGGACAACGGCAGCTATGGACCTGATAGAGATACTGCGCTGGGTGCCTATTACAACTGCAATAATATAGACAGGCTGATTTGCGTGGATACCTCGGCGGTATTCTCGGCGGCAAGGGACAATGTTCCGGAATACGACTATATTTTTGTCATTGTAAATGACACGAAGTACGGAGGCTCTGGAGGCTCGGCAGCGGTTTTTTCGACAAACAGCATGGCAAGCGAAATCGCAAAACACGAGTTTGGACATACGCTGGGCAAGCTTACCGACGAGTACGAGGATCCTTATCCCGGATATCCAGCCTGTGGAGCTGACTGCCCGGAACCCAACGCAACCACAAAGACCGAGCGTTCCGAGATCAAGTGGTCTGCCTGGATAGACCAGTCGACTCCTTTGCCGACGCCTGAAACCAGCAGTTATGCCTCGGCGGTTGGAATATTCGAGGGATGCAGGTACCAGTCAAAAGGTGTGTACAGACCAAAGCTGACCTGCAAGATGAGGGCGCTGAACAGTCCGTTCTGCGAGGTATGCAAAGAGGCCCTGGCATTGCATATCTATAACAAGGTGGATCCAATCGACTGGGTAAAGCCGGAGAATGATCCAATAATCAACACTGAAGACGTGGTCGAGTTCCAGGTGGCCCATCCTGTTCCGGGTACCGGTTCCATGGATGTTGAATGGCTTATAGACGGCAAACAATATGCTTCTGCAAAAGACAAGATACAAGTCAAGGGAACTGATCTCGGCCCGGGTGGACACAAAGTCGAGGTTATTGTCAGTGACATGTCTTCTCTAATCCGTAACGACCCGATGCGTGTTTCGTCATCCGGTCATGAATGGAATGTTACAGTGACAGGGCTCAATGAAACCATGGACAGTGAACCTGATGCCGAGATTGAAGAAGGGAAGGAGAATAAAAGAGAGAAAAACGAAGATGAGGATGCCCTCGAAATGGATGCCCTCGAGGTGGAAAGAGATCCTGCTGTCGAGGACAGGATAGACATGGTGGATGAGACCAAACCGGAATCGGAAAAAGACCCTGCTGTCGAGAACAGGATAGATATAATGGAGATGGAAGAATCCGGTTGTACGCCTGGTTCGCGTATTTGCGACGGCAGCAGCCGGTTCCTTGTATGCAAGGACGACGGCAGCGGTTATGAAACCGGAGGGGAATGTGCAAATGGAGAAACATGTTATCAGGGCAGGTGCGTCAAGCAAAGCACGGATAAAAACGATGACAGCGGATGCGGGTGTGCAATGAGTGGAGAGTCTCTTGGTTTCGGCTGGATGGCATTGGCAGGGCTGTGTCTGATCTTTTTCAAGCGGATGAACGTTTCCCGGTAGATTGGGCCTCTTCCCGGGCTGTCTTTTTTAAACAACATGACAGCTTTACGTATTCACAGGAAACCGACTCATGTTTGGCCTCCGCATACTACCCACTTCCGTTCCTTTGGGGTGATACCGGTTTTTTCAGACTCGCGCACCACGTTGATATTACGATGGCATACAGGAGAGGGAAAGGGCTACCCGGGTGAAAGCGCAGGGTGAGAGCACAGGTGGGAGAGCCCTGACTCCGGGCGACTCAATCGATCATGTTGTCTTTTCGCTTTCAATGCCGGTTATCGCCGGCAATGCGGATTGAAGTTCGCTTGCTGATTTGGAAACACTCGATGCTATGAAGGTCATTGTTGCAAGTGACGGCACCAGCAATATCACGCCGAGTAATGTCACCAGGAATGGGTGTAGGGCCGACGCTGAATTCAGCGAACTCGAATGCGACCATACGACGCCCCCCAGGGCCACGGATATTCCTGTAAATGCACCCAGACCTGCATATATCCTGGCGGCCTTTGCATCTTTTTCAAGGCCTCTTGCCGCCTTCAAAGCCGCCTTTGCCACTTGTTGCTTTCTGCCGAGATCATCCATGTTGACAGCCTCCACCCAAGCAGCAAGGAGGCTTGCGATTCCCCGTGGACCGGTCGCCTTGCAAAGTTGCAGCACTTCATCGAGCCTGCCTGTCCGAATAGCAGGTGTGACCTTTTCGAGAAACGGTTCCGGCGGAAGCCTGTGTCCGGCTACCTTTTTGACAGCCGCAAAGAGTATGAAACCATCCAAGAGCAAGGCAAAAAGGGCTGCAAGCGACAACCATGGAGGAGCGGAATCCATTGCATGGCGTAATATGTCTCCCATGCCCCAAAGAAATACGATTGCCGCGGTAACCGCGGCGACTACCACGGCACCACCCAGGATAATACCCATCTTGTCCTTCAAAAGCTCCTCCATCATTGCTTGTACCCGGTTGTTGATTCTGGACCAGGTTACTACATTGGGTCAAGTTTTGCTTCGTGGTATCTCGAAAAGGTTTTATGGGTTGCAGATTCGATTGGTACAATACAGAATACGATCAGTTGATTGATGGAGGTCGGCAATGAAAACAAGAGCGCCCAGGCAGGCAGGCAGGTTCTATCCAGGTGACCGGGAAGGTTGCAAGTCCGCCATCCTGGAGATGTTGTCAGGGCAAGAACAGGAAGGGTACGCAAAAGAGCCGCCGGTGGCCGGCATCGCCCCACATGCAGGCTGGTTTTTCTCCGGCAAGTTGGCTTTGAAGGTAATGATGAACATCAAGGAGGTCAAACCTGAAACAATCGTGATTCTGGCGGCTCACACGAGCCATTCCTGGCCTGCAGAGGTTACTGCATACGACTTTTGGGATACACCGATTGGCAAGGTCGAGGTGGACAAGGAGTTTGTATCTGTATTGGTTGACCTTGGTTTTTCCCCGGGTGACCAGCACCATGACGTCGATCATTCAGTGGAAGTGCATCTGCCGTTCATGAAGACATTGTTACCGGATGCGAGGTTGGTTGCAGTTGCATTGGCATCGAATGATGAAGCTGCAGGCTATGGCCGTTTGTTTTCAAAGGCAGCCGAGAGAACTGGCAGGAAGATCACTGTAATTGGAAGCACTGATTTGACTCATTACGGCTTGTCCTATGGCTTGGCTCCAAAGGGAATTGGAAGCGAAGCCCTTGAATGGGTAAAGAAGGAAAATGACAAGAGGATGGTCGACTTGATAGAAGCGCTAGATTGCGAGGCTATTGTACCCGAGGCTATAAAAAGGAGGAATTCCTGCGGGGCGGGTGCTGTTGCAGCCGCATTGGCCCATGCCCGGGAAATGGGCAGAACCAGGGCTGAAATTTTGGATTATACAACCAGTTATGACATCTATCCCAAAGGCGGCCCGGATTCCTTTGTCGGTTACGTGGCGGCAATTGCTTAAACCGTACGATTCATAGAGTCGACGAAAGAGGTTGAAGAGTTGTTAGGGCGCTTCCCGCGGGTTTTGGTGTTTTTTTTAGCGATCAGTACCGCCCGTCTTGTTGTCTCTCCCTGTGTGCAAGCCGAGCAAGACAGGCTGGAATATTTGCTGGACCGCCTGGAAAATGCCGATTCCCCAAAGGTAAGGGTGGCTGCGGCCCTTGCCCTTGGAAAGATGGAAGAACCGGATGCCTTCGGCAAGATGTTTCGGGCATTGTTGAACGATGGTTCGGAGGCTGTCAGGCTGGCATTGATTGACGCCTTTGCATCCCAGGAATATTACGAGGCAATCGTTGCCATTGCCGAGGCTTGTTTCAAAAAGTTCAGACTGCCGGGAAAGACGGCCGAGCAGGGCTTGAACTTGCTGCGGGACAAGGCTACCGCCTTTGATTTGAGTGCTTGGCGGAGGCTGCTGAGGGTCAGGCAAAAGAAAAGCCCCATGGCGCCAAGGGCGGCTTTTATCCTTGGAGCAGTGGGAGATAAAAAGGCAATAGGCGGTTTGGGTCGGATGATATTCAAAGGGAATGTTGCAGCCAAGATACAGGCGGCGCGGGGTCTTGGCTTGGTGGGAGGCAGGAAAGCCGTAAAAATTTTAAAAGTCGCATTGAAGCGAAGCAGAAAAGGACTGCTTAAAACGGAGCTTGCAAGGGATTTTGCAATTGCTGAAAAAGGTGGATTCAAGCCGTCCGGGGGGCTTGGGATAGAATACCCGCCTGTCGTGACTCCGGCAAGCTACATGAAGGCCTTGAAGCGTTTGTCACCGGTTGTGCATAAGGAAGAACAGGTGGATGTAAAGTCTTCGGCCAGTCAAAAAAACGAGGCTCCACATTCCATCCCGGGCGTACCCTTTGTTGATTGGGATGATTTCGAAGGAATTCTGCACGAACGCATGACCGGTATCTTGAATCATTGTGTCAAGAAAGTCCCGAGGGAAATGATAATCAAGGGAGACCTGAAACTGACTTTCGAGTTGTCAAAGCAGGGGCGTCCGGTATCCATTGAAATCGATGCAGATTCTCTGGGGTACGAGCCGCTTTCAAAATGCCTGCAAAATGGAGTCTCAAAGAGCCGCTTCGATTCAAGGCCCGATCACGTATCTACTATTTCCTATGATTTCACCGTCAGAACCGGCAAGAGGATTGTTGATTTCAGCAACCGGTGATGGAGCTGGCTGACACTTTAGGTAAACTTAATGATGACGTCGAGTGCCTGCACACGGATGAAATAAAAAAATACTTGCCATCATTGCGACTGTCATCTAGATTAATGTGCCCTGTGTCGGAACGGTCGCGGGAAAGGCGGGGCGTAGCGCAGTCTGGTAGCGCACCTGCCTTGGGCGCAGGTGGTCGCTGGTTCGAATCCAGTCGCCCCGACCAGTTTTGAGGCCTTTTCGATACCGTTTCTTTGGAAAGGATTGGAGCCAGGGCGCCTGTAGCTCAGCTGGATAGAGCAGCGGACTTCTAATCCGCAGGTCGCAGGTTCGAATCCTGTCAGGCGTGCCAGCGTGAGATTGGTGAACCCGGCGCCCGTAGCTCAGTTGGATAGAGCGTCGGCCTTCGAAGCCGCAGGTCGCAGGTTCGAGTCCTGCCGGGCGCGCCAAGGAATGCTTTTTGATAACAAGGTCTTTGCAAAGAAGGTTGATATTTGTGGGCCTGTAGCTCAATTGGTAGAGCAGCGGACTCTTAATCCGGAGGTTGAAGGTTCGATTCCTTTCAGGCTCACCAAGTTCTTTGCAACAACCGGTATTGTGCGAAATACTTGTGGGCCTGTAGCTCAATTGGTAGAGCAGCGGACTCTTAATCCGGAGGTTGAAGGTTCGATTCCTTTCAGGCTCACCACAATTACGGGATCGGTCATGAAGGCCGATCCCGTCTTCACGCTTCAATCCGTGAAGCTTCATGGAAAAGATTTGGTTGAAATAGTATGGCGGCCGGCCTTGACAGTTCGTCCATGCGGATGATATTCGCCCAAGGTCATGTCGACCGCGTATGTGGTCGCGGGCGAGAGTGGCGGAATCTGGTAGACGCGTCGGTCTTAGGAGCCGGTGGCAAAGCCGTGGGGGTTCGAGTCCCCCCTCTCGCACCAGGGCTTGGCGTGCATACTTGAGGAGGAAACGATATGCCCATTCAATGCCGTGTTTCCGATGAGTCTCCCGTCTTAAAGAAGTTGGAGATAACGATCGAAAACGAAAAGGTGGCTGCCGCTTTCAACGCGGAATACAAGGAATTGAAGAAAACAGTAAGGCTTCGGGGATTCAGGCCCGGCAAGGTGCCGATAAACCTGCTCGAGAAATATTTCGGGGACAGGGTAAAGGGGGATGTCCTGATCTCTCTCATCAATCAGACCTTGGAAGAGGCGGTCCGGGAACAAAACATTCAAATGGTCGGGGTCTCGAAAATAACTCCCGGAGAATACACGAAGGGACAGGACTTCTCGTTTACCGCTGATGTAGAGGTGCGCCCGAACCTGGAAAACATAGATTACCTGGGACTGGAGGTAAAGGAGAATGAAGTCGGAGTCGAGGACTTGGAAGTTGACTTGCAGATTGAGCGTATGAGGGATGCATTGGCCCAGGTTCGTACCTTGGAAGACCGGAACATTGTGGAAAGAGGTGATGTTGTTGTGGCCGATCTCAAGGTCTACCTGGATGGTGAAAAGGAACTGAAGGACTATTCCAGGGATGAATTGGACTTCAATATTCCAGAAACAGGTGAGATCGAGGGTATACTTGCAGAAATGGTGGGGAAGAAGATTGGCGATACAGTAGAATCCGGTCAGGAGATCAAAGAGGATGATTCGAGGAAAGAACTTCGCGGACACAAATTGCTGTACAAGGCAACGATCAGGGAGATACGGGAACGCATCCTGCCCGAATTGGACGACGAGTTTGCCAAGGACGTGGGAGAGGCGGACAGCTTGGACGAACTAAAGGAAAAAATAAAAAAGGATCTATTGGAATCAAAGAGAAATGTCGCCAAGCAGGCCATGGAAGAGATGTTGAAAAGAAGATTGGTTGAAAAAAACTCCTTCGAGGTTCCGGACTCCATGATAAAACGCAGGGCGGAAGACATAGTTCAGGGCTCCCTGCAAAACTTGAAGGACCAGGGCATGGATGTCAAGGACCTGGAAGCCGGCAAGGAAAAATTGCTGGAAGGAGTCAAGGACAAGGCAGAGCGGGACGTCCGTGCCGCCCTTCTCCTGGACATGATTGGGAAAAAGGAAGGTATTGATGCTTCGGACGATGAAGTCGAGGCAAAGGTAAAGGAGATCGCAGAAGATGCCGGGCAGCCGGTTGCCAAAATAAAGGCCTGGTTTCAACAGGGAAACGGCCTGGAGGAACTGAAATACCGCATCAGGGAAGAGAAAATTCTTGCCTTCCTGCTTGAAAAGGCTAATATTTTCAAAGAGGAGGGAAAAGAGGGAGAAAAGAATACCGAGGTAAAGGAGTCAGGAGAAACAGAGGCTGCGGAGAAACAGGATTCGGAGAAAGGTGAAACAGGAGCTACGACAGAACAAGATGCGGAGAAAGGTGAAACAGGAGAAGATGCCGGGAAAGAGGAGGAAGTCAAGTGACACTCGTACCCATAGTAGTTGAGCAATCGAACAGGGGTGAGAGGGCGTATGACATATACTCGAGGTTGCTCAAGGACCGGATCATTTTCCTTGGAACAGCCATAGATGATGATGTCGCCAACCTGTTGATAGCCCAGATGTTGTTCCTCGAGTCAGAGGATCCGGACAAGGACATCAATATCTACGTGAACAGTCCCGGCGGGGTGGTGACTGCAGGCCTGGCAATCTATGATACCATGCAGTACGTGAAACCGGATGTATCAACGATTTGTATGGGACAGGCGGCAAGCATGGCAGCAGTCCTGCTGGCTGCCGGAGCAAGCGGCAAGCGCTTCGGACTGCCCAACAGCAGGGTCATGATTCACCAGCCCCTGGGTGGGATCCAGGGCCAGGCCACGGATATTGAAATCCACAGCCGGGAATTACTCAAGATCAGGAAGAGATTGAACGAGATTATTTCCAGGCATACAGGCCAACCAGTTGAAAAGGTGGCCAAAGATACGGAGCGTGATTATTTTATGGATTCGGAAATGGCGCAGTCCTATGGTATCATAGATTCCGTAGTGGAGAGCAGGAGCCAGGCAGTGAATGACAAGAAGTGAGAGAGGCGATCAAGACATTGGGAGGTAGGAGTGGCTGACAAGGATAAAAAGGGCCACAACAATCTTTATTGTTCCTTTTGCGGTAAGAGCCAAAGGGAGGTTCGTAAACTCATTGCCGGCCCAACCGTATACATCTGCGACGAATGCATAGAGTTATGCAATGATATCATTGCAGAAGAGGTGGAAAAGGAGGACAGGCACGGTGGGGCACAGAGGTTGCCGAAACCCCATGAAATAAAAGAAAAATTAGACGACTACGTAATCGGGCAGGAAAAGGCAAAGAAGATTCTGTCGGTTGCGGTGTATAACCATTATAAACGCATCGAGCACCAGGGGAGCCGGGGTCATGTCGACGTGGAGCTGCAAAAGACGAATATACTGCTGGTAGGGCCCACCGGCTCGGGTAAGACCCTCCTGGCCCAGACCTTGGCAAAGATATTGGATGTTCCTTTTGCCATTGCCGATGCCACATGCCTGACAGAGGCTGGATACGTAGGCGAAGACGTGGAAAACGTAATCGTATCTCTGGTGCAAAATGCCGACTATGACGTGGAAAAGGCCCAGAGGGGAATAATATATATCGACGAAGTGGACAAGATAGCACGTAAGGGAGATAACCCTTCGATAACACGCGATGTTTCGGGTGAGGGCGTTCAACAGGCTCTGCTCAAGATAATCGAGGGCACAGTAGCAAATGTTCCTCCCAAGGGAGGCAGAAAGCATCCCCAGCAAGACTTTCTGCAAGTAGATACGACCAATATTTTATTTATTTGCGGTGGCGCATTCGTAGGCCTCGAAGAAACAGTAGAGCGCCGTATCGGGGAAAAAGTGCTGGGATTCGGAGCCGAAATAAAGAGCAGGACTGAAAAGGATATCGAGACTCTTCTGGCAGAGGTGCAGCCCGAGGATTTAATCAAGTTCGGCATGATTCCGGAGTTTGTGGGCAGGCTCCCGGTATTGGCGGCTCTCGGCAATTTGTCCGAGGATGCCCTGACGGAAATATTGGTCGAACCAAAGAATGCCCTGATAAAACAATATAAAAAATTGTTCGAGCTGGATGGCGTGGAACTTAAGTTTACGGAAGGCGCTTTAAGGGCCGTGGCCCGCAAGGCCTTGGCCAGGAAGTCGGGCGCCAGGGGTTTACGATCGGTCTTGGAGAATTCGATGCTGGAGATCATGTACGATGTGCCGGCCAAAGAAGGAGTAATTCAAGTGGTCGTGAACGAAGATTTTATTGAAAAAGGGGGAAAGCCCCTTGTGCTCTTCGACAAGGGCGCAGAGAAGCTGGCCTGACGGATTCGGAGGATAGGAAACATGCAAGATCACAACGGCAACCCGGGTTTCGGGGAGGTTCCGCCACTGCCTAAAGTATATCCACTGCTTCCCTTGAGGGATATCGTGGTATATCCGCACATGGTGGTTCCTCTTTTCGTAGGACGCGACAAATCAATCAAGGCTCTTGAAGAAGCAATGTCCAAAGACAAGGATTTGCTCGTGGCTGCACAGCGCCAGGCAAAGACCAATAATCCGAATCCCGAGGACATATACCAGGTAGGTACGATGGCGAGCATCATACAGATGCTTAGACTGCCTGATGGAACCATCAAGTTGCTCATCGAGGGTAAACAACGGGCCAAGATTGTACGGTATCTCGACAACAAGGATTTTTTTCAGGTCGAGGTACTGGTGATAAAGCCCGAGTACGGCGATCCCAAGGAAGTTGAAGCCTTGATGAGAGGACTCCATAACACCTTCGAGGTGTATGTAAAGCTCAACAAGAAAGTGCCCCCGGAGATGCTTCATTCAGTGGCTGCCATCGATGACCCGGAAAGACTGGCGGATACCGTGGCCGCTCACCTGGGAGTAAAGCTGGAGGAAAAACAGAAGATTCTCGGGTCAGAGAAAACCAGCGATCGGCTGCGTGAGATATATGAGCTTATTCAGGGCGAGATCGAGATACTTCAGATCGAGAAAAGAATACGAAATCGTGTCAAGAAACAAATGGAAAAAACCCAGAAGGAATATTACCTGAATGAACAGATGCAAGCCATTCAAAAGGAACTGGGCGACAAGGACGAATTTCGTAACGAGCTGAACGAGATAGAAGAAAAGATTAAGAAAAAGAGGATGTCAAAGGAAGCCACGGCAAAGGTAAAGAAAGAACTCAAGAAGCTGAAGATGATGTCTCCCATGTCTGCCGAGGCGACTGTGGTGAGGAATTACATAGACTGGGTGCTGGGCCTGCCATGGTTCGAAACCACAAAAGACAAGCTCGATCTCGACGAGGCCGCCAAGATACTCGACGAGGATCATTATGGCCTGAAGAAGCCGAAAGAACGTATTCTGGAGTACCTGGCCGTCCAATCCCTTGTCGAGAAATCCAAGGGACCGATACTTTGTTTCGTCGGACCTCCCGGAGTCGGCAAGACGAGCCTTGGAAAATCTATTGCCCGGGCCACGGCAAGGAGATTCGTGAGGCTTTCATTAGGTGGAGTAAGGGATGAGGCCGAGATAAGGGGCCACAGGAGGACCTACATCGGCGCCCTTCCCGGCAAGATTATCCAGCACATGAAGAAGGCGGGCAGCAACAACCCGGTGTTTCTGCTCGATGAAGTGGACAAGATGTCTTCCGACTGGCGTGGAGACCCTGCGGCTGCTCTGCTGGAAGCGCTGGACCCGGAGCAGAACCACCAGTTCCAGGATCATTACCTGGATGTCGACTATGACCTTTCGAAGACAATGTTCATTACTACAGCCAATACCCTGAACGGCATACCCCCTGCTCTTCAGGACAGGATGGAGATCATACATCTCCCCGGGTATACTGATGCGGAAAAAATGGAGATAGCCAAGAGACATCTTGTTCCAAAGCAAAAGGAGGCCAACGGCATAACGGATATTGACATGGTTATCAAGACCTCTGCTTTACAAAGAATCATGGACCAGTACACCCGCGAGGCCGGGGTGAGGAACCTGGAGCGTGAAATAGGCAACATTTGCCGGAAGATAGCGATACGCGTCGTTAAAGAAGGCAAGGACAAGAGATACTCGGTGGATGCAAAGGGCATTACAAAGTTCCTCGGAGTTCCAAGGTACAGGCGCAGCAAGAACGAGGAAGAGCCTTGTGTAGGGCTCTCGACCGGCCTGGCATGGACAGAACACGGCGGTGAATTGCTGCTCATCGAGGTGGCGGTTACGCCGGGAAAAGGCAAGCTTACAATTACAGGCAAGCTGGGCGAGGTCATGCAGGAGAGCGCAAAGGCCGCAGTCACCTATGTTCGATCAAGGGCCGTGCAACTCGGGCTGGATCCAAAATTTCACGAGGAAGTGGACCTGCATATCCATGTGCCTGAAGGCGCCATACCAAAGGATGGACCGAGCGCTGGGATAACCATGGCGGTAGCTCTTGCATCCGCGCTTACAGGCATCAAGGTGAGGCGGGATGTGGCCATGACAGGCGAGATAACATTGCGGGGAAGAGTATTGCCCATCGGCGGCGTCAAGGAAAAGTCGCTTGCTGCCTATAGAACCGGGATCAAGCAGCTTATTATGCCCGCAGACAACAAGAAAGATCTTCCTGACGTGCCTGCCAAGATACGCAGGGCAATTCATTTCATCTTTGTTGAACACGTTGATGAGGTTCTGAAGAATACCCTGGTCCTGGATGATCCGGAACACTTTTTCAAGAAAGTGAGGTCTGCAGAGGGTCAGGGCGGAAATCAAGGAAAAATAAAACAACCGGGCAACGAGGACGATGTAGAACAAGCTCCGCCGGACAGAAGAGAGGGTCCGGGTGAGCCCGGCGACATGAGAGTGGTAAACTAGCAGACTACAGCGTTTCACCGTTTTTCCGTTAATTTTTTCCACATACCGACGCACTTGAAGCGCTTGGCGCCGTTTCTTGTTATCGGATTGACTCCGGACCTGTCGAAGAG
The DNA here is from genome assembly GCA_013152945.1 of Deltaproteobacteria bacterium. Classification (GTDB taxonomy): domain Bacteria; phylum Myxococcota_A; class JAADFL01; order JAADFL01; family JAADFL01; genus JAADFL01. The sequence continues at coordinate 1,466 of JAADFL010000146.1, read as the reverse complement.
GTGACGGATTTCCTCAAAGAATCAGGATTGTTGGCGGGCCGGAGGCGGTTCATCGAGAGGCAGAGAAAGCACTTATGTTGCTTATGGATGCCGAACGGAAAACCAGCGCACCTGCCGATCCGGACAAGTCTTTAGAAAAATACTCCAGGGGACTTTATTCGAGCACGAAAATCTTGCGCTCCGCGCACATGTCCTTGAGGATCCGGGGCCATACCGTGACGCTTACTTCACCGAGATGAGCCTTGCGAAGCAGGTACATGCAAAGCCTTGATTGTCCGATTCCTCCACCTACGGACAAGGGGATTTCATCATTCAATATGGCCTGGTGGTAAGGTTGGTCCAGGATGTCTTCCTGTTTGCCCATTTTCGCCTGCTCTATCAAGGTCTCTTTGTTTACCCGGATGCCCATGGACGTCAACTCATGGCGCCTGCGGGTCACAGGGTTCCAGACAAGAATGTCGCCGTTCAGACCGTGCATTTGCTGCCCGTTCTTTTCAATGGTCGGGGTGCACCAATCATCGTAGTCTACTGCCCGCATTTCATGGGGATATCCGTCTTTCAGGGGCCAGCCTATTCCGTAAATGAACACGGCCGGGTACTTTTGCAGGATCTTTGTCTCCCTCTGTTTTCTCGGAAGGTCCGGGAACATGTCCAGGATCTCTTCGGCATGCAGGAAGGTCAACTCTTCGGGGACAGGGGGATACTTGTCCGAGTTCAGCTTGGGGAACTCTTCGCGCATGTATGTATCGGCCCTCTTAATAACATCCCAGATTTTTTTGACTATGCCGGTCAGAAAATCCAGGTTTCTGTCTTTGTCGTCTATGACTCTTTCCCAGTCCCATTGATCCACGTACGAGCTATGGTCGTGATCCAGGAAATAGTCTTTTCGAACAGCGCGCATGTCGGTGCAGATGCCTTCATTGGTTTTGCACATGAATTCTTTGAGAGCAGGACGCTTCCACTTGGTCGCAGCCTGCACGATTTGCGCATTGATCGGATTCTTGCCGTGATCATTTGAAATGTAGAACTCTACAGGTCCGCGCGATCCGTCCCGATCGAGCATGTCGTTGATCCCGCTTTCCCGGGTCACGATCAGCGGCACCTCGACCATCATCAAGTTGAGAGCTTTGCACAATTCGTCTTCGATGAACCGTTTCAGTTTGAACAGGGCCTGTTGCGTCTCCCTGACATCGAGAAGCGATTCATAATCATTAGGCAAGATCTCCTTGAGTTCATCGTAGTTTCCGATTCCCGGGCCTGCCAGGTCAGCCTTTTTGTCACCACCCATTTTGTCACCTCTTCTTCCAACTTGTTATTGCCTCGAACACAATACTTGAACCAGGGCAGAAAATCGCCAAGTAACCCTGGTTAGTCAAGGAAAAAATCACTTCCCGGCGCTTTTCCGGGTTGAATGATATTGGAACAATAAACGGTCTGTTAATTTCCGGATGTATTCCGGATTTACA
>JAADFL010000145.1 GCA_013152945.1 Deltaproteobacteria bacterium | reverse complement strand
GCGAGGCACGAGCCGCGATCTTATCCTGTGGTTGAAACAAACTAATCAACCGGACGGAAAACACGTCTGTGCAAAATTGAAAAGCTAAATCGGCTCCTCGCTGTTTCAAGTGGGTAGCCTGAAATCCAGTTTACCCGCAATGAGGTAAGCCATGTTGATCAGATTCTTAGTCGACCGGTATCCTCGGGCTCTTCTTTTGGCCGACTGAATGAGGCCGTTGATCGCTTCGATGAATCCGTTTGTCAGTTTGCTATCGAACCAGGCCAGAATTCCGTTCCAATGATTTTTGACAGTTTTGGCGACCTTTCTCACTTGGTCGATCTGGCTTCGAATGGCCCAGTTGTACCAGCCCTTAAGCCGACTCTCTCCGTTCTCGCGATTGTCGGCGAAGTAAACATCTTGAAGTGCCAGTTTGAGAAGGTAGGCACGAGCCGTCTTGAGCCGGTAATTGCAGAGTCTGGTTAAGATTTCGTCCTGTTTCTCGGTCAGGTTTTCAGGGTTCTTCAAAAAGGCGTAGCGACTGCCTTTCATCTGTTCAGGAAAGAGCTTGGCCTCTTCCGCCCGCACCTTGCTCAGAGCATCGTTCATGTGCTTGATCAGGTGGAATGGATCAAAGGTGATCTCGGCATTTGGCAGGACCTCTCGGACCCCCTTGATGAATGCCTTTGACATGTCGAGGCTGGCGTCGGTGACGTTCTCTGCTGAACCGTTGTGGGCCGTTAAATCCTCTGTGAAAGCTTTAACGGTTTCATGGTCCTTGCCTTCGATTCCGAAAAGAAGGCGGCGCTGATCCATATCAAAGAAGAAGGTCACGTAGTCCTGTCCTCTTCTGGCAGAGGTTTCATCCATGCCGACGCGCTGGACGTCTGAATGGTCAACCTGCGCACGTGCAATTTGCACATAATGATCAAGAATCCTCCAGATGCGGGTGTCATGTTCACCCAACAGAGCCGCTGCGACCTTGACCGGCATTTCTCGAACCAGAGTCATCACCAGCGCCTCGAACAGGAGAGTGAAACCGGAGCCGGGCCGAGCCCAGGGGACCGAAACTCGCTTCACCCCGCAGTCGGTATTGAGGCATTTCACTCGCGGCACACGAGCCGTCAGGTAAGCCTCGTACTGAAAGAAATTCAGATGCCGCCATGTTTTCTCTTTGGTGTCATATGCTGGTGCGGCAGCCCCGCAGACAGGACAGGTAAAAGTGGCACCGCGACTGAAACCGATTTTAATATCAAGGCGCTTGTTCTCTTTGGAAAATTCAATGCCCTCAACTTCCCACGGGGGAGTGATGCCAAGAGCTACTGCAAATAATGATTCAGGATTCATGTAGGTTAAACTCCGGGGTTATGGAAATCAGCTTTCATACCATTACCCACTCGAAATAGCGAAGAGCCATATAGCCTACAGCCGTACCTAGTACAGCATATATTCTAAAGTTTCGGATATAATCGTTTCAGCTTGATGCGCGCATCATTCGTGCGGAACTGCCAATCGACCTTGGTTTGACGGTTGTTCCGATCGGCATTCCATGCCGCCACCTTAGCTCGCATCTTCTCTATACAGTCAATCCGACCGGCAAGGCATTGTCGCTTCAAAACGCTGAGTTCGATCTCCGCTATGTTCAACCAACTCCCATGCTTCGGGGTGTAATGTATTTCAAGACGATCCGCCAGACGCTTGGCTTCTTCAGGCGGAAATGCCGTGTATAGCGAAGCCATATTGTGTGTATTGAGGTTGTCCATAACCAGAACGACTTTCTCGGCATCAGCGTAACGTTCTTCAAGCATCTCTTTGACGAAATGAGCCCAGTCAATCCGTGTCCGCTGTTCAGTGATTTTTACCTTACGTTTCCCCCCAAGCGGCTCTACTTCAATGAATATGCTTGCGACTCCTTTACGGACATATTCGTCGTCCATCAGAACAGGATGGCCTGGGGCTGCGGGAATAGGCTCATGCACCTCCCCGATCAGCTGTACGCTTGATTCATCCATGCACACAACTGGAAACTTTCTATTGTACGGACGCGCATAGACTGCGAGAACATCTTCCATTGCCGCCACAAAACTAGCATTTTGGTCGGGTGGTATCTTCCAGTACTTGGTCAGGTGAGGCTTAAGTTCATTTTTTTTAAAGTGTTACATACTGTCATCGGAGAAACTCTCGGCACCATCTTCAGTTCAACCATTTTTTCAGCCAAGAGCCGAATAGTCCATCGTTCTCGACCTTCTGGGACATCCGAACATGCCAAGGCCAAAAGCTTGGCTTCAAATTCGCCTCCGAATTGAATCTCGCACGGAGGCGTCTCGCGCGTCTTCCGTTCAATGGCGACCGGAAGGCCATTCTCTACAAATCGTTTCTTTAAGTGCTCAAGGCTGCGGGGCGTTGTCCCTAATGCTTCAGAAACCCGTGCAACGACCCACTTTGGACCATTCTCTCCGGCATCAAGCAGGAGTAATGCCCGGGCATATAATACGGTACGAGCCGCCCTTTTCCCCTTAGTTGAAATAGCCTCCAGATCCTTTCGCTCTTCTTCTGTCAATGTCACTCTGTAGCGTGGCACCATAATTGTCCTCCTCGTCGGGTGAGGATAATTATAGCAAAAAAATCGCATCCTATACGAATATTTAGACTTTACATTGTACTAGGTGCTATTGACAGGTCTTTTTAGTGGTGCTATTTAATGGTCTATAGGAGGTGTTGGCCATGAGCGTAAAATTTTCTGAAGATATTGTTCCATTGACAGATATCAAGGTAAATCCTGGCAAGGTCGTAAGGCGCACCAGTGAATCACATCGCCCGATTCTCCTGACAAGTCGAGGCCGTGGTGTTGCCGTTATGCAATCCCTTGAGGATTACGAACGGGCCGAGGAAGAAAAAGCTTTTATGCGGGCGGTGGTTGAGGGTTTGTCTGATCTGGACAATAGGCGTGAGTCTGATCTGTCTGATGTCAAGAAGCGTTTGGGACTACAGTAGCAAATGTCGAAACCTCTGAAGGTGACATTTGCCGAATCGGCTATTCTGGATTTAGAAGGAATTCGTGAGTATTATCGGGAGCAACAGGTCCCGGAGGTTGGTGAGCGATTTCTGCAGGAAATCATCGCTCTGATAGAAGAGTTACCAACGTATCCAGATCGTGGCCGGATTGTTCCTGAATTCAATCAAGCCCTACTCCGTGAGTTGATTCACCCTCCTTTTCGAATTGTTTATCGTCACGATAGCCAGCGGATCGTTATCGTACGTGTTTGGCGTAGTGAGCGCTTAATGAAGCTTCCTTAGTTGTGATGTTGGCCATGACTTTTGGAACGATCCTGACTCCTTCGCAAAACCAGTAAGTTTTGAGCAGAAATTGGGGGTGAGCTGATCACTCCCCGACCTGACAACGCCTGCCAGATCACGTCTGGATTATTACCATTCAAAACCCGACCGGCGCTGCATCAATGCAGTTTGCCGCGCACGTTCTGCAGGATCTCTTTGCGTTTTTTCAGCAACTCCCGGTAATCGAAGGCATCTGTGTGGGCGATCTCATCCTGCAACTGCTTGAGGGTTAATTCAAGGCTGT
>JAADFL010000144.1 GCA_013152945.1 Deltaproteobacteria bacterium | reverse complement strand
AATTGATTTAAATGAAATCCAGGAGGATAAATGTCCAAGATCCTGAAAAAAATATTTAAGTTGAGCGCTCTTAGGCTTTCCATGTTGTTGGCTTTAATCATTTTCATATTGGTATTCTTCAAGGAGGTAAACCACTGGGACTGGGGATTTTTCGATGCCATGGAAGCCAAGGCCATTGACTTGATGTTCAAAGCGAGGGGAAAAGAACCTGATCACGGTCAAGTGGCGATCGTGGCTATTGATGAAAAGAGCATCGAACAGCTCGGAAAATGGCCGTGGCCGAGACACGTACAGGCCCAGCTTTTGGAAAGTATATACAAGCTCGGAGCCAAGGTGGTTGGTTTCGATATCGTTTGGTCTGATTTGGATCCCACTTCGACTGCACTTGGATCTATTTTAAGTAAGGATTTCGAGGAACTGGATCTGGCGCCGGTCGACCATGTTGCAGGTTCCTTGCTTGCCGGGCTCCAGGAGGCAGGACAGGCCATGCATCGGGCCGTGGCTCTTTTGAGCGGCATTGCTTCAAGTGGAGAGAAGGACACGGCGACAACGGCACGGAACGTCCTCAAAAGCCTGGAACAAGCGAATGGAGCTTTCAGGACCTTCTTGTCGAAGTCTCAAAATCTATTGCAAAAACTGGATACATATTACAAGGAGAGATTGAAGTTCGAGGTAGGGGCGCCAAGGCTTTTTGCAAGATTCGACGAAGAGACGGGAATACCGGCCGGTGGAGTCAAGGCCCTGTTGATGGAGCCTCTTGTACAAGCAGGAGCTATTATTTCAACAGTTGAAAAGAAAATTGAAAAATTGCCTGATTCCGTGCGTGAGGCTATCGGACAAGTGGAAGCGGGAAGAAGGAAAGTTACCATGGCAGTGGATGACTTGCAACGGAGGGTGGAGCTTTTCAGGGCCGGCATCAAGCGGGAAAGTAAAAAATTGTATGAGGAAGGGACACCTGGAGACAAGGCATTGTCGCATGTGCTTGGGGAGTATTCCGACTCGACGGTTCTGGGTTATTTCATGTTCAAGAGCCGGGAAGAGATACGGGATATTGAACAAAAGAGGTTGGATGAAAGCCTGGAAAGGATAAAGACAAGCAGAATAGCAGCAATACAGTATCCGAAAGGAGTGTCTGAAGTAAAGGCGTGGTGGAGTGATCCTTTTGTCAAATATCTGGGTGTACAGGCGCCTCTGAAGATATTTTCGGATGCAGCCGAGCATTTCGGCTTTTTCAACTTCGAGCCTGATGAGGACGGCGGGCTTCGTTGGGCCACCTTGGTGGCCGAGGTCAGGCGTGGCAAGGAAACGGTTCAGGATCACCAAAGGAAACTTTTCCCATCATTGGCCCTGAAATGTGCGGCTCTTTACCTGGACGTGGCAAGCCTCGCCGTTGTCAGGGGACCTGAAGGAATTCAAGAAGTCAAGGTAGGCAGGGTCTCTATACCTACGAACAGGTATGGCCGCATGTTGATAAACTACCATGGACCGGGCCGCACCTTTCCGCATTATTCCGCTGTGGACGTATTGACGGGTGAAGTCGGCAAGGAAGTTTTAAAAGATAAGGTCATACTTGTGGGGGCGACGGCAACAGGCATCTACGACCTTCGAAATACACCTTTTGATGCTACTTTTCCGGGAGTTGAGGTACATGCCAACATTATCGATAACATACTCAACCAGGATTTCATAGTACGACCCTTTTGGGCCGTACCCATGGAATTGGCATTCATCCTGGGATTCGGATTGCTTCTTGGTGTTGTGTTGGGAAGGATCAAGGCTGCTTGGGGTGCGGGTCTCCTAGTCATGTTGATCTTGGCCTATTATTTTTTCGACAAGGATATGCTTTTCGAGAAAGGCTATCTTGCAAAGGTCGTCCTGCCTATTATGGAATTGCTGATGATTTTCTTCGGGGTCTATATTTACAGGTACATGACGGAAGAAAGGGAGAAAAAGAAGGTCAGGAAAGCCTTTGCTCACTACCTGCATGAGGATGTAATTGAGCAGCTTCTGGCTGACCAGAGTAGGCTGAGACTCGGGGGAGAGCGCCTCGAATTGACCGTCTTGTTTTCCGATATCCGTGGCTTTACATCGATTAGCGAGGGATTGAGTGCTGAACAGCTCGTGGATGTATTGAACCGGTATCTTACACCGATGACGGAGATAGTCTTCGAATACAAAGGGTTGCTCGATAAATACATTGGTGATGCCATCATGGCGGTTTTCGGTGCGCCCATCCATTACCCGGGACATGCAGAGAACGCTTGTAGGGCTGCATGCAACATGCTCAAAAGATTGAGTCTTCTCCAGGAAGAATTCAAGAAGGAAGGACTCCCCAGGATTGATATCGGTGTCGGCATCAACACGGGTATTGTATCGGTGGGCAACATGGGCTCAACCCAGAGATTCGACTACACGGTGATGGGTGACAATGTGAACCTGGCGTCCAGGCTGGAAGGTATCAACAAGCAATACAAGACAAGGATCATTATTAGTCAGTATACAAAAAAGGCCATAGGTGATGATTTCACCACAAGGTTGATGGACATCGTAAGAGTCAAGGGTAAGAAAGAACCTGTTGAGATATTCGAGTTGCGGGCTGATCGGCCTCCTTCTGAAAAGGATCTGGAGTTCATAAGGACTTTTGAAGAAGGAATCGGCTTGTATAGGAAGAAGGAATGGGACAAGGCAATAGCGAGATTCGAAAAGACACTTGAGATGGAACCCGAAGATTATCCGAGCAACTTGTGGATATCCAGGTGCAAGGAGTTCAGGGAGTCACCGCCCGGTGACGCCTGGGACGGTGTTTTCACCATGACGACGAAGTAGGAGGCTGCCGAAAGATGAAATTTCCAATTGGATCGATGGAGAAAAATTGAATATTTTTTTTGGAAAATCCATGACCATTCGATTTTTAACAGTATCAAGCAGGATAGAAGGATTGGTTGCAGGACATGAGCACTGAAAAATCCCTACCGCAGGAATACCACTATCCGGCTGGAACAGTGTTGTACCGCGAAGGCGACGAGGGCAAGGAGATGTATGTGCTTCGTTCCGGCCGGGTGGAGCTTACCAAGAGGCTTCGTTCCATCGAAAAAAGGCTCGGAATGATGTTACCGGGCGATTTTTTTGGTGAGCTTTCCATAATGTGCAATATGCCCAGGATTGCCACGGCAACTGTATTGGAGGATGCCAACCTGCTGGTGATCGATTCGCAGGTGTTGGAAGACATGGTCGTTGAAAGTCCGGAAATCACCGTGCGCATGTTTAAGAAAATGGCAGCGAAGTTGGCAGAGGCCGGTGTTCAAATAGAGTTGTTGATGCACATGGATGCAGAGTCCCGCTTGGTACATGCCGTGCACAGGTTGACCAAGGGCGCCCGGGTGTCGGAGGAGGGATACAGGACTTGCAATATCAATCCCAGGGAACTTGCTTTGCTTACCGGGCTCGAAGAAAAGGTGGTAAAGGTCAACTTGGAAAGACTTGTTCGAGCCGATCTGATAAGGAAGAAAAAATCCGGTCTGGCAGTTGCGCCCAATAACAGACTGGACGAGTACATCGAATTCCTGGAATTGAAATCCAGAGTGCAAAGAAGATGACAATGAGGCAGGCCGCAACCCGTGCGAATGATGCTGCAAGGTTTCTTGCAGATTTAGGTGAAGTGCGAAGGAAGCCCGGCTTGGAGCGGGTCCGATTCCTCATGCATTTGTTCGGGCTGCCCCATCAGGAGTTCAGGTGCGTACATGTGGCAGGCACCAATGGAAAGGGCTCTACATCCGCGATGATTGCATCGGTTTTGGCAAGGGAAGGCTTGGCGGTAGGCCTTTATACCTCTCCCCACTTGGTGTCACTAAGGGAGCGAATACAGGTTTCCGGTGAATTCATTTCATCCGATATGCTGACCAAACTCATCGAGGAGGTTCATCGTCTGACAAAGGGCGAAGATGACCCCCCGTCTTTTTTCGAGGTGGTTACTGCATGCGCCTTGAAACATTTTTCGAATACCAATGTCGACATCGCGGTACTGGAGACAGGCTTGGGAGGAAGGCTTGACGCCACCAATATCGTGGAGCCGGAGGTCGCCGTATTGACATCACTTTCCATAGATCACGAATCTTGGCTCGGCCGCTCTCTGTATGAAATCGCCGGTGAGAAGGCAGGGATAATAAAGCCCGGTATTCCTGTCGTTTCATGCTGGAGCGGACCTGAAGAAAGGGCCGTGTTGGAGGAAAAGTGTGCCCGGGTACATGCTCCGCTTCGTCTGTTGGACAGGGATTTTCATGTTGAATTGATACGTCCATGGGTTGATGGAGCTCCGGCCGTTATAAGTTATTCCGGCCCGAGATGGAGATTCGATTCGATCCGCCTGCCGCTGTTCGGCCTCCACCAGGTGCAAAACGCCGCACTTGCGATTGCAGGCCTGGAGGTCTTGGCGGAAAGGGGCTTTGAAATCAGCGAGGCCGGTGTGAATGATGGTATGGCATCGGTGAAGTGGCCGGGCAGACTGGAGATGATACAGGGAGAGCCCGGCCTCATTCTTGACGGAGCACATAATCCGGAGGCAGTAAAAGCCCTGGCCGAAACGATTCCTTTTTTGTCGTACCATGGCGACCGGGAGAGAAGGATCCTATTGTTCGCTGCATCTTGTGACAAGGATACAAGGGCCATGCTTTCTAAACTGTCACCGTTTTTTTCCACCCTGGTCGCCACATCATTCGGCGGTGAAAGGGCGGGTAAGGTGGAGGATTTGGCCGGCAACGGCAATGAATTCTTCAACCGGGTCGTTGCAGAGGAAGATACGGCAAAAGCCCTGGAACGTGCCAGGAAATTAGCTGGTCCGAATGGTTTGGTCGTAGCTGCGGGTTCCTTATTCCTGGTGGGTGCAATAAAGAAAATAATCCAGGAAAAACCGGAGGATCCTTATATATTCCAATGAGGTAATAACAGGACCTTTTGATAGGAAAATAAAAAAAGTATAGAAAAATTGTTTTATTGACTCATTCTATGATAGCCTATTATATCAAAATGGTGTTTAGGAGGTGTCCGGTATGAGATATCCGGGAAGAATGATGGTGCTTGGTGCATTGCTTGCATCATTGATGGTACCTGGTTCGGCCGGGTCGCAGACCGTTATGAACCAGCTTAAAAAGGTCGAAGCCCGAAAAGACGGCCGGTTTTCGTTGATAGTCATCAAGAGTGCGAGCATTCCGAACTTCACTTCGTTCAAGTTGAGCGATCCGTACAGGTTGATTATCGACTTTTCAGAGACCGAGTTGTCAGGCGCGAAAGGTATGAGAGTGGGCGATGGGCTGGTGGACAGGGTGGATACATCGCAGCATGGTTCCGGTGCAGGGACCATCAGCAGGGTGGTTGTCACCTTGAGCAAAAATGCCAAGCACAGGTTCAAGCTTCAAGGCAATAACCTCGTGGTCAGGCTTGAACCCATGGACAGCAACGAGAAGGGTGAAAGATTGGCAGCCTCGGCCTCCACGGGCCGGCTTTCACCGGAAGAGCAGGGAACGGGGGATAATGAACCGGTCAAGACAGAAGAAGGGGGCAATCCGCCCGGCAGCGCGGTATTCAGCGACAGCATGCCCTCCGCCGGCCCTCAGTCTTTCGGAAAGTATTCAGGTTTGTCTGCGGCGGGCTTGACAGGCAAGAATAAAGGAGGAGAACCGTATAAAGGCTCCAAGGTCCTGGAATGGGTGGGGTTCGAACAACTCTCACAGTACTCCAGAGTTTTCATTAGGACGAGCGAGAACCCGGAATACCGGGTGACCGTGCCGGACGATACAACAGTCGTGGTGGAGCTTCCGAACACCAACATCGACAAGAAGAACAATTTACGATTCCTGGATACCAGCGCCTTTGACAGCGTTGTGGATATGATAACTCCATTCCAGGAGAGCGGCCGGGTTGCAGTTGAAATAAAATTACGCACATCTTCCAGGTACCGTGATTTTAGGGAAGGCAAGTTCGTTGTAATTGATTTCCCAAGGCCCGTGACCGGTGCCGAATAGGCGTTCCACTGAAGAAACTGATCTTCTCTCTCATCCTCCTTGCAATTTTATTGCCCGAGGCATCCAGGGCCGGAGATAAGTTCGACCTTTCGAAGAAAGTTTCATCGACTTTATTGTTGGAAGCCGACATGGTTTCCACATCATCCGGCAACAGGCTGTATGTTGCAACCGGAAATGTACGCCTGTCCTTCAACGACGTTGTCTTAGCCGCCGACAAGATCGTTCTGGACCGCGACGATTCGACGGTTAGGGCTGAAGGCCATGTGCGAGTGTGGAAGGGCAAGCTGATACTCGAGGGTGACAGTGCATTCATTCATCTGGAAAAACTGACCGGGCAGGTCAGGCATGCCAAGCTGGTTGTTATGAGGAGGAAGGTGCCCCCGCCTTTGAGGGCAAAGAAAGGAACTGGTCAAAAAAACGCTGCGGGCGGTATTGAAATCGAGGTGCGGGGCCGGACGATCACAAAGGGCGAAGGCAATGAGTTCGGAGTAAAGAAGGGTTTTTTTACACCATGCAGATGTCCCGGGAACGAAACGCCAAGTTGGAGAATAGAGTGTGTAAAGGCTGAAGGTGAGATTGGAGAGGGAGCATGGATGACCCTGCCCGTGTTCTACGTCAAGGATGTTCCCTTTTTCTACCTGCCTGCCTTGTACATGCCACTGAAGGACAGGAAGACCGGTTTGCTTTGGCCCAGGCTCGCTTACATACCCAAAGCCGGTTGGGAAATCGGCGAGTCATTTTACATGGCTTTGAGACGGGACCTCGACCTTACACTGGATGCGGATGTTTTCACCGGTCGTGGTGTCAGGGGAGGCGTGGAACTGCGTTATGCCTTGACGCATGATTTTTACGGTACATGGCATGCTACCTACTTGTATGACTGGACAGTGGATAATGAGGAAAAGTCTCCGCACTGGACAAAGATTCACAGGTTCACGGTTGAAGTGGAACATCGACAGCGACTATTCGGCGACTGGAACCTTGAACTGCATCTCGAACTGCTTGGTGACAGGAATACGGCGACGTATTTCAGGGACTCACTGGAACGAAGGGAAGCCGAATTTACCGAATCCGGTCTGACGCTTGGGAGGAGTGCAGAGAATTGGTTCGCCGGGATACAGTTTACATATTTCCAGGACCTCAAGACATCAGGCCCGCTTTTTGGAGAACTTTCTTCAGACCCCTTGGTCTTGGGTCCAAAGATGATTGAGGCGACAAGGTCAAGGTCGGATGCAACGGTCCAAAGACTACCAAGGTTGGTATTCGAAGTGATGCCTTCGAGACTCGGCGGTCTACCCCTTTACTTCGAGGCCGAGGCCGGGCTTGAGAAACGCACCCGTTTTGGGCCATCAACCGTCAAATGGGAAAAGACCGGTACAGAGGTTGTTCCTCTCGATGATAACTCTGTTCTGGGAAAGCTGTGGATGCCGGGCAGAGTCAGCTCGGATACAAGGATGTTGTTGGATGCGAGGCTGGCGGCACCCCTGAGCACTGGAGCCGGGGCATTCGGGATTGAGCCGTACCTGCGGGCGGCCCAGGTATTGACCGTCATGGATACGGATGTTCCGGGAGGTTATTCGAGCAGGTTCATCATGGATTCGGGCGCCACTGTTTCAAGTTCGTTGTATCGGGTATTCGGTCACGGCTCGAATATCAGGTTCAAACACCTTATTCGACCATTTGTTTCGTACAGGTACCGCGTGTTGGATAGGGTGAACAAGGGAAATGATTTCAAGGGAATGGTACTGGACTTGTACGATAGGGTTCAGCCTTTCCACAGGCTCCTGGTAGGTGTTGCAAACAGGCTTGTTCGGGCTACCGGGTCATCCCGGTCAGGGGCCAGGTACGACAAAATCCTCGATCTCGAGTTGACCCAGGCAATAGATATATCACGCGAGTTCGATGGAAAGCTTATGGGCCCGTCCAGGGCCGAGCTGAAGGTATTCCTTGGTTACTTCAACATGGATTTGGACATTGGTGTTTCACCCGGGGAACTGGAACTGCAGGAAATATTGGGCAGGATGAGCCTCAAGTGGCCGGGCCGGTTTCAAAGCTCTCTTTGGTACGATTACCTTGCAAAAGGGGCTGGTTACAGGTTCGGTGGATGGGAGGCAAACCCGGGTAAAATCCACGAGGTCAACCTTTCGACCATGTTCGAGATCGTGCACGGGCTTAGGACCGGTTTCAACATGCGTTACAGGATAACCGATGGTACAATGCTCACTACAGGAGCCTCATTATTCTATACATCGCCTTGTTCTTGTTGGAGCCTGGGTTTCAGGGCCACGATGTACCCGTCCGAGCGTGCTCCCAGGATTCAATTTCTTTTGGATCTTTCGAGGCTGGGCAGTTTCGGGGGATAGAGGATATCGGCGCAGGCCACGTAAGAGCAGGCGAAATGTTCAATCGCCGGTAGGGTAGACAACCTGGCAGGGATCGACTGATAACTTGTCCAGAACTTGTTTCCCGCGATCACACAAGGTGTTCAGGTCTCTGCCTTCTGTTTGTGCTCTTTCGAGGGATTTCAACAATTCCCGGCATGCCGGGCTTTTTTCGCCGCACTTTCCACAGACAGCTTTCCTGAAGGGAGGGCACGGGTCTTTTCCGCAGCCCGAAGAGGCCATGAAAAACAAGACAATCATCATGAACAACAATATAATTTTTTTCACCAGGACCTCCGCGCACAGAAACTACACCGGGTCAGGACTTGTTTCAAGTTTTTTGTCACGAAGTGTGGCAGCCGAATTGAAATGTCAGTAGGAAGGGGAATCGTCGGTGCCAAACGATCCCCCTCGCCCGCTTTGCGGGAGAGGGGGATAAAAAGGGGGTGAGGGCGGTGGAAAGCCGGCCTGGTCCGGGAGACAAAATACAAATTGTTTGGCTTGGATCTCGTAGGGGTGGTTCGCGAACCGTCCCTACTTCATGAAATAACAGCATATTTTAGGTGCCCTGGAAATCAACCTGGGTGGGGAGAGTCCGGAGCATAGTTCTTGTTTTTTAAAGCTGTGGAGGTTAACTTGCCTACTGGAACGAAGCGGTAAGGGCTTTTTGGAGGATGACGGTTTGAACCGCGGTTTTGTAGATTTGCATGTTCATATTCTTCCCGGCCTGGACGACGGCGCCGGCACCTTGGATGAGAGCCTTGCCATGGCCGGCGCCCTTGGGCAAATGGGTTATTCCCGTATAATCGCCACACCCCACAGGATTGCCGGGTTATATGATGCATCGAGCGAGGAGGTGGAGGCCGCCCTTGCCTTGCTGGTGGAAGCAGTCCGTAACCTGGAAGGTGTTTCATTGAAACTTTCCGCTGCAAGGGAATGTCATTTCGATCGGCTCCTCATGGACGATTCGATGGAGGGTGATTTTGTAACCATTTCAAAGAACACAAAGGCCTTCCTGTTCGAATTGCCTTTCGGTGCGGTACCTGTGCAGCTTACCGATTTTCTTTTCCGGGCCGGGCTGAAGGGGTTCGTGCCGGTTTTGGTACATCCTGAAAGAAACCGGGAATTGGTTTCGAATCACAAGCTGATTGATGAACTGAAGTCCAAAGGTGTTAGGTTGGTGGTAAACCTGGGAAGCCTGGTTGGTGGTTATGGTCGTGCTGCAAAGAAGACCGCAAGGTGGATAATCGACAACCAACTTGCCGATGCTGCGGCAACGGATGCGCATAGTGTCCAGGACGTGGTGATCACGGCGGCCAAGGCTATTTCAGAGATTGAATCAAGGTGGGGATCGGATGCAGTGACGGAGTTGCTCCAAAAGGGCCCCATGAGATTGCTGAATGAGCCGGGTGGCTAGTTTGAAAGGCTTATCAAAGTTATTGAACCTGGCTGTTGGCATGGGACTGGGCGGGTTGTTCCTGTGGTACATATTCCATGACTTGGACTACGGCAGATTACTAAAGGCCCTCGAGCATGCGAATTATGGATATCTTCCGCTTTATGCTTCGACCGTGCTGGGTTACCACCTTATCAGGATATTCAGGTGGCACCTGATGTTGCAACCCCTGCATCCATATAAATTCCGCCGAACTTTTCAGATTGGTTCAGTGGGCTTTCTGTCGATATTCTTGCTGCCTTTCAGGTTGGGGGAACTTGTCAGACCGTACCTTGCGGCCCAGGAACCAAAAGTGAAATTCTCGTCAGTACTGGCGACAATAATGGTGGAGAGAACAATAGACGGAATAGTATTGACCCTGTTATTTTTCGTTTTGGCCATGCTTGCCCCCAATATCGACGATCCAAACATTCCACTCGATTTGGCCATGTTCGGCAAAGGCGCCTTACTGGTCTTTGCAGTGAGCCTGGCCGGAATCGTCACCTTGATGGTTCTGGGTGAGAGGGGAATGAGACTTGCCGAGTTAATCGGGGGGTTGTTCAGCAGGCGTTTCGGAACCAGACTTGCAAGGCTGGTGGGAAATTTTCTTGAAGGCATTCGCGTGGTCCATGGTTACAAAAAGGCCGGTGCCTTCCTGCTTTTGACCCTGGCCTATTGGACGACCAATGGCTTGGGAGGCTGGATTTTATTTCATGCGCTGCACGAAACGAGTCATCTTCCCCTGGTTGCCGGCTACGGCCTGATGGCTGTTCTGGGAGTTGCGGTCATGGTTCCGAATCTGCCGGGATTTGTGGGTGCATTCCAGGTTGCGGTATACCTGGCCTTGCTGATGTACGACGGATCCATAGACAAAGAAAGTGCCATTGCGCTTTCATTCATCATGCAGGGAACGGTCCTGGCGGTCCAGGCAGGATGCGGACTTCCGTTTGTTCTGACAGGCAGGGTATCCCTGCTCAAGACAGTAAAGTCATCAGAAGATGCACAAGCCATGCTTGATGCAGATGTGACATGACTGAATGATTGGACTTGCTTGACAGGTATTCATGGCCATACGGGAGAAGAAACGATGAGAAAAAATATTCATTTGGTAGTCTCGTTACTGGCATTTTCGTCAATCTTGTCATTACCCGGGATAGGCTACGCTAAATCCGATAGAAGAACGCCATATTCGAGGCAGGAGGTCTATCGAACATTCGTAAGATTGTTAAGGGTGGATCTGAATTACAAGATCCTGGAAAAAGACCTGGATGGCGGGTACGTTATTTTCGAGTACCGTGATGCCATATTCAAACGAACCAGCCCTGCTTCCTTGGAAATAATAGATATCAGCGAGCCTGGTGGACCGGGCAACAAAGGCAAAGACAGTGGGACGGAAATGAAAACAAAGCTTGTGATGGAGATTAAGAATTGCGGATCATCCGACGAGATACAACTTTTGAACCAACTCGTTTCCAAGTTGAAAGATGAGTATGGCAAAAGATGAATACCACGTTGAAATAGAGCCTGGCATTCATACCTGGTGATGGATGCCGTTTCCATGGCCCCTTTGAATATTTTCCCTACTCTTTGAACAATCATTGTCCATCGCGGCGGTGGCTGGGATTGCTGCGCCCGAGACTGTCGCCGGGCGACCAGAGGGGTTTGCAAAGCGCCCTCTGTCCCCTGCCTACTTCTCTGTCCCCCTGCCCCCTTTCCCCTATTTCATGGGCGAAAGGGGATTAAGGATGTATTTTGTAATATCAATCGACTTCCCCCCGCCCACGCAGTGGGAGATGGGTGCCTGGCTTCAGCGAGGCCGGGGTAGCTCGACTGCCACAAAGCAGTCTCAAGCATGGAAAATCCGGCAGGTTGCAAAATTTTGGAAAGTCGGCTAGATAGTGTGTTGATAATTCTCTCTTCAACGCGAGGTGCAGCCGTTGATCAGTAGAAGACACACCAAGCTGGTGAATATTTCCCAGGCGATTTCATTGGTGAAAAACGGCTCCAAGTTGGCTCTGGGCGGATTGGAACTGTTGAACAGGCCGATGTACCTTGTCCGTGAAGTCATAAGAAGGGGTATCAATCGACTCGTGGTGATGACTACTCCATGCGGGAGCATAGACGTTGATATGCTCGTCGGCGTCGGCCTGGTAAGGGAATTGATTGCACCCAGGGTTTCCCTCGGTCCGTTTGGAACAGCGCCCTCTGTGACAAAGGCTATCAGTGAACGCACGATAAAGCATTCATTGATAGATGGTGCATCTCTCGTAGCCGGGTACAGAGCTGCAGCATGCTCTCTTTCCGCTGCGGCTGTGCCGGGGTCTTTTGTGTCCGCGGTTAGAAAGGAATCTCCACTGTTGAGAGAGTACCTTGGGCCGAGCGGAAGACCTGAACTGGCTGTCAGGGCATTGACACCGGACGTTGCCTTCATTCATGCCCAGGAATCCGACGAGTTCGGCAACGGCAAGCAACTGGGCGGCACGTTATACGACCTGATGATCGCAAAGGCCAGTAAACGCGTCGTCCTGCAGGTCGATCGCATTGTTTCACCCGAAGAGATCCGCGGCGAACCGGCCGGTGTCAGCATTCCCGGCGTGCTCGTAGACTACGTGGTTCAGGGGCAAATGGCGGCTCATCCCACTGCAAGCGCCTTCAACTACTTGCAGGATGAAAAAGAAGTTTGGGATTATGCCGCCGCTGCAGCTACAAAAGAGGGTTTCGACGGTTATGTCAGGGACCGGGTCAGGGGCGCGGCGACCCAGAGGGAATACCTGGCAAAGATTCCGGCGCAAAGACTGGCGGGACTGGAAGAATGGTGGGAAAAATCAAGTGAAGCCGGAAGCGAGGGAATACTTGGGCAAGAAGACTATTTCAGGCGATGAAGTATTGGCCGTTCTCATGGCGCGTTTTCTGGAAGATGGAGACGTGCTTATGGTTGGTTTCGGGGACATGGTGCCGGTAGCCGCGGGTCAATTGGCCAGAAAACTTCATGCACCGAATTTGACGCTGATCCTGCCGTGCGGCGCAGTCAACCCGGAGCCTGGATACCTGTACCAATCGCCTGTTGATTTCAGGTACCTTTATCACAGCGAGGCATGGCTTGACGGCGAGGCAATCCAGGACCTCTCTGCCAAGGGAAAGGTGGATGTGTCGTTTATTACGGGCGTCGAAGTGGACATGTTCGGCAATGTCAATCAGTACAAGGCCGGTATGGAATGGAGTGGACCTTCGGAGGGGGCTGCCGATGTCGTCCTGGCAGAGAGGGCGAAAAGGATAATCTTGTATCTTCGCAACCAGACAAGATCGAGATTGGTTGAAAGAGCCAGCCATGTTTCACTTGTGGGCCATGTAGACGGCAGGGCGGGCAGGGCCAAGCAAAAGATCGAGTCACAGGGACCGGTTGCATTGTTGACCGACATGGCTATTTTCGATTTCGACGATGAGTGTATGTTGAGGCTTAGAAGCGTTCATGAAGGGAAGGATGTCGGCATGGTGGCCGAACGGGCCGGGTTCATGCTGAGAATCGGCCAGGAAGTGCTCCGAACCGAACCGCCTACAAGTGAGGAGTTGGAAGTGCTGCGCCGCGATGTGGATAGGACCAGGATGTTGAAAGGGGTCTCGCCTGGAAGCGACGAGGGTAGCTTTTCAGGTGTCATGGAGCCGATATAATTTTAATAATCTATTGCGTATCTTGTAATCAATGGACCAAGGGAATTTGTTTTTCAACCGGCGGTTGGTGTCTCTGGTTGCATTTCCGGTCAATGTCCTTTCATCTAAGCAGTGTTCGTCTGCCGCCAATCGACTTGCTCTGTTTCCAGCCATAGGACAGGCTGATACCGGCATACACGGACGCATCCATTCCTTTGTATTTCTCGGTTGGAATGCTTATCATGACAGCTGGTGCAAACCCGCCCCTGGTCTCGAACCTGGCCCCGATGTTGATGAAAATATTGGTGTCCCTGTCTTTACCGGAAACAAGTGTCCAGCCTGCAACCTCCGCCATGGGTGCGAACCAATCAATTACGCGGTATCCCAGTGCAAACTTGTATACGAGCATGGTCTCGACATCGCGGCCCTTGGTGTTGAGCAGGGGGATTCCAATCTCGGAACCGATTTCGGCTTGGCTGAACAGGCCGCGCCACATCAACCCGGAAAATAGATGGGGCCTCAAGACCGATGTTTCCGGAGAGAAGTACAACGGTTCATGGTATGCCGCTGTTCCCATACTCCAGGCCATCAGCCTTACAACGGGTTTTGAATTATCATTGTTTGGTGTCTGACCGGGCAATGGCAGGCTTTCATCCTTGGAAAAAATTTCCATGACACCGAAGCTGGCGGCCACAGCCCCGCCGAGACATACCCTGACATTCCCATCGATGCACTTGAACAACTTGATGTCCAGGCCGAAATTGCCCAGGACCCCCTGGCTGTCCATGTGGTCCGGAACTGCAATGGCCCATGGCAAAAAAAGCTCCACCTCGCTGATGCCTTTTGCATACTGAAAGTTGACTACACTGCTCAGGCCGAACACGTTGTCGGCCGGAACCATGAAAAGCGATATGCCTATGTTGTGTTTGCCTGTGATGTCCTGCAAAGACAGGGGCTTTACGAGGCCCGTCAGGTTATTACCTGATCTTGTCCATACCTCTTCGTTGTATGCATCGGCTTGACCGGCAAACAATATCGTGGACAAGGTTGCCATAGAAACGATCATCAATTTCAGGACTCGAAGTGTTATCGTCATGAATCCATTCTCCCAGCCTCTTGGCTTCAGGTTTATTTTAATTCAATGTGCTTGTTTATACGATTTACTTTGATAATAATTCAATGCCCATGATGAGCAGGTTGTTTACTTGGATTGTGAAGGAGGGATTTTGAGTTGGTTGCAAATACACGAAAAAAGAGGAAGCGCATCGATCCGGTCGGTTTTGCGACTACACCGGAACAATTGGAGCCAGCCGTAAGGAACGTTGCCGAGAGAAATCAAAGCGCCTTATCCAAGACAAAGGAGGTTATGGGCGCCGCCGACGTAGTAGCCGTTCTTTCCCCGCACGATGATTATGCATATGCGCTTTTACACTATCTTCACGTAGTGCCTCTGGTTGCCGAAGCTCGAACCGTAATGATTTTCGGAGTGACCCATGAACCTGCAAGGAACCTGCTCCAAGGCAGGCAAGGCGGTGTACTCCTGGATGACCATGAAGAGTGGGAGGCTCCGTACGGGCCCGTGTCAACCGACAAGGAATTGCTTGAGGCGATAGAAAAGGAAATGCCTGTTGAATTGGCACGAATCGACCGGGATGCGCACGAACTCGAGCATTCAATAGAGGCCTTGGTTCCCTTGTTGCAAATGGAGAACAGGGATGTAAAGCTCCTCCCGGTGATGGTAACAAAGATGGCCGTCACATCCATGGTCGAATCGTCACGCAGACTTGCGTCCATAATCTTTTCTTACTGCAGGGAGAAAAAGCTTGTCCTGGGTCATGACCTTGCATTTATTTTCTCCGGAGATGCGGTGCACTACGGTCCTGACTTTGATTATCATCCTTTCGGCCTGGACATGGGCGCACACGACAAGGCAACGGCCCGGGACAGGGAGATTTTCAAAACCTATCTCGAGGGAATAGTCGAACCACCAAAGATAATTGCCTTTGCAGAGAGACTCCTGGAACAAGGGGTGACGTGGTGCCCGAGGTACTCCTTGCCGTACGGCCTGTTATTCTTGTCGGAAATGGCCGGGCTCGAAGGCCGCAACTTGAGGGGAACCATGCTTTCGTACGGGGATAGTTACCGGGATGAACCGCTCCCCCGGGAGTTAGGCCTGGGCACGACCGCCCCGAGAAGCCTGGAACACTTTGTAGGATACATTGCTGCTGCATTCACCTTTGAATGAGAGGCGGTATTCATGTTGGTTGCATTGGTATCCTGTCAGGGTTTCAAGCGCAAAAAAAATACGGGTCAAGGCCCATTGTTGACAAAATACGTGATTTTGTTATCTGTTTTGAAACAGGATAAACAGAATATTACTTCTTCATGTTTTCTGCTGTGAAAGGATTAGAACATGAAAATAGAACAGGTTGTAGTCCATGTTTCATGCCTGTTTTACTCACTCGCAGGAATTGCGGGAACATTGTCGCCGGTTCTCGAACACCCGCCACGGAGGTCGCTCAAGATACTCGGTGTGAACAAACTCCGGGTCACGGCTCGCCTGTCCCGGGTGCCGGACCGGCAGTTGTTGCAGGCATTGCAGGCAGTCGGGGCAGAGCCTGTAATGTTGCCTGGAGGAAGACCGGCAGTGGTGGGCAACGTGGTTTCACTGCGGGTGCCGAGGCAAGACCTGCATCGTCTTGCCCAGGTGCCCGGCGTGGAAAGGGTGGAGCCTGCCGTTCCCTTGCTCGTAATAAGGCCGTTGAATCAAACAACGGCCGAGATCGAGGCGCGTCAAGCATGGTCACCCCCGCCACCCGAGGATGCGGCAACAGGGCAGGGCGTGCTCATAGCCGATCACGAGGGGAGTTGGGACATCTTCCATCCCGACTTCTTTCGGCCTGATGGCGGTGTGTTCGATTTCAAGGACATGGACAACGACGGCAAGGCCGGCCCCGGGGACCGCGTGGACCTGGATGGTGACGGAAATTTCGAGTCGACTCTCTCCTTGCTGGAAGGGACGCTGTACGATCAGAGCACGGTTAAACCCAATCCCGGGTACCAGCCGGACGTGGATTGGCTTTACGTAGATTCGGATCACGACGGCAAGCGCGACCATGGCGCAGCAGACGGGTACGATGACACTGCGCCGGCCCTGGGAGAACCCATTTTCGTTGGAGACGACGTAAACCAGGATGGAAAGCTGGAGGTAGGTGAAAGACTGGTAAGGCTTTCCACGCCAAAGGTACAGGCTGTGTACGTAAACCTGAACGGACAGGAGCCGAAAGTATACGAGCGGGGAAAGAACCTGTCCCAATACTCGGCTGAGCCTGCAGGCGCGTCTCACGGCACGGGCGCTATCGGTATCGTGGCCGGTGGCTGGCCCGGGTTGCGTAAGTACACCGGTGTGGCACCGGGCGCCGAACTGCTGCTGATTCATAGTGAAGACCTGGTCGCCGGTCTGTCTTTTGCAAAGGAGCGCAATGCGGACGTGAGCATGTACGAGCTTGATTTGCCCGGCGAGGTGGGGGATGGCTCCACCAACCTGGAGACAGCGATAACACAGGCCGCTGCAGACGGCATGGTCCAGGTTACTGCAGTCGGGAACCTGAACAACTTTGGTCACTGCATGCGGGTAGCTCCGGCAGACCCTGGCCTGAAGAAGGTCAAGTTATCCACGGACGACCACGGCGTGTACACCTACTACAATTTTTTTCTCACCCTGACGTGGATAGGAAAACGATCGGACATTGACCTTGCATTGGTAGGACCGGCCGACGATCGTTTCGATCTCAGCAATGATTCGTATGTGGAAGGGAGCGTGGCCGGAATGTCGGTGCAGGTCTGGAGTGAGACCACGGACCGGGGCACGACCAAGGTCCTGTGTTATTTCACGGAATCATCCGGCAATGCCCTGCCAGAGGTCGAGTTGACCCTGGAGGTGTCGCCCACGACCAATATCGCCGAGTTGCGGGGCCAGCTTTTCGATAGTGCGGCGGGATGGGGACAGGGCGTGTACTGGCTTGATCACCAAACAGAGATAGGCAGTGCGCTGCCTCCATCTACGGCTGATAATGCGATTGGCGTGTCCGCGTACGGCGGTAACCACGACCTGTCCGATATAGGCTGGGGAAAGCGTGGTGAATGGCGGCCTTTCTCGGGAATGGGTCCGCGTCTCGACGGTGAACCTGTGGTGGACATATCAGCGCCTGACGATCCGTATGCACCTGCCACTGATCAAAACCTGCCGTACGCGGCATACCGGGATTTCGGCGGCACGAGCGGGGCATTGCCGCACGTAACAGGTAGTGCAGCCTTGGTGCTGTCTGTGTTGCCGCAACTGGACCACGACGGCGTGGCCCAGGCACTGTTTCAATCCGCTGCAACGGACGATTTCACAGGTACAGTACCGAACGACCACTATGGTCACGGCAAGGTGCGGCCGGTGCGGGCTATTCGGGGTAGTCCGGTTCAGGCCGGTCATCCGCCCACAATAGAGCTCGAATTATCAGGCCCTGCCGTGAAGGGGCGTGAAACCGTGATTCATGCCTTGGTGAACGACCAGGACGGGCATGCAGACCAGGTGCTTGTTGCCTGGGACGTGGGATATGACAGGGTATACGAAGTCGAGGCTGGCTTGGATAGAACACATAGTTTCGTTCCTGTAAACACAGGCGTCATGCCTGTAGTTGCAAAGGCTGTTGATCCGACAGGCAGGACTGCGAGAGCTTTGATACTGGTAGATGTAAAAGACGATTGTGCACAAGCTGGTTGTGTGCAAGGCTGCTGTAATCCTGATGGATTGTGCACGCCGTGTGAACCCGAACCAGAGGCCGATGCAGAGATTGATGAAATAGAGACAGGACATGAGACCGATGCAGAAACAGAGGTTGATGCAGAAGCAGAGGTTGATGCTGAAACAGAGGTAAAAATGGAAGCAGAGGCAGATACAGATATAGACACAGACACGGACACGGATACAGACACAGATACAGACACGGACATGGATACGGATACGGATACAGACAC
>JAADFL010000143.1 GCA_013152945.1 Deltaproteobacteria bacterium | reverse complement strand
AGAAGGATCCATTACCCGGCCGATAAAGAGAATGGTTCCTGTGGGTATATCACGAATAAAGAAGATAAAGGGCCTGTCAATCGAAAGTTCGGCCTTCTCGGGCACACCACTGCCTTCCATTATCGCAGCCGTAGCTGCAGCAGCCTCTGTGCCTGCCTCGTCCACTGCCACAAAGGCCTTATGGATCACGTTGCCGATATACAGCTTCTCGGCAGTCGCCATGCCGCTGAAATCAGCATTATCTGCAGAAAAGGCCGTGGTCATGCCAAGGTCCTCGAGGACCTTCTTTATGCTACCGCCAAAATCAAAGCTGAACTTGGGCATGGACAGTGTTACCAGCTTGTATTCCTGGTTCTCAATCACGGACGCCAGTACATCCTTGTCCAGGTTTTGCTGGAACTCATCGAATCCACCCTGGTCAGGCACTATTATCACCATGGAGAGCTGCTGGCCGTCATAGGGAAGCTCTATTGCTTTGTAACCCTGGCCTTCGGTGAATCCGAATTCCTCCTTTTCCTGGTGCATCATTTTAACGCTTACCTTGGAACCGTCCTTTTTCGTGAACTCCCCCTCGGTTGTGTCCTCTGGCTTGAACGGCGAGTTCCAGGCAGCCTTGAAGTATATGGCGTTCACGAGCACCATCCTGGTGAGAGCATCCAGGGCTCCCGGGCCAAGCAATTCCTTTATCTTTTCCATTGTCTGCTTCGCCACCCAGGTGTTTATCGTCTTCCTGCAGGCATCTGGATTCGCACTGAAATCACAAATTCTCAAGCCTGCCCCATAGTACTCGGACAACACATCCAGAAAGGGATCAAGGAAGGGATAACCTGTCTGTCCCCAGACCGCATTGGTTATCTTGAGATGAAATCCATCATCCGCATATTGGTCCGGCGCCTTTGCCCGGCTTTGCAGTTCCAGGTCCAGCCAGTCAAAAGCAGGATGCAGGCCGTCCTGTCCCAGGCTATAGTGCATGACATCCGCCATCTCCTTTTCAGTATCGCCCCTGGCTCCTGCATAGGTCATTGCGAGTGCGAGCGAAATGCTGTACGGCGAGACGAAAACGTTTCCGTCGCTGTCCTTACATACATCCTGAAAGAAATCCAGGGCAAAGCCGTTATTACCATCCACGAGTTCGGCCTGCTGTTCCTTGGTGACATCCGGCTGTGTAATCCTATGTTTACTCGACTTGAGCAAGCCTCCCATGTCCCCTGGAGTGGTTCCAGTGTCACCACATGCAAGAAAACCAAAAGCACCAATTAGCACTGTGAGCACAACTGACTTGAAGTTCTGTTTCATCCTGTTCCTCCTTTACAAGATACAGTTTTAAAACCTCGGCATTTTCTGAGCCGTTTTAGTTTTCATGGTGTCGAAAAGCAATCTTCATGCCAAATTATTAAACACAGTAATTTCATGCTAATTAGGAAAAGGCCGCCAGGACCGGACGTTGAAAATTATTACATTACCCTCAGTATTTTGAATGATTCTCGATCACTGTTCCGGCGCCAATATCGCCAAGACCTCACCCGGCACTGTCAACCGGCTTTGGAGAAGAAACCTTGCATACCTCCTCAAGGTTACCATGCCATGTGCCTCTGCCTCGAATTCCAGGTCCTTGGTAGATGCGCCCTCGGCTATCATGTTGCGCAACACGCTGTTCAATTGCAAGACTTCGTAAACGCCGACACGGCCCTTGAAACCGGTTCCGCCGCAATGCTCGCACCCTCTCCCGGCCACCATTACGAAATCCTTGTCACCGATTATTCCGGCTGATCGCAGGTTGTCCATTACCGCGTCACTGTACGTGTACTCCTCGCTGCACATAGGACAGCATCTTCGAACCAATCTCTGGGCAATAACGCCCAAGGTGGCATTGGCAATGAGAAATTTCGGTATACCCATTTCCCTGAGCCTGATTATCGAATTGATTGCACTGTTCGTATGCATGGAAGTCAACACCAAGTGCCCGGTAAGGGCCGCCTCCATGGCTATTCGAGCCGTCACCTCGTCCCTGGTCTCTCCTATCATTATGACATCGGGGTCGTGACGGAGAAAACCACGCAAAGCATCAGGAAAGGTCAAGCCCCCGGCCTCGTTTACCTGGACCTGGGTTATACCCGGTACGCTGTACTCTATGGGATCCTCCACGGTCACAATATTGAGATCTTCTTCGATGTTCATTCTTTCGGTCATCAGGGAGTAAAGAGTAGTAGTCTTGCCGGACCCGGTAGGGCCTGTAACCATTATTGCGCCCACAGGAGAAAATATCATCTTCCTGATGACTTCCACGAGTTCTTTCGCCAGGACCAAGTTGGGCAAACCCTGGCGGGCACTGTCAGCTTCAAGGAAACGCATGGCAACATGTTCACCGCCAAGGGCCGGCATCGTAGCAACACGAACATCATACCTGCGGCCCCTGTAGTCCATGCTCATCCTACCGTCCTGCGGGTGCCGTCTTTCAGCGATATCCAAGCCCGATACAATCTTGATCCTGGATACAAGCGCCCTATAAAAACTCGAAGGTATTGGGTGTTCCCTCCTGCTCAACCTTCCATCGATCCGGAAGCGAACTCCAGCGCCTCCAATATCCGGGTCCAGGTGTAGATCGCTCGCCTGCAGGTCGATTGCCTCGGCCAAAAGCTGGTTGAGCAACGCTACGACCTCTTTGCCCTGGACCCTGGCAGATGATGCCTGTTCCTCAAGATTCGTTCCGGCTCCTTCCACCAACGTGAGCTTGCGCCAATCCGATCCTGCAGGAGACTTGGATACATTCCCTCTCCTTCCACTCTCCTGTTCTCTTCCGGCAAAAGTAATGTATTTTTTTTCAAAGGCTAAATAATCGGATTCGCTTATTGCGACCGGCCGGACCCTGGTGCCTGAAAGGCTCTTCTTCACAGTCTCGTAAGCAGCCAGGTTGCCAGGATTCACCATACCCAGCACAAGGGTCCCATTGTCTATATAAAGTGGAATCACCTTGTGTCGCCTCAGGATCTCCTGTGGAAGCAACCGGTAGGCATCCGGGTCCACCCTGGCCCCGGACAAGGAAATAAAGGGCACGCTGTTTTCCTTGCGTAACCTGTTCAACCTGGAAGCGAGGGAAGACGCCACTGCAAGCAACACGGATGGAAGCTGCTCGCATATTTTTTCGAAGATAGTTCTCGGCAACAACAGGCAATGAACATTTTTAACGGCCCTTGCAGTGTACACGGAAGGTTCACTCGACAAAAGAGACAGCTCGCCGAAAAAACCGCCCTTGCCCAGCCTGTCTTCTTCGAATTCGGCATCCACCAGGTCGGTCCTGGCAAAAAGTCCCACCGTTCCCTTTACCACCAGGAACAAGCCGGGGCTTACCTCGCCGGCGCCGAGAATGATTTCACCCGGCTGATACCTTTTCGGTTCCATTACCTCGGCTATCTGCCTTCGATGACTCTTGTGAACTTCTGAAAACAGAGAGGTCTCTCCAAGAATGGCGCCTACGTCGTTCATTGTGTGCTGATCCCTCCCGCAAATATTCGACCTAGAACACAGGCCTGGAGCCGAGTTTCTTGTTTGCCTCGTTTAGTTTTGCAAGTGCGATCTT
>JAADFL010000142.1 GCA_013152945.1 Deltaproteobacteria bacterium | reverse complement strand
TCGCCGGTGTAATAAGGCAAATAAGATTCCCAAAACCGAAGGGTGGAGGCATAGTGGTGGTCAAGTTCCCATTCGTCTTCAGGTCTACGGAATGAACCCGGTGCAGGACACAGGCTGAAAAAAACAAAATTTTGCGTGCCGTCTTGACAGGCCGATAAATTACGGTTTAATTTATATGGGCTATAAGTTTTGTGCTTTGAGGAGTATTATGTCCTTTCTTTCAATGGGGTAACTCCAAGGAGGTCGTGTCATGACCCGGGGCAAGGTGAATTTTCTTTCTACATCTGCATTTATCGGCGCCATACTGTTGTTTGGGCTGTCCTGCAGCGAGTACTTCTTTTCCGCCTACCCGGACATAGAAGTCAAGGCATGCCCTGAAGGCACTTGCCCTCCTCCGAGTAGTGTGGTGCCTTCAACACCGCCGGGCAAGAACAATCCAACAAATGCGAATTTCACCGACCCCGGGCTCAGCACCAACGCAGACAAACCGGAACGGGTGACCAAGCTGACACTAAGACTTTACAATGTGGGTGAAGGTCCCCTCGAGATTACCGCTCCGTCCAAAGACGACATCAGCCTTGGAATGGACTCGTGCATCTTCGGTCTTGAAACACCCCAGGATTACCAGGGAAGCCCTTGTCCCCCGGCAAGCAATAAATGTGAGTGCCTGGACGACCAGCATGAATCAGGCGGTAATTGCGCAGGCGACAGGCCAACCGGCGTTAAATCCTACATTGTGCTCCAGTCCGGTGGTTACGCAGACTATATCCTGACTTATGCTTATACAAAGCTCCATAGCGGTTGCTCCAGGACGCTTACAATCCAGAACCAGGATCCGGACCGGGCCGACCTGGTAGGAGAAAAGAACAGTGAAAATCCCTGGGTCGTAAATCTGATAGGCAGCCCATCCTGCAACATCGAGTTCAAACCCGCTGATCACGACTTTGGAAACAGCGTAACCGGCAGAACCCTGGGGCAGAAATTCGAGATGCGGCTGTCCGACAACTGCCCGCAGGTAAGGCTGGTAGGAATGAGAATCGTCGACGACGCATCGGCAAACCCGCAGGCTCAAAAACGCGGGGGATTGGGTTCGCTCTGCATGGCGCCCGATGCCGATGGAAAACCGGTTGCAGAGGATTCGGCTTGCGCCAACAAGTGCTTCATGGGCGCTGCGAACGTGGCCAGGTGCACGAAAGACTGTGCAAAAGATGAAGACTGCGGCAATGGCATGACCTGCCAGCAACAACTGTGTTGGCCTGGGCCGCCCTATGATAAAGTGGGAGCAGGCGGAGGCAGCGACATGGCGGTAATCGACTTTACCACCAGGGAAGCTCCGGAT
Source organism: Deltaproteobacteria bacterium (assembly GCA_013152945.1). Classification (GTDB taxonomy): domain Bacteria; phylum Myxococcota_A; class JAADFL01; order JAADFL01; family JAADFL01; genus JAADFL01. The sequence goes on along the minus strand of JAADFL010000142.1, from coordinate 4,822 downwards.
GCGCCTGCAGCCCTTCCGAAGTACCTCAAATCACATGCGGATGCCGATCCGGATGGATGGCTTACGGCAACCATGACCTGCACACAGCAGCAGGAGGCGAACCGCAAGGCCAGGGTGGAAGTAATGTATGATCTGGGCGACAACAATACGAGGTCCGCGTACCTGCCACTGTCCGGGAGCTGCGGCCAATGCCCGGTAGCTGTAGTCGACGTGACCGATCCGAAAATCGATGAAGTCGAACCCCTGGACACGGTCCTGCTCGATGGAACCGGCAGCCACAGCCCGTCCGGCAAGACCATTACCTACAGGTGGTACTTTAAAAAGGCCCCAATGGACTCTCACACAGGCTTCAACCCCGAGTGCAACCCGGGCGCTGTAACAGCCATGGACTCGTGCTCGAATGCAGCCCAGCCGAGCTTCTTCGTGGACCTGGTGGGAACGTACGAGCCGTGTCTCGAGATATGCGAGCAGGGCGGGGCATGTACATCCGATCCGGAATGCAAGAACGACAAGTGTGTAACCATCAATGCAAATCCCAAGAAGGCTATCATAACCCAACTCGTTTGGGACCACCCGAAGACAGATGTCGACTTGCACTATATTCGTTCCGGGGCAAAATACGGAGACACCACGGCAACGAATCCGGGCGGAGACTGCCATTACTTCAACCCCCATCCCGATTATTGCAAGGCCGGCGACAAGTCTGATGATCCCAGCCTGGACATAGACGATGTTGAAGGGTACGGGCCAGAAAATATCGGCCACACCCATCCTTGTGATGACACGTACAGGATTTGGGTGACCTACTACGAGGACTACAGTCTGGGCTCGACCATGGCCAAGGTCAGGGTATTCATCAAGGGGGTACAACAAAACGAGCAGACCCACATCCTGGAGAAGAGGAATTGTCACTGGCTTGTCGGCACGGTCAAGTGGAGCAATACGGCGTATTTACACCTTCCGACCCGAATGACCCGAAAACCTATATCTGCGGCAAATCAAACCCGGAAGATTGATCATTTCAAATTTTTCTGTCCTGCTTTTCAGTTAATTTTTATTGTTTACTATTTTTCTATTTTGTTTTGCCATCTTCTGTAAATATCAGTGGCACAAGCTATAGGCGCTGACTTTTTGCAGGGGCCGGACGAACAACCACACAACAGGCAACCATGGATTCCTTCCGGAATTTGACGAATCAACAACATTGCGTTAATGACTCATTGACGAATATGGTCAGTCAATGGATTTATTTTAATACCTGTTAATGAGACCAGCGGGGGATATCGGAGGGCGGAAGTGAGTTGGGAAGGTTGCAAGGTTTTTTCGGCTACCAAGGCACGTGAAAGAGAGGCTCTTGGCGAAGACATCACCAGGTGGAAGCGGGACAATCCTGACATGGAAATAGTGGACCGTGAAGTGCTGCAAAGCAGTGACAGGGAATTCCATTGTCTGACCATCGTCATTTTCTATCGGAGAAAAAGAAAGCAAGAATCTTGACAGGGGCCGACAAAAAAAGCATCATACCACCATTAAGGGGAATAAGGGGTACGTTTCGAAGATAGGGTGGGAGTGCTTGTGCCCAGAAAGCAGATTATTATTGGCTTTGAGTCGTTTGAGAGAGGCTCTGAAGTCATTAGTCAGGCACTGAATAATAATATAGCGTTTTTGCCATGCGATCCTGATGGTATTACCATAGGCTCGGATGTAACCAGTCGAATTACCATAAGCAAAGTGCAAGGCATGCTTGATCTGCATGGCAAAGTAGTCCAGATACTGGATGGTAAAAACTTATCAAACAATAATCCCGCCACAGGGATCATTCTCAGTATTACTCCAATCAAACAAAGTACCAGAGAACAGATAAAACAGGTTCTAGAAACAGGTCAGGGAGCCTGGCCATTGATCCGCCCTCCTGAAGTGGACAAAGTGGTTACGAGTCTTAAAAGGTTGTTGGGCAAGGTACAAACAAGAGAGATCCTGACTGTCCTCGATTTGAATTCCGAAGCATCGGCAGAAGAAATAGACAGGGCTTTCAAGGAAACCTTTATTCCAAGGTACCACCCGGACAGGTTTGCAGGCTACAACGACAAAGAAATCAAAGAGCTGACAAATACATTGTTCGCCTCAACCAAGAAGGCGGTGGAACGTTTGAAGCAAGATGCAATAAGATCGGCCAATATGGTTAATTCGATCAAGGAGAAGGCAAAAGAGAAACCGCCCATCGAACCAACAAAAGACGGAACAACGAACCCGATTCAACAGATAGCCCTGGGTCATAAGCCCGGCAGGAAAGCAAAAGACAATCAATCAAGGTCCAAGCAACCGCCTCCCAGCAAGAAAATCCATCCAAGGCCATCACGTGTCGATAAGGGTAAAGCTACAGGTGACACTGTTCCTCTTTATACAATCAAGGAAGAAAAGCGGAATAAAAAGCAAGACAGCCCTTTGAAAAAACATGGTTCTCCCCGATCCGGAACCAAGGACACTAATGATACTTCGAGACGCCGAACTGCTATGGGCTCTTCTTTTCGAGGCAACCCGGTTCAGGAGGCTGTCAGGGGGCGTGCATTGCTCCGGAAAAAAGACTATGCAGGAGCTGCGCAATGCTTTGCCAGGGCAGCCTATCTCGAAAAGAAAAGCGCCGAGTACAAGGCATTGCTTGGTTGGGCCATGTTCATGGAAGACCATTCCAAGAAAAGAGAGGCAAAGGCATTGCTTGAAAAGGCCTGTAAGCTTGATGATGACTACTATCTACCGCTTTATTACTTGGGTATGATATTCAAAATTGAAGGCGATCTTAAAAAGGCCCTGGAATTCTTCGAAAAGAGCAAGGCACTCAACCCCCGTAACCCGGATGTAAATGCCGAATTAAGGGCTGCACAACGAAAACAAAGCATCAAGGCATCGCCCGGGAAAAAAACCGAAAGGTCGAAAAAAAGGGGAGGCACTCCTTCTGGCGGGATTCTTTCAAAATTTTTCAGGAAAAAACCGGACTCTGATTAGATGGAGCTTCAAAACCATGCTTTTTATGAAATCATGGTTGATTCTGTTGGGAAAAACGTTTCTTTTGTTATGCATTATCCTCGAAAAAAAACAATCAAATAGGACTTTTCAAACAATATTTGTTTTAATAATATACAATCAACTTGGTTCAGAACAAGGATGAACATGGGAGGCAAATAGAAACAACATGGGTAAAGTTATTGGAATAGATTTGGGGACAACGAATTCTTGTGTAGCTGTAGCTGAAAACGATCAGCCTGTTATCATTCACAACTCTGAAGGGGAGCGTACTACTCCATCAGTGGTGGCATTTCAAAAGGACGGAGATCCATTGGTCGGTAGATTGGCAAAAAGACAGGCCATCACGAACCCGGCAAACACGGTCTTCGCGACCAAGCGGCTTATTGGCAGGCGATTCAATTCAAAGGAAATAGAACTATTCAAGGAAAAGGCTCCATACAATATCGTTCCCGGTGAGAAAGGTAATGCATGTATCCAGATACAGGGGAAGGTAATGACCCCTTCCCAAATTTCCGCATACATTCTGAAAAAGCTCAAACAGGCGGCGGAAGACTACCTGGATGAGCCTGTGGATGAAGCGGTCATTACAGTACCAGCCTATTTCGATGATGCCCAAAGACAGGCAACCATACTTGCAGGTCAAGAGGCCGGCCTCAAAGTCAAGAGAATCATAAACGAACCAACCGCAGCCGCCCTTGCGTACGGCACCAAAAAGGATGTGAATGCAAATATTGCAGTATTCGACCTCGGTGGCGGAACTTTCGATATCACTATCTTAAAAATAAGTTCGGGTGTATACGAGGTGCTTGCCACTTCCGGTGATACCTTCCTGGGTGGAGAAGACTTCGACGAGAGGCTGATAAACTATCTTGTAAACAATTTTCGCAATGAAACCGGGCTGGATCTACGTCAAGATCCAATGGCCTTGCAAAGGTTGAAAGAGGCTGCGGAACATGCAAAACAGGAGTTGTCTTCGCTGGACCACTGTGACATCAACCTCCCTTTCATCACAGCAGACGAATCCGGACCCAAGCACCTGAAAATCGACAGGCTTGAACGTGAGACCTTTGTAGAACTCTGCTCCGACTTATTCGATGCACTGGATGAACCGGTATTCAAGGCTTTGGATGATGCCAAGCTCAAACCCGAAGATGTACATGATATCGTGCTTGTAGGAGGCATGACCAGGGTTCCGGCAGTGCAGGCCAAGGTTGAACAGATATTCAAAAAAAAGCCCACAAAGGGCGTTAACCCGGACGAAGTGGTTGCGGCCGGTGCTTGCCTGCAGGGAGCAATTCTGTCCGGAGAGATGAAGGAAAGCATACTCCTGGATGTGACGCCTTTGTCAATGGGTATAGAAACCACGGGCGGCAAGTTCTCTGTAGTTATTCCAAGGAACACGACTGTGCCGACACAGGAGAGCAAGATATTCGAAACTGTTGAAAACAACCAGGATTTTGTGAGGTTATCTGTTTTTCAGGGTGAATCTCCAATAGCATCGGAAAACAGACAATTGGGAGAATTCTTTCTGGAGGGGCTGCCAAGAAAAGCGGCCGGAGAGGTACGTGTAGAAGTGATGTTTTCACTGGATGCAGACGGTGTACTCAAGGTGACCGCCAAAGAGATTTCCACAGGCAAACAGACCCAGGTCAGGATCGAACCCCCAAGCAACTAGGGCTTTTTACAAAAAGTAATTTCCGCATCCTGCAGGCACTCGAAGCACCTGGCATCGATTCCTGTTGGCTCCAACACATGGATGTGTGGGGACGGGTGTGTGGGGGTGTGTGGGGGGACGGGG
>JAADFL010000141.1 GCA_013152945.1 Deltaproteobacteria bacterium | reverse complement strand
CCCATACCCCATGGCAAGCTGGGCTTTGTTTTCCAAACCTGTTCTGTTGGATCATATACAGAAACCGCCCCGGTACCAGCGGTGCCGGTATACCCGGCAATATTCCAGAACAAGCCATCGAACCACACAGGGGCATGAGAATATGATGATCTATCCCTGGTGGGTCCATCGGACCATTGGTTGTTTTCTAAATCGAATATTTTGAAATCTCGCATAGCCGAAGGATACGGGCCCCCGCTACAATACAATTTGCCATTGCCTTGCGCGCACGAAGGGTTCGCGAAACAACATGTTTCGACAGTTCCTGGATAATGGATATCCAAGTCATGATATTCCACCCAAATTGATGAGCACTTGCCGTCAATACAATATTGCCCTTCCGGGCATCCTCCCTGGCACTGTTGATTAGTGTCCGTGTCTGTATCGGTATCCGTATCAGTATCCGTATCCGTATCCGCATCAGTATCCGTGTCGGTATCCGTATCCGTGTCTGTGTCTGTGTCTGTGTCTGTATCTGTGTCTGTATCTGTGTCTGTATCAGTATCTGTATCGGTGTCCGTATCCGTGTCCGTATCCGTGTCCGTATCCGTGTCAGTATCCGTATCAATATCCGTATCCGTGTCAGTATCCGTATCAACATCCGTATCCGTGTCAGTATCCGTATCAACATCCGTATCCGTGCCGGTATCCGTGCCGGTGTCCGTGTCCGTATCAGTATCTGCATCCCCTTCAGGACAACCATCATTCTCCACTAAGCCCTTCTTCTTCGGGCACAGGTCCTCGAAGTCCTTCACTCCGTCCCCATCATCGTCATCGTCCTGGTTGTCGCCGATGCCATCGTTGTCCGTGTCCTTCCACTCCCCTGGATCGCACCTGAATGCATCATCTCCATCCAATACCCCATCGTTGTCGTCGTCATCGTCCTCGTCGTCCGGCTTGCCGTCCAGGTCGCAGTCAGGCTTGCCTGATGAGCCGTCAACAGGCGCAAGCCAGATCGACGGCGCATGGACCGGGTCCACGTCGCCGGCAACAAAGAAGGTGAAGCTACGGCCCTCCTTGTATCCGTCCAATGTCCCAACGACCTCGTACGAACCAGGTGCAACGCCACTTATGCTGTAACCCCCATCACCACCTGTCACCGCCCTGCCCTGCTCCTCCTGGCCGTGCATCAAACGAACCAGGATACCGGCATGGCCAGACTCCCCAATATCGCCGAGGAGCCCGGCCACACCCTTCACCAAAACCTTCGGAGGCTCCCCCTCTTCCTTTACAAGATCTATCTCGCCCACGTCTTTGTCACTCCTGGCCTCAACAACCACCTGCACACAGGAAACCTTGTAGCCAGGCTCGTAACCGCAGACCCGCTTGTTACCGGGCGAAAGATATCTCAGTGCAAACAATCCCTCTTCGTCAGCCAATGAAACGCCAAAATCCCCAGGCACGAACACGGTCACCCCCGGCCGCCCCGGCACCTTACCATCGAGAAGAACATGCCCCTTGACAGTGCCGGTCCACTTCAACAGGATTTTGCCCACATCCCTGGAGCTGTGACCATGAACGCTAACATCACGCTCTGCCTTGAGTTCCGCCTCGCCGTCCCCGTCCTGATCCAAGACAACGTCCAACACATGCTTGCCATCCGGGACGTGCTCCAGGAGGAACGAACCGTCAGAGCCGGTAAGAACAGCAAGGGGAGAGCCGCGAAGCCTCACCACGCAGCCCTTTACAGGCTGGGAGCCACCGCTGCCTTCCACCTCCTTGACCACCTTGCCCATCACGGAACCGCGGGGAAGGTCCAGCACGGGGTTGTTGAAGTCGAAGCTGCAGCCAGCCAAGTATATCAGTAAAAGCGATGTAAAAACTCTCCTGGTCATGTTCACTCCCTCCCGCAAATTGCCCCAGCGATCCTACGGCATGCAAGACCTTGTCACCGTTATATACGTATTGCCGATACGCGCTCGGTGATAAAAAGACCCATGGAAAAATAAACCTTGGTTCACCATGCCAAGACTCCGGTCACCAATGCACCGCCGGCAGACGGCAATACCGCTGCGCCTGCACTCGGGGCTTCGTCACTAACCCAATCCATTATCAGCAGGACCATGGCAGCCGCGGCAGCAGTGCCTGCTGTTCCAAGCAGCACATTGGCTGCAAGGGCCCTGGCATCTGTCTCGTCCTTCAGATCCAATGCCCGGTTCTGGTCATCCGCCTTCATGAACTCGTCGTGTGACTGCCTGGCTAGGACCCCGGCTGCGGCTCCCCCTGCCCCCAGTGCCGCGGCAACGCCCAGCGAAACGTAACCCCACGTGCTCAAGCTCATACCACCACCGGGCTTGGCTACAGGCTCTAACGCCACCACGAGGTCCACGCTGTCACCGGACGGGACGACCGCGTCTTTTGCAAACGGCTCGTACCCCGGGGCCTGCACAGTCACCCTGTGCTTGCCGGGCGCAAGCTCTATTGGCTTGGAAAGAGGAGCATAGCCCACGCTCCGGTGGTCCACCATGATGGCTGCACCGGGCACGGACACAACCAGCGACAGCATACCCTTGCCAGACCCTGCGCCTGCCAGCATGACTGTTGTCATGAGCCTGACCGCGTCTATCAGGTTGGACTCATCGCCTTTCACGGTCTCGGTCCTGCGGTCCAAAACATCTGCGCGCACTATATCCAGGAGCTTCAATGTCACCTGGTACGTGCTGCCTATCTTGCCCACGCTGCCCGTGAGCAGCTTGTCCACGCCCAGGGCCCCGCCCAGTTCGGCCAGGCAGGATACATCGCTTTCGCACCCAAGCTTCTGCTTCTCTCCCTCGAAGGCGAGAAGCCTCTCTATGTCGGTCATGGACAGCACAGAGTACGTGCCTGCCCTGCCAGCCGCGTCAGCCATGACCTCGGAAAGGTTGTACGCAAGGGACCTATCCACGCCAGATGCCGTAAGGTCCAGCACCGCCAGCTTCTCACCGCCTGAAGGAGGTTGCGCAGGCGGGATCCGTGTGCCGGCATCGGCCGCTGTGTCAGGCCTCGGGCCACTGGCGGGACCCGCCCCTTGCACAGCAGCAGTGAGCCCCCTGAAAAAGCCGAGGCCGAACGGCAGCTCGTACAGATGCCGCCTGAAGCTCTGCTCCACGCTGCCCTTGCTGGAAGCCGTGTACTTCCTCATGGTCAAGTCCTGTACCGCCACCTTGGCCCTGGACTCGGGGACCATTGCCTCCATTCCCCTGATCCTCAGGAAAAACGGCGCCTTGCCCAAAAGGTGCACCCCTACGTTCTGCTCGCCTGACGGGTGCAGGTCCGCCACGCGCACCCCGCGCGAATCCTGGATGTGAAACCTTCCCTCCATGCCCTTTGGAAACTCGAGCACAGGCTTGGCTTTCAACAAGGACAGGTCCACCAGGGCCAGGTCCACCCTTGCAGGCGGGGGCCTGAAGAATACCTTCAGCCTGGCCTTGGGGTCCTCCACTGCTGCGTTGGCAGCCTCCACGCACGAGGCAGCCTCCTTGTACGTGACCTTGCCGTCACGGTTCACGTCTGCCGCGCCAAGCATGGCGCTGCGCAGCTCGTGCGAGAATATGCCAGACTCCCACTTGCTCCACTCGTGGGTCTCGGACTCGCTCGATGCAGCCAGGATCACGCCCACGTTTGGATAATGCTCCAGGTCCTCGTTCCTCATGAAGTCCTTGACCACGTCACGGTAATCTCCTTGGCTGTCCGGCTTTGCTCCGCGCTTCTTTACCAGGAAGTACGAATGGCACGCGTCCAGGAGCAGGTGGTTCCAGTCGGCAGGCGATCTTGCTATCACCTCCTTGTACAGCTCGGACCGCCGAAACCTGGCATCCAGGAGATTTATGTACCCCTCCCGGTTCGGCCCGATATTGCCATGGCCCGAGTACACGAAGTAGAAGTGGGTCTCCCGGCCGTCCTCCTTGTCCGCCTCGATCCTTCCGAAGAACCTGTCGACGGCCCGCAGCACGTCCCGTCGCCTGGGCGGCTTCGATGCCTCGGCAGCGGCTGGAAAGCGCTTCTGCGCGTCCGGGTCCAGCACCGCGAACAGGGCCACCCTTGCTCCCATGGCCTTGAACAGCTCGAAGTACTTGGCAGCATCGTCGTCGGCGTACGAAAGAGGCGACACGCCCTTGTCCAGGCTCTGGTCGTTGCCGATTACAACCGCGTACAGCCTCTTTTCGCCTGCGCCGGCAGTAAAAGCCGCGCCCATGGCCGAGACGAACACCAAGACAGCACAGAATCTTTCCGCCCTTGACATCCCGCACCCCCTAATTGCACCTTCCATGGCCTACCGGTTCCCCGATGTCCGTAAACAGGCAGTGCTCGAGCACCCCCTTTACTCCAATGGGGCAAACCTGATCGAGCCCTACGGTGGAATGCATCTTTTTCTTCACGATCCGCTCCAGCTCTTCCCTGTCAAGCGGCCTTCCCGAGAACACGGCTACAACCGCCAGGGGCCCCGGCTCGTGGTTTACACAAAGCTTGAATCCATGGCCCAAGGGTTCGTCCACCACGCCATTACGTATTCGAATGCTCTCGCTGCCCTCATATCCAGGGTAATACCAGTGCACTTCGGGCCCGCTCTGCAGGCCGAACAGTGCAAGATAACCTATCCCTTTTTCAACGTTTGTATATGTAAACGTGACCACATCGTTCAAGTCAAGACCTTTTTCGCCCGCCTCCTCGAGCCTGGACCGGTCAGTGACCTTGAACATCCTTATTCCTACGTTCGAGGTATCGGTTGCCTCTCCGCCCTTTGACACCGGCCCCACCTCCAGGAGCCGTGCGCCGGGAGGCAAGTCTACCTTGGAGTCATCTCTTCCAGGTGGAGCGAGCACCAGTACCAGGCTTGCAGCCGCGGCGAGCACTGCTGCTGACAAGGCAAGCCGTGCCCGGCGAGAAGTCCTTTTCGGCGACCCTGTGGCACATGGCAGGACCTGCTCCATGACCCTGGCCATGACCCTGTCCCTGGAAAACACGGTCCCCTTGTCCGGAGCATTGCACAGTGCGTCCTCGAGTCGCGCGTACCTGGAGTACAGGCTCGCGCACGCAGAACATTGCCGCAAGTGCTCGTCCAGCCTGGAGGCCGAGCCGGGCGGTAGGACTCCATCAACGAACAGGGCGTGAACCAGCCGCCTTGCCTCACCGTGCTTCATAGCCGGCCCCCAAGACACATGCAGAGCATGGCTCCTATCCTCTCCACCCCGTTCCTGGAGAGCCTGTACCCCTCGAAGTAACCGTGCTCCTTCATTTGCAGGAAGAAGCGCTTCTTGAGGCGGCGCTCGACCTTCTTGACCCTGTGCTCGGTCACCTCAAGTGACATTGCAGTCCGCTCGATGGACATGCCCATCTCGAACCTGTGCTCGAATATACGGCGCTCCAGCCCATCCAACGCCGTCTTGAACTCGCCGACTCTCGCCCTCACCTCCTGCTCCTGGGCCTGCCTGTCAGGCCCGGGTATGGACTGAACGTGCTCCTGCCTGGAAATCTCCTCCACCTTTGCCTGGTCCAGCTCCTCGAACAGCCTCTCCTTCTTCCTGAATTCGTCGTGCACCAGGTTCCTTGCAATGGCGGACAGGTAACGCCCAAAAGGCCTTTGACCGTCGTAACCCTGCCTCGCAGCCTTGGACAACGCCCTTACGAACACCTCCTGCATAGCGTTCTCCAGGTCAAAAGGGTCGTCAAAGCCCTGGAACCGCATAGGGCCCCGATCCGTGGTAAAAACAAAGCCCTTTCTTAAAATAGAGAACACCAGCGGAGCATACTCCCTGTAAACCTCCTCAAGGGCGTACTTCTCACCCCTTTGAAACGCTGCCAACAGGTCTTTGTCTTCCACTAATTTGGGCACGGATGCTCCAAAAAAAACTTAATAGTAAGTTCGGCTGTGCATTTCTTTTCTACCATACACATTGAAATACGGCCAACACCGGTTTCTCGGCGTTCTTTTTTTGGGGTTCTCCCGATAAATCAAGGTATTGCCGGGTGCCTCCGGCGCCACCGGAATACCCCGACCGTCTCCAACGGCGGCCCTCGCCTGCCGGAAAAGCATGTAGAGCCATAGTCCAATCTCATCCGCTCATGGCCCTTGGTACCTGCCAACCTTACGGGATCATTGCATCAATATTCGGGTGGCGCCTCTCGGGGGGATATGGTACAAGCACGTGCCATGGGCAACGGCAGGAGCACACGCATTACCCTGGCGGAATGGCTGGACAAGGGAGAGTTCAGCCTGGCGCTGTCATCCGGGTTCTTCGGTTTCTTTGCGCACGCAGGCTCCTGCTCCACCACCTGCCGTCCAGGTCGCCTTGGAGGCTGAAGAGGCCCTTGCCCCCGCAGGTCCCCGGATCGGTCTGCCTGGCCATCCATGGCCTGCCCAGGCTGGGACCGTTCAGGCTCGAACTCGGCAAGACAGTCCTGGAGCTTGCGTACAAGGCAACCGGCCAGGCCCTTGACTCCACAATCTGCGGATTCGATGCCCTGCATCCAGTCAATGACCATAACCAGATCCATCCTGTGGCGTGCTACACCGGCCGACCGTAGGGGCAGGTCCCTGTCACTGCCTTGACGTTTTTTTCATTGGTTCGTATTCAATTCCCTTGAAACACCCGCATTTTGATTGTAATTTGCTGCATCCGGGAAAGGATTGATATGAAGCTTGTACTTGCATCAGCATCACCTAGACGAAGGGAACTTCTTGAAGCCACTGGCTTGAAAATAGAAATCAGGCCTGTCTGCGTGGACGAAACCATTCATGCCCATGAATCGCCGCAACAAGCAGTACAAAGACTGGCGCGCCTCAAGGCCGTGCAAGGCCACGAGGAGAATCCGGATCGTTTCGTTTTGGCTGCAGACACAATCGTAGTGTGCAACGGCAGGATCATGGGCAAACCCAAGACCATCGGCGAGGCCGGGCAAATGCTTGGCGCCCTCTCGGGCCGTTCGCACCAGGTAATTACAGGCTTCGCAGTGGTCTCGCCGCAAGGCGAGACGTCAATTCAAAGCGTTTCCACAAAGGTGGTGTTCAAAAACCTGTGCAAGGAGGAAATCGATTGGTACATCAAAACCGATGAACCCATGGACAAGGCCGGGGCATACGGAATACAAGGTAAAGCCGCTGCTTTGGTCAAGTCTGTCCATGGAAGTTATACCAATGTGGTCGGTCTTCCGCTGGCAGAAACATTGGAATTGCTGGCACATGCCGGGTGGAAGGGCTTTCCCCCGGGGGAGTGAAAGATGCCGGACAGAGCAAGGCAGATCGCTGAAAACATCGAATCCGTAAATAACCGTATTGCAGGGGCTGCCCGCCGATCCGGAAGAAATCCAAAAGACATTACCCTTATAGCAGTATCCAAGACCAAGCCGATACAAGACATTGAATTGGCAATCAAGGCGGGTCAGGTTGATTTCGGCGAAAACTATGTGCAGGAACTGGTTGCAAAATCAAAGGCCCTGGGAGTCGGTCCCAGGCTGCACATGATAGGCCATTTGCAGAGAAACAAGGTAAAACAGGTCCTTGGGAGAGCATACAGTATACACACGCTTGACTCGGAAAAATTGGCAAGGGAACTCGATCGCCGGGCGTCGTGGAACGGGATTAGCGTCAAGGTGCTGATAGAAGTCAATATTGCTTCAGAAGAATCCAAGCATGGCGTGGATCCGGGCAATGTGAAAAAAATCGTCGAGTCGGTGTGTTCTCTCCGGCACCTTGAACCCATGGGACTCATGGCTGTGCCGCCCTTTCTGCCAGATGAACAAGTACGGCCGTACTTCAGGCAACTGCGCTCCCTGCTAGAAGAGGCAAAGAAAATCGCCGGGCCGCAATTCAAGGAATTGTCCATGGGCATGAGCAATGACTTCGAGGCCGCTATTGAAGAAGGCGCGACCATGGTAAGGGTCGGCACCGCGATTTTCGGAGCCAGGAGGTAACAGACCCATGTTCGTGATCGTAAACCTGCTTACAGCCATTGCGTACATTCTGAGAATAGTTCTTTATGTTTTTACAATCCTGCTAATCATCAGGACAGTACTGTCCTGGCTTCCAAGCCAACAACTATACCGATACGCCCATTTCATCCAGCTCGTGGTCAAGTCGACCGAGTGGCTCCTCGGACCGTTACGCAGAAGACTGTCATTGGTCCAGGGCGGTTTCGACCTCTCGCCCTTGGTGGCCCTGTTAATCCTGTATTTCCTGGATCTCTTCCTTGTCAAGAGCCTCTTCATGCTCGCCTCGAAGTTGGCAGGAGTATGATTCAATCAGTGCAATACCCTTCCGGGGGGAGGCTCGTCATCATCAGGAAAACCTGAAAAAACCTCCATCGTATCTTCCAGTTCCATTGCCTCCAATCTCCTCCTGGACTTGGTTCGTCTCGTGAAGTACACGAGCAGGAAGACAATGGAAATCAGGAACCACATGACAGCGGAGCTGGTCAGAAGCGGGATCCAACTGAACCTCATCTTCAGGTACGAACGCCACTCGGCCTCCAGTTTCCTCAAGGGCATGCCGAGTGCACTCACAAGAGCTTTTAGAAAAGGCTTGCCGTCCCGTAAACCGGCCAGCAGGGCGTGCACCTTGTCTATACCCTGGTCCTCGAATAACCACGCTACGAACTCCACGCTCTCTGCATAGGCCAACCTGGCTTTCTCCTCGTCCAAGGGGAAGCCCAGATCCAGGTTTTTCAGAGGAATCAGCCCGCCTGTAAGTGTAGGCCCCATGAGGGCGCGGGCCCTCCAGAAAGACCATTCCCCGGCCTCACGCATGGCCATTCCCTCGTCGAACCACCTTGGAATTCTTTGCCCGCCGACAGCATGGTGCAGCAAGACATGCGAAAGTTCGTGGGCAAGAACACTATCAGCATTCGCCAGGTCTCCACTCTTTGTTCTTCCGAAATTAATGACAATCATGTCCAGCCCCGGATGGGCCACGCCAACAGCCCAGGATGGGACATCGGCGCCCTTGGGCTGAAGATACATAAACTCGGCAAGTCCTTTTGCAACCCGTACTTCAATTCCAGGCAGCCGGGTGACTCCAAGATCCTTTGCCACCCTCGAGCACTCGGACATTCCGTGGTCAAAGAGATCTGAAAGGGCTGACTCGAGAGATGACTTGTACACGAAGGTCAGGCTGCCGATGACTTTACGTTTGTAAACGTTGTTTTTCGGCATGGCAAGCCCGGCATGTGCAAATAAACACAGTAAAGCGTACAACAACATGCTTTGTGCAAGGAATGCGACAACATACCCATGACTTTGAAAAAACCGCCTGTTTGCGCGCCGTCGGAACATGGCAAACCCAGTCCGTTTCACTGCCGCCGGCCCTCATACGGCAAAGCCGGCAGACCTCCGCCTTTTACCGGCCGGGTAAGTAAATCCTACAGGTCTTCACCCTTTAAGGATATTCAAGATTTCATCCCTGTTGCTTCCCATTATCTTTATTGTCTTTTGCTTTCCATGCTCCCCGGCAATTATTTGCACGGATGTCCGGGGCACCTTGAACTTGCGGGCAATCACCTTTGCAAGTTCCTTGTTTGCCTTGCCATCTACCGGCGGAGCCGCAAGCCGCACTACAAGGCTGCCTTGGGCTATCCCCTTTATCCCGCTCCTCGAAGACTTGGGCTTTGCATAAACACGAAACACCACACCATCCTGCACATCGTGCAGGTCAAGCACTTTGTCCTGTTCAAGACTATCAGCGGTTCTTGTGTTCACCGAAGACCTTCAGCCCTTCCTCGGGCTTGTCTTCCTCTTCTTCGGCCCGGGCCTGCACCTCGAGCAATTTCGAGTGGGAATCCAATATGCCTTTCATGTTCGACCAGAGCTGCGCCCTCTGGCGCTTCAACTCCCTGATATCCTCCAGGACCCCCACCAACCTGTCCTGGGCGCCTCGCAAGATTTTCTCCGCCTGTATCTCGGCCTGGGAAACAACCACATCGGCTTCTTTTCTGGCAGCACTCTTGATATCCTCTACTATCTTCTGGGCAGTAATCATGGTCTCTTTCAGGGTCCGTTCCCTCTCGCGGTATTCTTCGATTCTCCTGGATTGTTCCCTGGCCTCCTCCTTGAGCTTCCTGTTTTCCAGTATTAGTTCTTCGTAGTGCCTCTTTACGAGCTCGAGGAAGGCGTCCACTTCCTTCATGTCAAATCCACGGAAAGCCTTCTTGAATTTCTGCTGCTGAATGTCCAACGGAGTAAGCCTCAAGGCACACCTCCATATCCTTTGTGTTCTATCGATACAAGTTTGCACCACATTGACAAGATCTGCAAGTTTACAAAAAAAATATTCCCACATTGTCAACTTTTCGGAAAAACACCGCACCGGGCGGCTTGTAACAAATTTCACTTGATAGTAGATTGACCTCCTGGTACTTTCATTGAAAATTTCGGTGTGCACCGGCGGTAATCCCAGCTTGCCGGTAGAGTAAGCTATGGAGGCCAAACAAATGCCTGATAGAGATGGCGAAGATCCCAAGAACGAGAAATCCGAAGACATCAAGGACGAAAACCCACAAGACAATATTGAAGAAGATTTTTTTTCGTCTCCGCCCAAGGACAGCAATGAAGAATCGGATCCCGATGACTTTTCCGACCTTGACTGGAAATCCGGGGAAATCGATTCCACCGTAGAAAACGAAAATGATCTCGAACCCGAACAAACCATCAACCTAAAGGATACACGGCCGGGCGAATCCGGGATGGAAACTGTCCGGGATTCATCGGACGAAAAAGAGGATACCGGGCCGGGCCAGGTTCAACCCGAATCACTTGAAGCGCCTGATGAGGCAAGAGAGGAAGCAGGCGCATCGATAAAACCGGATGGAGGGGCTGAAGATCTTCCTGCTGAACTGGCTGTCACCGACAAGGAATCGGATGAATGGGTTCGCCTGGTGCAGATCTTCGAACGTGAGGCAGCGGCAGCCAATACAAAACGCCGCAGGGCCGAGTTGTATTTCGAGATGGGCAGGCTCTGGGAGCAAAGGCTCGGCGCACTGAAACAGGCCATGGATTCATACGAAAAATCCTGTTCTGCAGACCAGACCTACCTACCGCCCCTGAATGCGGCAAGAAGGCTGCTGATGGACTCGCGCCAATGGGAAAAAGCTGCGACCTTTCTGAAAAGAGAAATAGAACATGCCAATGATGACGCTTCCAAGAGCCTCCTGTTACTCGACTATTCCGAGATCCTCTCGGAACATCTAAATAAACCGGATGAAGCGGCGGATGCGCTCTCTGAAGCGGTTTCACTTGATCCCAAGAACATGATGGCGCTTTACCGAATGAAACAACAGGCAAAGGCATCGGGAAATGGGGAAAAATGGGCCGAGGCTGCAATGGGCATTGCTGAAGCCGCATCCGAGCCCTCACTAAAGGCATTTCACCTTTTCGAGGCTGCAAGCCTGTTGATTCAGGCACCTGAAAAAAAAGAAGCCGCCCTCGAGTTGTACAGGCAAAGTCTCCTGATAGATCCCACAAATGCCAATACAGTAAGGGCATTGCGTAAACTACTTGCCGAACTAGGGAGATTCGAGGATCTTCTAACACTTTTCAACACGGAAATCAGGCTGGCGGAAGATAACCGGGAAAAGGCGCTATTGTTGTACCAAAGCGCCCGAATTTGCACGGAACACTTGGAAAATCCGGATAAGGCCATACAACTCCTCAAACAGGCGTCGGACCTGGCTCCCGACAATCTCTTGGTACTCAATGAACTGGAGAAGGTCTGCGACGTTAACCAGATGTGGCAGGATCTTGCAGATGTTTATAACAAGCTCGCCGATGCGACCACCGACGTACATAACAAGGTCTCGCTTTACTACAAGCTGGGCCTGCTCTGGGAAGAAAAACTCTTTGACGACCAAAAGGCAATAGAGGCATTTTCGAAAATCAGGGAAGTATTTCCTTCCTATCTCCCGGCCTTGCAGTCATTGGGCAAGCTGTACGCAAAAAATAAGAACTGGGAGAACCAAATAGACATGCTCCTTTTGGAGGCGGAAGCAACCAAGGAAAAAAGACAGATTGCCAACAGGTATTTCAAGGCGGCGGAGATATTCGAAGAGAAACTAGCGAACGATGACAAGGCCATTGAGATGTACTCAAAGGTCCTGGAGCTGATACCAAACCACCTGCCCTCACTGAAGGCGCTGGGAAGTTATTACAATAAGTACAAGCGCTGGGAAGACCTGGCTGTCTTGTACCTCGGCGAGTTGAATGTTACTCACGACAAGGCACAAAAGACTCATCTCCTGGAGAAACTGGGTAACCTTTACGAAGAAAGGCTGGGCCAAAGAGAAAAGGCTATCGAGACCTACCGGCGCATTTTGCAGGAAGTGCCTGATTACCTTCCCGCAGTTCGATTGCTTGGTAGAATATTTTTTCAACAGGGACAATGGGAAGACCTGCTCGATGTCAACGAACAAGAGGCCAACATAGTGCAAGACCCCAATCAGATCGTAGCACTCTATCATAAGAATGGTGAAATATTCGAAGAAAAGCTGGAAGACAAGGACAAGGCGGCCGAGTATTACCGCAGGGCTTTGGCCATACAGCCTACTTACCTCCCCGCCCTGTCCGACCTGGGACGGCTCTATCTCCAAAGGGGAAACTGGGAAGATTTGATCAACATGTACTACCAGGAGATCGAGGTAACCCAAAGCCCGGAAGTCGTGGTCAGCCTGCAATACAAGATTGGCGAAATCTGGGAAGAAAAGTTGCTCAACGAGGAGAATGCGATTGATTCATATATGAAAGTACTCGACCTGGAACCCACGTACATACCGGCCTTGGAAGCCTTGGCAAGAATATACACGTCGAGAAGAGACTGGAACAACCTGGTCGAAACCTATGAACGGCAGATCGAAATAACCAAGGATGATAATCAAAGGATTTTCCTACTTTTCAAAATCGGCGAAATTTTCGAAGAAAGACTGGATGATCCCGAAAAGGCGGTCGAAGCCTATAGACAGGCCCTGGATGCAAACTCCGGTTACCTGCCTGCAATACGATCCCTGATTAGATTATACGTAAAAACAGGGCAATGGAGCGAACTGATAACGGTATACGAGGCGGAGTTGGCGGGCACGACTTCAGCCAACCGAAAAGTGACCCTATTGCAAGTAATGGCCGAAATACATGATCAAAAACTGTCCAACCCCGATGCGGCCTTGTACTGCTACGAACAAATCCTTGAGATCGACCAATCCAACCTGGTCGCTTTAAGGATACTCGAGGAGACCTATCGAAGCAAAGGACAGTGGGAAAAGCTTTACCTAGTACTCTCCCGTTTGGCGGAGCTGGTAGGTGACCGCGATTCACAGGTAGCGCTACAACTGGAGATGGCCAAACTGGTTGAAAACAAGTTGCAGGACAAAGCAGCACCGGGAGACCATTATCTCAAGGTGCTGGAAATCGATCCGTTCAACAAGATGGCGCTGGACGCCCTGGAGGACCTGTATAAGAAAGCCGGCGTATGGGAGGGCCTTGCAGAGACGCTGGAGCGGAAAAAGAAATCCGCGCAAGATCCCACGGAAAGATGTGTACTCGCTCATCAACTCGGAGACCTCTGGGACAAGAATACGGAAGACAAGGAAAAGGCGGCTGCATATTATGCGGAAGCACTGGAAAACGACCCTACCTATCTACCGTCCATTAAGGCGTTGAAACGCATGTTGACAAGATTGAAACGCTGGCAAGACTTGCTCACGATTCTGAAAAAAGAAGCCGAGGCCGCACAATCTCCATATCAAGCCGTGGCAACGCAATTCCAGATAGGTTTCATTTCCCTCAACAAGCTCGCCGATCCGGAGAAGGCAAAGCAAGGATTCTTAAAGGTCTTGGAACTGGACCCGCTTCATGGAGAATCCTTTAGATTGCTGGATGCTCTCCTGGCCCAACAGGGAGAATACCAGGAACTCCTGGAACTGTACGAGACAAGAATTCGAAACGAACAACAGCCACGTGAATTGGCTGCTCTGTACGACAAGGCTGCCAGGCTTTGCCTGGAACGGCTTGATGACGTGGACAAGGCACAGGATTATCTTGCAAAGGCTTTGGAGCAGGATTCCGACAACAAGCAGGCGCTCTATACGTTATGTGACCTGAAGATATCTTTCGAGAAATGGTCGGAAGCAAAAGACTTGCTGAAGAGGCTCATTCAACTGGGCGGCAGCCGGGAAGAACTTATTGCCTTGAATTTCAAACAGGGCACTTTACTCGAAGAGAAACTTTCCGATTCAACAGGGGCGATGGAATATTTCAAGGCGGTTCTTGCTTTCGACCCTGATAATGTGGCGGCCCTCGAAAAGCTGGGGGGCTTGTACCTGCAAGTCCAGGACTGGAGAAATGCCCTCGAGACCATCAACAAACTAATCACCAAGGAGACCAGCAGAAAACGATTGGTCGATCATTACCTCAAGTTGGCTATAGCATACAAAGAAGGATTCAATGATACTGCGAATGCAGAAATTTGTTACCAGAGAGCACTCGAGGTAGATCCAGCCAGCTTGGATGCAGTCAAAAACATCGTTGAGATGTACAAGGCCCAGAACCGGATTCAAGAGGCTGCATCCGCTTATGACAATTTCTTGTCCACAGCGCCTATCGAGGTTAGACAGGAGGCGATAGAACTTTTCGACGAGTTGGGAGACCTGTACATAAATCAATTGAACGACATGGATAAGGCCATCGGGCTCTACAGGAGGGCGGTCAATGATATCCCATCGAATACTCACCTGAAAATAACCCTTGCAAACCTCATGGCGGCGACCCCGGTCGGCAAGCAAGAGGCAATCGAGACTTACAAGGAAATAGTTGCACGGGATCCCCTGCAGTACGAGGCATTCCACGCGCTAGGCAGGCTCTATCGTGAACTCGGTGAAACAGATAAGGCATATCTTGTGACTTCATTTATCCGGTACTTGAAGGATGCAAATGACGAGGAAATGGACTTTATTTCCGAAAACAGGGCGAAGATACCCAAGGAACCCGCGGCAAAGCTCACCAAGGAAGACCACGAGAGCATCATCACACACAAGGATGAAAGGGGCTTGTTGCGCAATGTCGCATCCATAATCGGGGAAGGCCTTACGCGCCTCTACCCGGAGAACCCCTTGAAGACCCTGGGGCTCGGAAGGTCGAACCGCCTGTCTACCAGGTCTAACGCCAACCTGAGAAAAATCCTTGATGACTTTGCTTCTCAACTTGGACTGCCGGGTTACGATGCTTACATACATACGAATTCCGATAAGCCGATTAAGGCCTTTATCGGCGCCCCTCCAATCCTGATCATTTCTTCAGAGTTGGAACGCCAGACCAGGCCTGTTCAGAAGTTCCACCTGGCCTGGGCAATAGAGCTGCTCGTCAACCGGGGAGCGCTATTCACCAAGATAGGAGCGGATGCAACAAGGAAGGTGTTTGCCGCAGTGGTTCACAATTTCGAACCGGACTTTCCCCTTCCCGGAATCGACCAAGCGGAACTCGATGAAATATCGAAAAAACTATACAAGGGTCTGCCCAGAAAGAGCAGAAAAGTCCTCGAACCCATGATCAAAACATTGGCTCACAGGATTGGTGAGCTGGATTTCGAATCCTATGTGCAGGCCCTGACAACGACTGCTGACAGGGCAGGATTCGTGTTGTGCGGCGACCTTGGAGTGGCCGTATCAGCACTCTTGCAAGATGAGGAAACTGACGGACAAATAAGAATTTCCGACAGTGTGAATATGCTAAGTCCTCTTGCCAAGTCCAAGAGGATAGCAAAACTCCTGGAATTTGCCTTGAGCGATCAATATTTTCTGGTACGGAAAAACCTCGGAATGTCATTGGAGTGACGAAACAGGGGCTTTGGGTTATTCCCGGTCAATTTCTCGGGGATTTCTCGGGGGACGGGGCAATTTATCGGGACGGGGCAAATAATAATTATTGGCCATGTACCCTGAAAAACCGGCCCCGGACAGCATAGGCAATCATCTCTGCCGGCCGCGTTAACCCTTGATTATCGTGGTGGTTTTCAACCTCCGTCCCCATCATCCGTATCCTCCCCCATCATTCCCATCCCCATCTCACCCATCATCATCTCACATGCCCATCATGACCCTTGAGTGTAAATTCATCCAGCAGGTTGCCATCAACATCCAAGGCCCTGATATCTGCTTGTTCACAATTTAAATCCACGACAGTATAATGATGCACCGATGTAAAGCTCTGGGACTGTGAAAATTCCCTGGTGCAGGAATCAGCCTGCTCCAAGCCTGCTCCGCCGCCACCTGTTATGACAACCGGGAAACCCTTGAAGTTCATCCTCTCGTAATCATGAACATGACCTGTAAACAAGGCATCGAAGTTATTTTCCCGCAACAATGGAACAACATCACCCCTGACTGCGGAAAAAGGAGCCGAATTTGCATCCGTATCCGAAATACACTTGGAATCCGGAGGATAGTGCATAAAGGCGAATCTCCACTTTGCGGTTTTGGCAGCCTCTGACTGAACCTGTCGCTTGAGCCAGAGCCATAACGGAGGTTCGTACCCTTTGACCGGGGAGAAGATGTCCAGGGCATCCATGGTATCATCCAATATCAGGAAAAAGACATCCTGGTACCTGAAAGCATAGCTGAACTCCGGATGGGGCGGCAGATCCTTTTCAGAGGGCCTGTCCGGAAGATTTTCGTCTCCGGGATACATCATGTATTCCTTGAAGTATGTACCTTTCCTATCTCCGTTGAACTCGTGGTTTCCTATTGATACGTAAATCGGCACGTGTTGCCCCAACTCCCTTGTGGGATCGAAATGCATGGACTTGAACTGGTCCCGGAACTCACCCCTTTCAACTATGTCGCCGACATTGAAAACAAGGGCCGGAGAAGATTCAGCGATTTCCTTGGCCACGATTGCATGCTCGTCCGGATTGGACCTGCTGTCTCCGTATACCACGAACCTGAACGGCGTATCCAAGAGGGGTGGTGTTGCAAAGGTAAGTTCTCCGGTGCACTTCTGGTCCGAGCAAGCTTTGTACTTGTATACATTCCCGGGTTCGAGCCGGGTCATCACAGCCCTGTGCATGGTTCCTGAAGGGCCGGTGACCCGAAATTCATCCGTGCTTTTCAGCCCGTATTCCACAACCGTGTCTGCCTGGGCCTTGGTCTCCCACGAAAGCGCTACAAAGCTGCCGGTTGTATGCATGAGGTACGGGCCCACCAGAAAAGTCTCGTCTGCAGTGCCTTGAGGGACGATGTACTTGTTCTCGTCATTGCACTCGGCAATTGAATTGTTGGAATCGCTTCTGCTGCAGGAAAGAACGGTCAGTACCGGGAATACCGTTAAAAACAAAACCGAAAAAATATTTTTCAGCATCCTTCCTCTCCATGTCGATTTTACCTTCAGCGCCCTCTCCACGTCATTCCTTTGAATAGACAATAGACTAATTAACATGAAACTCAAGTCATTGCTACAACCTGTTCCGGGTGCTATATTAATTTTCGAAAAAGAAACGTATCATTCGTTCTTTCAAAAAATTCATCAAGAGGTGTCACATGCTTTCATGTACTATTATGTTAATCAGCCTGTTGCCGGGCCTGGACAATACATTAACCCGCGAACCAGGACTCGAGGAAGTCCAACAGGCCATAGAAAGCCAGGGCTTGGATTGGCAGGCAGGCGAAACTCCTGTTTCATCTTTAAAACCCGAAGAATTCAGGAAGCTCCTTATACCTCCAAGCCTGATGGAAAAGGCACTTGCTTCCTTCACCCGCAGCAGCGATTATACTCCGCCTCAAATACCGGCCACAGGTCTTCCGGATGCCTTGGATTGGAGGAACCGCGGGGGGGTTTCCTTCATCACCCCGGTCAGGGACCAGGCGCAATGCGGATCATGCTGGGCCTTCGGCTCCCTTGCCGCTGTCGAATCCATTTTCCTGATTCGCAATAAAACACCTTTTGACGGCACAAACGATGTCGATCTCTCTGAACAGGACATCATTGATTGCTCTGATTCCGGAGGTTGCAACGGCGGCGGCACTTGGGGCAAGCTCCCGGCGTACCTGGAAAATTACGGTGTGTCATATGAATCGTGCTACCCTTACAAGGCTGCAGATAATGCTTGCAGAGCAGCCTCGTGCACAGACAGGGTCAAGACACAAAGTCATGTGCCGATTGCTTTGCTCGGCCCCATGGGACCGGATGACAGGAAGATAATCGACAGGTTGAGGGCTGAAATCTTCTGGAGGCCTGTCCCAGTTTCTCTAGCAGTATATTCCGACTTCAGGTTCTATAAATCAGGAGTGTACATGGAAAGCCAAGACGCCACCATAGAAGGGTACCATGCCGTCTCCCTCATCGGCTGGAATGAAAAAGACCAGGCCTGGATAGTCAAGAATTCTTGGGGACCTGATTGGGGTGAAAACGGATTCTTTCGAATCAAGTACTGGGCATCGGGTATCGGTTCCATGGCCATGCGATTCGAAATGCAGGAACAGGATAAGGCGGATTTCTGTAACCTTCCTGCAAACATCGAGCTTGATCCAAAGCATCCGGAAAGGTTTCGCATGCTCAGGCTTGAAAATTGCGGCGGCGCGCCCGGTCCCTGGATCGCCCGCTCGGATAAACCATGGTTGTCCATAGAACCAGGAAACGGTGAAATAGTTCCGGGCGGACACCAGGACATCAAGCTGGAATATACCGGGTCCGGCCCAAAGGATGGGGAAAGCGCTTTACTCCATATTCAGGTCAC
>JAADFL010000140.1 GCA_013152945.1 Deltaproteobacteria bacterium | reverse complement strand
GGAACGGCTCCCTTAAGCAAGAGGAGGTTATCCTCCAAGATCACCTTGGCAACCTCGATGTTCTGAACGGTGACACGCTCGTTTCCCATTTGCCCGGCCATCTTCCTGCCTTTCCAGACCTTGGCAGGAAATTCCTTCTGGCCTATTGACCCGCCGTGCCTGAAACACTCGTGCGTGCCGTGCGTGGCCCTGAAACCCCCAAAATTATGACGCTTCATCACGCCTGCATAGCCCTTGCCCTTTGATATGCCGCTTACGTCTATCTTTTGTCCATGCGTAAAGATGTCACACTTGATCTCCTGGCCTGCTTCATAATTCTCCAACTCCCGGGCCGGAATCCTGAACTCCTTCAGAAAACGCGGAAAATACTCCTTGCTTTCCTTTTCAAGCTGTTTGGCGGTTAGGGCCGTGTTGGATTTCTTGCCCTTTGCCTGTACTCCAAAACCTGCACTTCGCAAATGACCGCGCAGAGGCAATGATACATTCTTGCCTCGCTTCTTTCCAAAACCAAGCTGAAGGGCCGTATAACCATCCTTTTCTTCTGTCTTTTTCTGCACCACTACACAAGGCCCTGCCTCGACCACGGTAACAGGCACACGCCTTCCTTTTTCATCGAATATCTGGGTCTGCCCTATCTTTCTTCCCAATATTCCAAGTGCTTCCTTCATGGCGCCTCTCCTTCTCCGCATCGACCGGAGCCATAGAAAGCGAAATAATATAGCCAAAATGACCAATGTCAACCAAAATGTGATGGAATTCCGCGGTAGATTACAAATCCTTGACAATGAAAAGGAAGGCATGTATATGTGCCGGCGTACCGTAACGCGCTGAAAGGTGCGGGGCGGGTAGTTCAGCTGGGAGAACGCCGCCCTTACAAGGCGGAGGTCGCAGGTTCGAGTCCTGTTCCGCCCACCAGCGAAAAGTTCTTTGATTTGTTTAGAGGCATAAACCTGAGCAACATGCGGGGTTGTAGTTAAGCTGGTTATAACGCCGGCCTGTCACGCCGGAGGCCGCGGGTTCGAGTCCCGTCAACCCCGCCATTTTCTTGCACCATTCGCGCCAATTATGTGCCAACAATGTTTTTTCCTCGAATTAATGCATTATCCTGCTTTTTAATATTTCAACGAGATTGCATTTGTTTTTTCTACAGATGCAAATCAAAGCATCCGGTGAAGCTCCACAACAAAGATGCGGCGACTCCAGGGACCGATGGCTTGGCGATATTCCTTGAAAAGGCCGGGTATTAATTGTTCCTACTATTTTTGTGGGTCATTCGGTTTTCGTCTTTATTACCAACAAGGCAATAATCATGATCAAGGCAAGGAAAGAGATAGTTCCTCCGCTCCATAAAGCGCCCGATCTGTAGGCAATGGAAACTTCATGATTGCCCGGGGGGACATAGATCCCGATGAAGCATCCATTGACTTTCAAGGGAACAGCCTTCTTTTTGTCAATAGTGATCCTCCACGGAGTCCAGCGGTTAAAGGGTGTGGTCAGGATTTCACCGGTTGATTTCTTAATATCGAAGACAAGGTTTCCCTGCCTGTCTACAATATAATCAACTTCGACACCACCGGGTTTCTTGCCTAGTTGAAAATGTCGATGCGAGTCCTGAACAACAACCTGATTTTCAGGATCGAAGCCTGGAGACAGGTACATATCGATTGCCTGGGCCGCGTCTCGTGCTTTAACCATGTGCGTGAATCTTGTGACCTCCCCCGGCATGTACCGGTTTTCCCACATGGAAGAGCCGTCAAAGTCGAAGAGTTCGAAAAAGGCTTCGCCCAAGACATCAACATTAGTTACCAGGTACTTGATTTGCAACAGATCCAAGAGCCTGTCCGTAGGACCGCCTTCGCGGATTTCAAGTTGCTCCTTATCGCCGATTTCGCCGGGTGTTTTCGGGGAATTTTCTCTAATCCAG
Organism: Deltaproteobacteria bacterium; assembly: GCA_013152945.1. GTDB lineage: Bacteria > Myxococcota_A > JAADFL01 > JAADFL01 > JAADFL01 > JAADFL01. Next base: position 1,709 of record JAADFL010000140.1, on the reverse strand, counting down.
GGCCACGATAAGGGAACGCCCTTTGCTTTGGAAACAATTTTGCACATGCAATCTTGAGTTCGTATGGCGGCTATACCGCCATAAATCAGTCCCTTCTGCATGAGCTTGAGCGGGCTTAAATGTTGTTTTTCAGTTGTGAGGCCTGTTTCGAACATAGCCGTTCGGATGTGCCTCGGGTCCTTTTCAAGGGCCGAAATAAAAGGATTTGATTGGAAGAATCTACTTGGATTTATGCCTGAATCGAGCAAGTCAACAGTAAGCAAACCATGAATCGAAATTTCAACGACGAGGATCAACAATAATCCTAAAGCCATTCCTCGTGATTGAACGATTCCCTTTCGTGATATTCTAATAATCGACCATGTCATGAACATGAAGAAGGCAATCCACATAAAATGTGGGAAAGGACTTTCTTGGTCCTCGATTGATACAAGGGAAACCGGCTCAAGGACAGAAAAGAACATCAGCAGTGATCCCACAAGTATTAGGATCAAGTCGGCACGATACAACAATCTCGGCCTGCCGGAACGAAGCACCAGGAGGCTTTCTATGCCTATACCGACTGACAGGGCCAGTCCCAGGGGACATAGAACGGCGGTTACAGCAAGGCCGTCTTTTCCGCCACTGTTTACTAACAAGCCTGTTACTAGGAGTATGAGTGCCGCAGGCCCGCCGGATGACAACCATTTGCGGGTTTCGAACAGGATGGGAAAAATAATGAGAAATGACGAGGTCAAACCGATGAAGAGGCTTACATGAGTCCTCTTGACGAGGGACAAGGGTGCAAGAGAATTTACCAGGACATCGCTGGTCCGCATCCATGAGTATGTGGACATGCCAAGAGGTAAATTTATGACATCATAGAGGCTGGACGCATTAGACAATCTGGAAAAGAGATATGCCGATGAAAGCAGGATTGCAAGCACTACGGCCCACGTAAAATTGGTGATGACTCGGAATGCTGTTGCGCGATCCATTCGACGGGAAAGGAATAATCCAAGGGTCCAGATAGTCATCCCGAAGAGAATCGTCCCGGTAACTGCCGGGTGCCCGAGCGTTGCTGCCAGGGCCAGCAGGATTGCAAGCATACTCACGGTTTTCATCCTGGAGGCATAGGGCTCCATGATGATATAGGCGAGCCAGGACATGATTGCCGCTGCCGTGGCTACTAAAAAGTCAGCTTGCCCAAAATAACTCGACAGACTTCCTTGCAGGCACAAGGCCAGAGCCGCTGTCATGGCCGCCAGTTCTGAAACACCTGACTTCATGGCTGTCCAAAAAATACCTGCTCCTGCAATTGCAAGTAGCAGGACTAGGGTTAAAGCAGCAAGAAGAGGTGAGTTTGTTGTAAGCGCCCAGAAGACCGGATTGAAAGGTGTGATGTGCGGTTCACCATCAAGAAATGAACCGCCAAGGCCGACAGAGGGATCGAACCATGGATCATCTCCGGATTCCAGCCTATGCATGAAAGAAGCTGCATGAGCCCATTCGGAAGCGGATTGTTCGGTTATTTTCAATGAGTCAGGTTTGACAAGCCATTCAATGTGTACAAGCAATGACGATGCAAGGATGATTAGCAAGGCGGTCCTTTTCGATATCTTCCGACCTGTGCCGTGATTGTTCGTCATGCCGGAATAATATAATTCAAGTCATGTGATATGCAAGGAACACGCCGCCAGCCCCAACCCACGCCGCCCGCCCCCACCCCA
>JAADFL010000139.1 GCA_013152945.1 Deltaproteobacteria bacterium | reverse complement strand
CAACGCCCCAGGAATTATTGGTACCAAACGATCCCCCTCGCCCGCTCTGCGGGAGAGGGGGACAAAAGGGGGTGAGGGTGGTGGAAAGCCGGCCTGGTCCAGGAGACAAAAATATGAATTATTGGGATTGGATCTCGTAGGGGTGGCCCGCGAATCGCCCCTACTTCATGAAATAACATCATATTTTAGGCACCTTGAAAATCAACCTGGGTGGGGAGGGCCTGACTCCAACCAAAGGTATTTGGCATGAACCATTACCCCAACGACATTTTCACTCGGCACCTTACTGACATATTGACTCGGCTTCGACACCAAAATCAGGGCCAAAGATCATACAGGGGTGTTCATAGGTTGTATAACCTGGATCGCACCACCTCTACCCGGCAATAAACATGGATTTTGAATGTACGGCAGTAAAAAACGAAATATACTGTGGCCCGCAACCTATCCCGACTTTTTACAAGACCATGTTGATTTACCTAAAGATCGAAAATCCTGTTGCAACCAAGTCAACGCGGCACGCAGATATTGACCATTCCCTTGTTGCCGTCATTGTTGTTATCCCTATTGTTGCTCGTCAATACGCACATCCAATCCTTGGGACAGTCTGTATCAGTGCAACAGACATCGGTGCACAGGTTTGAGGTTGTGAGACACAGTCCACTTCTACAAAGAGAGGCATCCCCGCCTGTACAGGTCTCTCCCACCTGGAGACTACCGGCAGTTGCCTGGACACAAGCCTTGATGAAATTGTCGTACTGGTCACCTACCTGGTTGCAAATATAACCCGTAATACACTGCGTCGTTGAACAACACGTATCGCTGCAGACACCGGATGCTCCGCTTCCTGCACAAACTCCGGACCTGCAGTCACTTGGACCCACGCAACTCGCACCCGTCCCGCCTCCACCTGTCATTGCCTGGCACAAGTCTGCCTTGTTGTTGCTGCCTACGTCGACCCACTGGCAAACAAGTCCTCCCGAGCAATCAGCATCTATTGAACAGTCACCTATACATTTCTTGTCACCACTATGGCACCAGCCACTCTGGCAATTGTTGGTGTTCTGGTCACAGAAAGAACCAGGAGGGTCTGTAAACTGAACATTTCCAAACACCCTTTCCGGAAGGCATACCTTGCCCCCACTCATGTCATAACACGTAAAATGAGCAGGACAATCAGATGAACTGCCACAGCTCTTGGAGCAAAGCTTGAATTGTGTCGCACCGCCTGATCCAAGCTCAAGGCACATATGGCTCTCACACTGCTCCATGGACTGGCAATCCTCACCCAATCCCAGCAAAGGATTCTCCTCACAACGGTTGGACTGGGAATTGCACTGATACCCTTGGGGGCAACCTGCCTTGTCACAACCATCTACGCATTTACCGTTTTCACAAATTTGCCCGGGACACTGGCCGTCGCCGACACAGGTCCTGTTCGTATCAGTATCAGTGTCGGTGTCAGTGTCGGTGTCAGTGTCGGTGTCGGTGTCAGTGTCGGTGTCAGTGTCAGTGTCGGTGTCGGTATCAGTGTCGGTGTCGGTGTCGGTATCAGTGTCGGTGTCGGTGTCAACGTCTGAATCGCCTCCCTCGCACCAGCCTGTATCCTTGTTGCAGTTTCCGGAATTGCACCCCGTGTAAATACACCCAGGCTCGCACTTACTGTTTTTACAAACCCGGCCGGGTGGATCACAATCACTGTCCGTACCACAAGTTTTTCCGGCAATACAACGCCCTGTCGCAGGATCACAAGAAAGGCCCTGACCGCAACCACTTGTGAAGCAACCATCCACGCATTTGTCAGAGACACAGATAGTAAAGGGCGGACTGCACTTTGAATCATCTCCGGCACAATTCAGGGACTCGCAGCGACCGGTATTGTTATTGCACTGTTCACCAAAATTACAATGCTTACCTCCACTGGCACAGCCTGATATACATTTTCCTGATTCGCAAATTTCCAACGGCCGGTTGCAATCGATGTCACTCTTACATGAAGGTTCTTCACACCTGCCTGATTGCTCATTGCATATCCGGTCCTTGTCGCACGGTTCAGACAGGCAACCCGGTATACACATCCCTTCATCTGTCTTGCAAATAGTGTACGGCGGGTTACAATCTTCATCCTTTGAACATGCCGGTTTACAATGTCCTGTGTCCTGGTTGCATATCTCGTTTTGCCCGCAACCGGCCTGGTTACAGCCCGATACACACTTACCTGTACTTTCGTCACAAATAGTGTCCGGAGGCGAACAGTCCTCGTCGCCGAAACAGGTATTCTCTGCTTCACACCTGCCCGTGTCCTGGTTGCATATCTCGTTTTGCCCGCAACCGGCCTGGTTACAGCCCGATATACACTTGCCTGTATTTTCGTCACAAATAGTGTCCGGAGGCGAACAATCCTCATCTGTCTTGCATGTAGAGGCCTGCTCGCACCTGCCGGTGGACTGATTGCAATCCTGTGACTGGTTACACCCTGTTGTAAGGCAACCGGAAGAACAATTACCATTGTCACATATCGTGTCAGGCGGAGAACAATCCGAGTCCGCGATGCATGATGAATCGTTTTTCTGTTTGCAACGCCTGGTCTTTCGGTCGCATTCCTGGCCGGCATCGCAATCCTGGTTCGATGTGCAGTAACCTGCAGGCCTTTGCTGGCACACGTTCAATTCACAGAATTGATCATTGGAGCAATCAGTGTCATCTGCACATGTCCTGGGCTGACAATGCTGTCTTATGCAAATCCATCCGGTCGTCGCGCAATCAGAATCATCATTGCATTCAGGACTCGTGGTATCGCCACAACCTGTAAAGAATAAAAAGAACAAGGACAAGAACAACAGTCCCAAAGGGCCGGGGACCGGTTCTCTCGTTCTCCTGCCACCCTGATTTATTGTATCGAGTACTTTCATGATTCCAACCCTTGTCCAAAAATTCTCTCGAAGCCTGTCTCAATAATCATATATATAGCTTAGACTCGTTGACGCAGATCGTCAACCAAATGCGCTGCTCCATGTCTCGTCAACCAGGATATGACATGACCATGGACAGCCGAAAAACTGTTGGCACTGGCCTTGATTATTGATTAAATGATAAAGATCAAATTACTTGGAGCCGGTGTTGAAAGAAATCATCCAAAGGTTGCATTCATGGTTGGAGGGCAAACCCATGGGCCCACACACCATGGAAATTTATCCCACCATGCGTTGTAACCTCGACTGCAAGTATTGCGACACTGCGCAAAGAAACCTTAAGCCCGGCGAGGCGGACGAACTTTCAGTTGAAGATGTACAGGGCATCGTGCAAAACGCTATACGACTGGATTTGAAAAAGCTGTCCATACTCGGGGGAGGTGAACCTCTCGAAGCGGCCCAGGCCACCTTGTCAGCAATCAGGATCGCAAAGGATGCCGGCATCCAGGTCACACTGGGCACCAATGCAACCTTGCTGGACGGCAGCATGGCAGAGGAAATAGTCAACCTCGGCCTGGATGAGCTCCATGTTTCCCTGGATGGACCTGATGGAGAAACACACGACCAATTGACAATTCCTTCAAGAGGGTTGCATCTGCAATAGCCAGGATAGCGGCGGCAAAAGAGCACCTTAAGACTGACAGTCCGAAAATACTGGCGCATTGCGTAGTAACCCGGATCAACCTTTCAAAACTCCCGGAACTCATAGCATTTGCGGCGGAAAACGGCATACAGAGGGTAAACTTCGATCACCTGGTCCCATACAGGGATGGTATGAAAGAGCTTGCTCTATCCGGGACCGACAAGGCCGAACTATCCAGTATCGTGTCTGAAATAACCGACAAGGCCGGGTCCCTTGGCATAGAGCAGGACGCCAAGAACCTGATCCGAAAGGGGGCTGCCGACCGTGGCGAAATCCAGCACCCCTTGAGATTGGAAAAAGGACTCGTCGCCGGCATACCTTGTTTCTTTCCCTGGTTTTACCTTTCTGTCAGGAGTGACGGCACGTGCGGTCCTTGTTGCGTTGCGAGCGGAGAATTGCCGAATATAAGAGGCAAATCCATGGAAGATGTCTGGTTCGGAGAATATTTCGAAAGACTCAGGCTTTACATGTTGTACCGAACCATGCCCGATTATTGCAACAGGTGTTCTTCGGCTCTTATGGAATTCAACGACTTCATAAGGAAATCAATAGGCAAGCGGGAGGATGTAAAGCTCAGCGGGGAAAAAAAGAACGTGAAGCAATTCAAGGAATTTACATCTCAACTTAAGAAATTCGGCTTCGAATTAAGAGGATTATCCAAGATGGTCCAGAGCCTGTACCTTGTGGAGATGTTACGCGACGAGCTGGCCGATGTTTCGAAAAAATACAAAAAAATCGAAAGGGAACGCGCAGAGCTGCAAAGTAAGTACGACTTGCTGACTGCAGATCGGGACAGGTTGCTTTTCTTTCTCGACCAGGCCGAGGAAAGGC
>JAADFL010000138.1 GCA_013152945.1 Deltaproteobacteria bacterium | reverse complement strand
CCCTGCGGGAGCAGATCTCGCGGGAGATAGAGGAGTTGGAGGTGTAGGGATGGCATACGTGTTTGAGAGGGACTATAGTGACATGTTGGTGGATATAGTTTTCAAGTTGTCGAAGGTTTTCGGTGAAAAAACTGAGTCTGTTTTTTGTTCGTATGTATATGGAGCAGAAGGAAAGAGAGGAGTGAAAGAAGAAACTGGAATCGAGATAACAGAGGATCAAGAAGTCATTCTGAGCCTAATAAAGAAGGCGGAAGCCCTACATGGAGCGGCAAAACATATCCTGCATGAGGTGGACAATACATTCATGAAAGGGGGTAGTGATGCCAAGAACTAACGCACAGATAGAGGCAGCGGAACAGATATATAAGGCTGCAGAGGATAAGTATCTTCCTGAGCTTGAAAGGTTGAGAAGGCAACTGAAAGAGGAAACATTTGCGATCGAATATGCCGCAAAAATCAAGGTGAAAGACTCAGATGAGGCAATGGCGAGACTTCTACGGGTGATGATGCTACGAAAGGTGAAAGAAGAGCTAAAAAGGCAAGGGAAATGGACGGAATTTTGCCGGAAGAATGATATCGATATAAAAAAGGCGGATTATGAGATCGGTAAGTTGGGGGAGTTCAGGGACGAGACACTCCTAAAATTTGGGAGTGCTTTCGGGTGCGAAATCAATAAAATTAAATACCTTACGTCGGGTGAGCACTCCGAAAAATTGGGAGTCGAAGTCGTCCCTGAGGAAAGATGTGTCATCGTCAACAACCAGAAAATCCCTCTTGAGCCTGATGAGATCAAAGCAATCATAGAGGCCAAGGAAGAAAGGCTCAAAAAAATTCAGGAAGAAAAAGAAGCAGAAATCAAAGCGAAAGAGCGAATAATCAAGGCGAAAGAGGACGTGATCAACCGGCAGGAGAAGGAGATAAGACAGCTTGAAAAGAGTATGGCTGTGGATGTTTCAGGGCTTGATCCTGAGGTGGTTGAGCAGATAGAGCTTCTCAAAAAGATTGAGGGCGATTTCGTAGCTGGAATTTCGGAGATCAGAAAGAAGATACCTTTCGATAATGCGGCACCAGAAGTATTACGGCAGTTGTATTTTCTCTACATTTTCATTTCCAAAGTGGCAATGGAGGAAAGGCTGGCGCTTAACAACGTATACGCTGATGCGGAAGAGGTGCCTTGGGAAATCATAGAGGATGAGATCCCGCCCGCCAGTGTGCTCGTGGATAATTTGCCCCTGAGCCGTGGGATGGGGCAGAAAGTGAAAGAAAAGACAGGAAACAATGGCGACTGAAACGGTACTCGATCACGTATATCGATCTCTCAGTGGACTGCCGGACGGCCAGGTAAGGCCAAGGGCTGAAGAGCTTGCGGCATATTATGGTGTCTCCCTGCAGACGATCTATCGGTGGGCTCACAAAAAGGGCCTGCGGTGGCGGAAAGAAAAGGCGACAAAAGGAAAAACCAAGGTCCCTGAGAGTGTAATCATGAGTGCCGCGGCCCTGCAGCTCGCAGCGCGCAGGACAAACAATCAGATACCGCTGCCAGCCTGCGACGCGAAGGAGATACTCGAGGATTCAGGCATTGAGGTAAACTGTTCGACTGGATGGCTGCTCAATTTGATGCGGCAACGGAACGTCGCAGCAAAGGATCTTCTCCGTCCGTCCCCTCACGTCACACTTCTCAGTAAGCATCCCAACCACGTATGGCAATTCGATGTCACAAACTGTATTCAGTATTTCCTCGACCAGAAAGGGCTCGGCGAGCGTGACGAGGAGATGGAGCTGTACAAAAACAAGATCGTCAAGACGGCGAAAAAGATCAGAAAGGAATTGCTGAGGTATGTGGTGGTGGATCATTGCACCGGGGCGTTCTATTTTCGCTATTTCTATGCCTCAGGGGAGCGAGCGAGAGATGGAGCTGACTTCTTTTATGAGGCGATGAGGCCAAAGGATGAACTGATTGAGCGGATATGGAACGGTGAATCGAAGGAGAAGGTCGGAAAGTTTCGGTTTCACGGTGTGCCGTTCATCCTGGTGGCGGACAGGGGTTCGATCATGGCTGCGAAGGAGAATCAAAATCTTTTCGATGCGCTGAGGATCGAGCTGAAGCTCCATCTTCCAGGCAATCCACGCGCTAAGGGTGCAGTGGAAGGGCTCATGAAGATTATCAATCGCTTTGAGGCAAGGCTAAAGCTGAAGAAGCCTTCGAGCCTTGAGGAGCTGAATTCGTGGGCTCTGGATTGGTGTATCTACTACAACGCAACGAAGGATATGCGGGGAGTCGCCCCAAGGTCGGAATTGTGGGCAAAGATAACACCTGAGCAGCTTCGGCTCTGTCCGGACGAGGCGCTGTACAGGCGGTTGATCCGGAGGCCTACATTCAGGGCAAAGGCGAACGGCGCATGCCTGATCAGAGTAGATAACAGATTCTACAAGGTGCCTGATACGAATGCCGCGAACAAGTGGGTGTATGTCTCGATCAACGCATATGAACATCCATGTGTCGATGTGCATTTCAATGATCACGTATGGCTCCTCGAACCGATCGAGACGGATGAATACGGCAGGCTGCTCAGTGGAGTCGAATATGGAGAGTTCCATTCGCCAAGACACACAGAGACACAAAAGGCGAAAAAAGAGATGGAAAAAGTGGCGGAAAATTGGGGGCTCAAATGGAAAGGGACGGGCGACAAGCGGAGAGCAGAGGCTCCACCGCTTGGGCATGAAACACCTCTTCAGGTCTTCGGGCATCAAGCCTCCAAAGTGGGCAATCTCTCATATCTGGTCAGAAAGGGAACCGACCTCGAAATCAGACAACCGGAGATGCCTGACAACAAGCCGATGAAGACAGATGCAATCGAGATATCAAGAGAGATTGTCTCGAAAAGGATTCCGATTCTGCAGTTTTTCAGAAAGCTGAAAGAGGCAACAGGAGGCCCTATTCCGAAAAAACTCAACCAGGCCATACGCGCCAGGTACGGCGCATCGATCGAAATCTCAGAGGCAGAGGAGGTGATACGGCAGATTCAGGAGGGCCGGTGGCCTGCATCCGGAGAGACCGGGCAGGCGCAGGCCCTGTGATCCCGGCTTCCGGGATCTGATCACGTGGGGATCCTGATTTTCCGGGATCCACGCAGAAAGGGGTGAATGGAGGTGAAAAACATTGCAATGGCGTATCGACTCGAATTCAGGCCCATCGTGCTGAAGCAGCTCATACTGGATTGCGACATCGGGCAGGCAGAGCTGGCAGAGGCTGCGGGGGTGAAGAGACCCACGGTGAACCTGACCGTGAACCGCGGGTACTTCCCCCCGACAGTCCCTTCGTACAAAAAAAGGATAGAACAGTTCCTCGCAGGAAATCAAGCAGCCATGCAGTGGCTGCTTGCACGGGGGATGAAGATCGGGGACATCTGGAAACCGCTCGGCAGGGACCTCAGGAAGTCGCTTCCACGCGGTACATCGCAGAGAAGCAACCGCACGAGGAAGCAGAAGGCGATGGTGCCGGGTGACCCGGCAGAAATCACTGTTTCATGGGAGGTGGAGATGATCACACAGGAGGCGATGCGGCACTTCCGGATCTTCCGGAATCCGTTCATCGACGACATACAGAAGGATGGAGATATCTTCATGAGCGAGGAGCAC
>JAADFL010000137.1 GCA_013152945.1 Deltaproteobacteria bacterium | reverse complement strand
AGATACCGGATCAAACTGCCATAAAGCAGACGGAGCATTTCATCCGTATCGGCATAACGGCGGCGAACCACCTCATCACCGGCCTTTCGGATAAGCTTTTTCATCTTGGGATGGCGGTTTTTGTCGTCGTATCCCCGAACGAAGATAAACCGCCTCTTGCGCTGTTTGGCGGCGAAATCGAACTCTTTCTCGGTCGGCGACAGGCCGCTGTCATCCTCCCATCCATATTCATTCCCGAAGATTACCTATGTAAACCCGGCTTTTCGCCACCTCACCCAGATACACCTCGTCAGCACGGCGATCGGTTGGCGGCAGATCCTCGAATAGGAAAACCCGGAAAAACTGGCGTAACAGCTCATTGCCATGTACGAAATCACGCATCGCATAGCGGTCTGCCTGAAGTTCTTTCTGCACGCTGCTGACGAATATCTGTTCCATTATTGTTGTGTTCCTTGCGGAGAAAGCCTTGCAGATTTCTGGTTGTAGAAACAGACCGACGCCAGCCGAGTTCCTTTTCGAGGTACTCGGCCGTGGTCTGTTGGACGAGGGAGTCTTCGGTGTAGGCAGTCGCTCATGCATCGCTCCTACTATTCTCGGTAAGGCAGTCTCTTTCTCTGCTGCTACATGAAAAATCGGTAATCATAGACATCATTTACAATATTTGGTGTTTGCTTGACCACATTGGCAAAAACCTGCGAATAGACGATGGTAATCGGAAGTGTCTTGTAAAGCGTGTTGTTGTTCCAGTCTACTTTTGTCAGGGCTAAAATGCTCGAACAGGTATCGTGCCATCCCCCGTCACCGGAAAAACGGCGCAGCATGAGGGGGGCGGGGAGCGGTTTGAGCGCGGCTTCCTTGAATACCGACCGATTTGCATGCTGCATATTGACACCAGACACACTGCCTTGCGTCCAGAGCAGGCATTCTGATCCTGTTAGAGGCTGATAGAGACCGCGATTCACCGGGTAATTTGCAGGAATCGGTTTTTGATTCGTACCACGTGGGCCATCGACTTTAAGGCCGATCCAGTTTGTAGCTCGCATGATCTGCACGAGTTCAATTTCAGTCTTCCTGCCAAAAGCATCAAAGGCTCCTTGTATTTCCTCTTCCTTGAAATGCGTTGTCTTATGGACAAATATCTTGCGCGGCATCCGTCCGTTGTGGCCGTTCTGGTACAAGTGCAGGCTCTTGGATAGAACAGACTGCATTTCCTGATAGCTGAGATAGGGATTGCCTTTTCGGTCTGTCGTAAATTCTTGCGTATCGTAGGCAACAAATTCAAAGCCGGTGCCGTCCGGGTCGAAGACCTGACTGCAACAGGTCGTGTATTCATGTCCATCTGCACGTTTCTTCATGGCATAATTCAGGCCGATGTAGGCTTCGTCCTTGTCCCAATCAGCAAGCTTCCATGGAATACCGCCAGCTTTCGCATAGAGCGCAACACTGATGCCCCACATTACATTGGCGCGGCAGTTTCGCGAGGCAGTATCGTTGATGATCTGGATGGGTAGATTTAGCGGTGCTACTTTCGCTTTGATCCGATCATGCAAATTGAATCCTTCATATTCAAAGCATTTCTTCCAAACTGGTGGCAGATATACGAGCAATACATCGAACGCATGCTGTTGCCTAAGCAAGGCGGACATCGCGTGTATTATTTTATCTGCAAGAGCGATTCCATGACCCGATGCAGCCAGCGCATTGCATTCCAGAGGTGTGGTACATTTCAGAGCGTCTCCCGGTGCAACGAGGGGAACGCGGAATACATTCTGGAATCCAGAATATTTAACGTAGTAATTTTGCGCTTCCTTCGGTACAGCACTATGTTGAAGCTCAGCAACGATGACATCTAATTTTTGCAAGCACCCTTCTGGAGCAAGATAAGCAAGCCTGACCTGTTCGGGATAGCCCAGCTCAGCACTATAGGGACCTAGCTGCGAAAGGCCACGAAGCGGATGTATGTCGGTTTTGCTTCCCTTAAAGAGAAGACGAGGTTCGGGCAGAATGGAATGCACTGGAAGGAGCGATGGATTAGCGGCCATAGCCACCTCCGCCACTGTAGGCTGTTCGCGTTCCAATCTCGAAATCTGCGCTGAAATCCGATTTGGGAAAACATGATACCTTTATAGTGTCACCCGTTCCGACGGAACCGAGAAGAATCCCGATCCATTCATTCAGCAAATTATAGGACTTGTTGTTATACCGGTTTTTACCCCTCTGCCGCATAAAATCACGCGCTTCCTGCCGCTTGGCGAGCGGTTTGATCCAGATATCCGGCCTGAGCATTAACCAAAGCCTGCCGCCACGCTCTTCAAGCCGAATCGACACAGCTTCTGCCCAAGTCACATTTTGCAGTCCAGGCACGTTACCAGTGATGGTGACATTGTTGTTGAAACCCAGCACATTCCGTAAACCCGTGAACGTGTCATCTCTAGCAGCATCCTCCCGCACGACAGCATAGAAAGTCCTATTCTTGCGACGGAGAAAAAGCGGCTTGCCCCAGCAAAGGGCTGTTGAAAGTGTCTCATCAAAAAAGGACTTCACGAAAGTGGAAGCGGCAACTTCTTGCGCTGCATCGTCAAATTCATGGGATTGGATAAAATTGTTTTTGGATCCAGATAACTTGATAATCTCATTCTCATCTCCCCAGAAAAGAACCTTGTCTGTGTAAGTCAGAATTGCGTTTGGCGATTTCTCTTTGATCTTTTTCTTCAGATCAGAAAACGTCTTGACATCGGCCAAATCGACGGAGCCACACCGGGCAGGTGGCGTGATCACAGGCAAAGCATTTGTACGCAGAATCGGAAACTGCTTACCGGGCGCAGGAAGTGGAATAGAGACGCTCCCAACTTGGGCTGTTCTCACCTTGGCATCTATGGATTGAGGTTTTTCATTCATTTGTCGCCATATTTTGGAGAGCATTTCGTCGAAGGTTCCAGTTTCAACGAGATGAGCTCGCACACCTTTATTTCGTGCGTGCTCGATAAGCTCCCGCACATTCTCTGCCGTCCCGGAAAGTTTCGTAACTGTCCAGAACAGACCATGCGGGAATGCGTTGCTCTGGTCGATAGCTTCCCGAAACATGGACATGACGTTTTCATCACGTCCGCTATACCCAGACACGACAAGCCCGTATCTTGTGGAGGCCGCAAGAAAGCATTTTTGTATTTCGCAGTCGTTGTCGCGCAGGTCTTCTGCAAGATTCTTGATCTTTTGATACCGGAAATCGCCATGAATTTTGCAGTAGAGAGGGAAACGTTCTGCATTCAACGCTTCCAGAGCAGCGTATGACCCCTCCAGGTGGTAGGCGGATAAATTCTTTCCGGTGATCTCCGCATAGGCAGTTTCAACTACGTCATCGAAATTCGTGGTAAAGATTATTCTTGCCTGCCCTATTTCTAGCAATGCGGATAGAGTACGGTGACCAATATTGAGGGAGACTTTATCACTTGCGAGAGCCTCATTGATATACTTTTGTTGCGCAGCTAGGTCATCGCCAAAGGTCAGATCAAAATAAAGTGAGTACTCTTCCGGACTCCATAAGGCTGGGTATCCCTTACTATCCATGTACGCCTGTATTTTTTGTTTTATGGCGTTGTTGTTAATATCATGAGATCGCAGGTCCTGATTTTCGTGCAGGCAGTAATAGCGACGTTTCAGATCCCAGATAATATCGGTGGCAGTCGGCAGGCCAGCAGAACGCGAAGCACCAGCACCCAGGAACCACATTAGATGTGATGCATTCTGGAGATAATGCTGTAAAAATTCGTTTTCAGATATTTGGTGAATTTGTTCATTCACATCGGAATCTCCCCATTCATCAGGCGCGGCAGAAGCAGCTCGCGGGCTTTGGCAAGATGATAGTTCTGTTCTCTTAATATAAAAATCTGTTTCATCATTGGCCGCACGTTTTTAGCAAATTGTGACATCATTAAGCTTGGCGGTCTAATAATGGATTGGTCTTTAAGGAATTTGAAATGTCGTGCATAAAAATAGTTTGAAAGATCAATAGCGTCCAACGCAAAGTAAAGGTACTCCTGGGGCATCAACTTATCATTAGAGACAATTAACTGTGTGCCGTCTGCTCCACATGCAAACGGAAAATTAACGAACTTGAGAATACGTGTATGATCTCCGAATACAATTACCGGTTTGTCCACATCTACAACAGCGTCCGGATCATCGGTATAACCACCAATGAAATCTCGTGACTGATCTATGCAAGGAATAGGTCCATTTTCAAGAAAATCAGCCTTCTTGATTTTGCGAGGACGTTTCACTTTGCCTAAGACATCCTTAACCTGTTTTATCTCCCATCCCTCGGGCACGCCGTCTTTTATTTTGACGTGTTCATGGCCGGGGAAGCGGAGGTGGACGAACCATTCCTTGTAGAGCAGCCGCGCGGCCTGTTCCAGCAACTGAATCCGCCGCCGGTTGTTTTCGATCAGGTCGTCGTAGGCAGCCAAAACCCTGGCAATCTGTTTTTGTTGAGGTAATGGAGGAAGAGTTACTTCAATATCTGGGAATTTGGTCAGAGGAACTCGATCTACAGTCGCGCCGTTGATAACTATCGCGTTGACTTTCGCCCTCCAGGAAGGAGTAAGGAAGTAATAATGCAAAAAACGGGGGTACACCTTGGTTTGATCTGGTCTAATCAATGCCATCCGCCGCCCAAGACATCCTCGAAAGCCTTCCGGTATCATTGCATAGCGATGTAGCGTTGCCTCATAGGAAAATACAATGTCATTTTCCTGCGGAACTACGCGTTTGGTCCACTTAGGGAAGTCCTGTTCAGAAACATGCTTGATTGTGGAGAAATCAAGTCGTCCATCTTCAGTTACGTTCTTTATCCCCAGAAACACTGGCCCGTTTGCTGCCTCAGGTGGGGTTGCATGAGGCCCATCATAGATACCAATCGCGAACTCTTTGGTTGGGCCGTTCATAAAAGCACTCATATCCCCAACTCTTTCAAAATCAGTCTGTACTTCTGCAACCGGCTGTTGGGCTTTTCCGGAATTGTATATTCGATCAGCCCCTTGTTCCAGCAGTTCCTTTATGGTCCGCTTGAACGCCCCGGTTTTGGTTTCCAATCCAAGAACAGCCGCTATTTCCGATGCGGAGAGGGGGGTATCGGAGAGCACTTTCAGGATGGCTGCCGACTGGGCCCCTAACTGGGCCTCTGACTGGGCCCTTGAGTCTGGCCGTGCCTGTTCTCCTGCTTTATCCGATGCAACAACTAGCGGTTCTGCCAAAGGCAAAGGCACGACAAAACGCAACCGCAGTCCCAATTCAATGATGGATGGCTCAGGAAATCCTTGTTCCGCTGTTTCACGAAAGATACGCGGCACCCCGCTGCCCCATTGCTCAATCAGCTTCAACTCCCGGAATACACGGGCGATCACCGGATTGCGTATTTTGGAGACGCCCTGCTTCATATCCTCCACCGTCATTCCCGGCGGCAGGATGCCGGGATTCTCGATTTCGATGCGGTCGTCAAAAAAAGCAACACGGATAGGGCCGCCCCGCTGGGAATAGTCGGCATGCACCAGGGCATTAATCACCGCCTCGCGCAGGGGTTCCAGCGGGATACTCCAGACATCCCGGCGTCTGATATCGGAAAAATCCGCGCCACGCATGGCGTGCTTCTTCAGGAATAGCATGATGCTGTCCACCAATTGCGGAAGTGGCTCTTCCAAATCGATATGGTCGAAAATCCTGGCCTTGTCCCGGCCGATGAAACGCCCGCACTGGACCCAGCAATCTGGAAAATGGAAGGTACGGTTGCGCCCTAACAGCAACATGCCGCCCTTGGATGGGACAACCTTTCCCTGATCGCGCACAAGCAATTTGAGGGTTAGCAGCGCCTGTTCGTTGATCTCCCGGATACCAGCAAATACACGATGAATTACGTCAAGATCAAGATCATTAATGGAGAGTTCCGGCATCGGCATTTCGTCGAACGAAATCCCTTCCACGGAACGGCGCAGCTCGGCGATTAATTCCCGATCCGCATGACGATTGGTGGATCCCAGGCGGACATAGACGCCGCTTTCCGGGCCTTCAGCCTTCAGCCAGTGTGGCCGGTATCCGCTCAGAAAAACTTCAACTATTAACAAGGTTTTTCCTTCAATAGTTGTCAATTCGACATTCGGCACCAGACGGGGTGTAATGGAATCGGCTATCAGGTTGCACAACCGCTCTTCCTCATCCAGAGGGTTGGCGATTCCGATCGGTTTTCTTGTCCTGTCATTCACGCCTATAATTACTTTGCCGCCTGCCGTATTGGCAAAAGCGACCAGGGTCTTCAGCAGCTTCCGTGGAGATGACAGATCCCGCTTAAATTCCAGTATCTTGCCCTCATCTTGCTTGAGCAGCTTGGCAACGGTCATATTCCCAATTCCTCGAAATTCTTTTTGATAATCGCTGCCAGCTTCACCGCCTCAGCATTCAAGTCCTCCAACTCAACATGGATTTCCCGCAGTACTTCTTCAAAGTCGAAGTCATCGTCCTCTTTCTCGGGCGCAACACCCACGTAG
>JAADFL010000136.1 GCA_013152945.1 Deltaproteobacteria bacterium | reverse complement strand
AGGTGCATCCCGGAAGAGTGGGTAATCAAGGGTAATGGCTTGAAATACCGTTGGATTTTGGCAGGTCCCGGCTTCGTGAAAGCAACCTTGGTCCCTGGTTTGGCCGCATCCCTGGTTTGGCCATTGGTGGTCTGGCCATTGGAAAACGCCATGACCAACCTCCCCTTGGCTTTGAGCCGCCTTGATCAACCCTGCTTCAGCTATTTTCCCTGTAGCCCTGCTTGATTGCTTTCATTATGGAAAAGGTGAAACTAAATGTCAAAATGAAAACTGCTTTTGTGATAGCCGAATTAAAATGTCAGTACCAGGGTACCTGGAGAGAGGCTCGAATATACCGGGCTGGGAAGCATGATACCGGGCTTTGGGCGATGCAGGTAAATCTCCTATTGAGTAATGATATTTGACTTTGTCGCTGCGACGGATATTTTTACTGTATGTCTTACTTGGTGAACAAACATGAAAAGTTCCCTGCTTGCATTCACGGAAGCTTTACATTGCTTTTACGTACCATCTTCATTGCCACATTGGCTGTTACAGTTTGGATGCCTGCAAAGGCAGGCGAAAGACCGGACCAGGGCGTAGGCAAGGCAAAGTACGAAGAAAACAGTAATAATAAAAAAGAGGAACCGCTTATTGCACTACCAAGGGTAATCAAGAAAAAAGACGCCAAATACCCGGAACAGGCTTTCGAAGCAGGGCTCGAAGCAGTCGTGAAACTGGAAATACTGGTGGGTTCGAACGGCAAGGTTGAGAAGGCCAAGGTGGTCCAGCCCGCAGGGCACGGCTTTGATGAGGCAGCGGTCCAGGCCCTGTTGCATTATGAATTCGAACCGGCCAGAACAAAGAACGGCCCCGTGCCTGTAACCATAATGTTCGATTATCATTTCACGTTAAAGGAAAAAAAGACACCGGCCAAGGGAATAAAAAAGGTGGGGGGCGGTGTATCCGGGAAAAGTGCAGGCAGTGCTGAATCGCATGAAAAAAAAGCCGCTCTCTTGGGCAGGCTGGAGGGTAAGGTGCTCGAGGCGGGTGCAAGACTTCCCCTCGCAGGAGTGGAGGTTTCTATAAGGGGCAAGAATCTCGACACCATTACAGGCGCAAGCGGCTCGTTTTCTTTCGACAGGGTCGGTGCCGGGTCTTACATGGTTTCGTTGAGGTTGCAAGGCTTCGAGGCAATGGACAGCAAGGAAACAGTGAAAGCCGGGAAGGCTACGCAGGTCTTGTACTATATGCGGAGAGCCAAGGGAACGAGATACGAGACGATTGTCAGGGCAAAGAGAAAGAGGCGGGAGGTGACAATTCACGAAATCGACAGGGAAGAAGTCGAAAAATCTCCGGGCACGTTCGGAGACCCCGTAAGGGTGGTACAGAATTTCCCTGGCGTAGCAAGGGCACCTTTCGGCTTGGGTCTGATCGCGGTTCGGGGAGCCTCACCTGCGGATACAGGGATTTTCGTTGACGGCCACGAGGTTCCCTTGCTGTTCCACTTCCTGGGAGGACCGTCTGTCTTGCCTTTCGAGATCGTGGACTCGGTGGACTTCTACCCGGGCGGAACAGGCCCTGCCTATGGCAACAAGATGGCAGGTATAGTAAATGTCAGGACAAGACCGGGCCGGAGGGAACGGTACTTCGGCCAGGCCGACATCGACCTCATAGATGCAGGAGCCATACTCGAGGGTCCCCTAGGTGATAAAGGCTCAATCATCGCCGGTGTCAGGCGAAGCTATATCGATGCCCTGTTGCCCTTGCTCCTCCCGAGCGATGTTGCAGATGAAGTCAGTGTTGCCCCGAGGTATTGGGACTACCAGGCAAAGTACGATTACAGGGACAAGGGTTCGTCCCTGGGAGTGTTTGTGTTCGGCTCGGATGATTTGCTTACCTTTCTGAAGAAGCAAAAGAGGGAAGGAGCTGCAAAGAGAGATGATTTCTACATGCGCATGATGTGGCACAGACTCTTGGTTGATTGGAAGGATCAACTGACCGACGGCTTGTCTATCCAGGTTTCACCGGGCTTCATGTATTCTTACAACCGAGTCAACATGAACCAGAACAATTTCAAGCTCCATGTGCTCAACTTGGACGTACGCACGGAGTTGAAGTGGAAGCTCTCGGATTCACTGGCGTTTTCAGCCGGACTGGAAGGCGGCATTGGCAAGTTTTTCATTGATGCGGCACTGCCCATAAACTGGCAGGGACTCAATTTTCCAAGGCCGAGTTTTACAGAGAACGAGCCGACGGGCATTTCTGTCGAGGGCAGTGGATTCCGCGTGTCCCCGTACTTGGAGGTTTCTTATAACCCCGTGGAAAAGCTCACCTTGCTGCCCGGAATCAGGTTCGATGGTTCTCATTTTCACGGCACCAATCTCTGGGCACTCGACCCGAGGTTGACGATCCTATATAAGGTTACTGAAGACGTGATGGCCAAGACAGGCCTTGGCCTTTTTTCACAGTGGCCGGATATACCGTACATGGTCCAGAACAGGCACCTTTCGACCCAGCGGGCGTTCCAGGCCACTTTGGGAACCGAGGTCAAGCTTCCCTTAGGCCTGGAAATGGATTTCCAGGTATTCGGAAAGTACATGTTCGACCTGGTCGTTTTCGACACGTCAGAGGCCCTTTCAGGAGAGATGTCTGCCTTGCCGTTCAAGAATGCGGGAGTGGGAAGGGCATGGGGAGCGGAGCTGCTTCTTAGGAAACCCCTTGCCGACGGACTTTTCGCATGGATATCGTACACTATCCAGAGATCCGAGAGAAAGGGGCCGGACACCGACAACAGGTGGATCATCTGGGATTTGGACCAGACCAATATCCTGACCTTGGTGGCGAGCTGGGAGTTCTACAAGGGTTGGACCTTCGGCGCCAGGTTCAGACTTGTGACAGGCAACCCGTACACACCGGTTGAGGGAGCCGTGTTCGACTCGGATCAAAACCTGTATCTCCCGCAGTTCGGCGGATTCAACTCCAAGAGGCTGCCCCTTTTCCACGAACTGGACGTGAGGTTGGACAAGCGTTTCACCTTTGACACGTGGTACCTATCGCTGTACTTGGACGTGAGGAACGCCTACAATCGCAGGAACCCGGAAGGTTTCCAGTACTCCTTTGACTACTCCGAGAGGATAGATTTTCCAGGGTTGCCCATAATACCCACACTGGGGATAAAGGGGGAATTCTGATGAGGCATGCTTTTCGTGTTTGCATTGTCTTTGCAATCATGTCTGCCATTGGTTGCGGCCAGGGACTGCCTGATCCCACAAAAATCGAGGGACTGCGCGTGCTTGCAATCAAGGCCGAGCCCCCGGAGCTTCGTTCAGACGGTCCTGCAACCACCCGGCTGACGCCACTGGTGGTAAGACCGGGAGGCCTGGGCCCGGATGAAATTTACTGGTACAGGTGCGATGACTGGGACCTGAACGCCAATACGTTCATGTGCCCTTTCAATGGAGGTTCGCATACCACCCTGGGCGACCGGGATGAACTCGATTACACCGTGGACACGGCCCGGCTCCTTTCCAAGGCTGCGGCCAAGGCTGCGCAACAGGTATCCGGCGCAAGAAAAGAGGACATAAAGATGGTTCTTCAATTCATCGGCGTATGGGATACGGTGAACATGGGGGTTTCCACCGGGGATGAGAAGGTTGAATCTTTCAAGCGTATTGTAGTAAGCGGTCCAATGGCGGGCATGGCGGCTGCCGTAATTTCAAAGATGCCGGGTTCCGAGGCGTGCGGCGAGTTGGGAGATGATGTACCGCCCAACACCAATCCGGTGCTGAAAGAGGTGAGGTACATGAACCAGGAAACCGGCGAGGCGGGACTGTTGGAGAGTACGGGTATGACCGTGATCAAGCCGGGTGCCAGGCTGGAGTTGATGCCGGTCGTGGACTGGGACACCTTCCAGGAATATCCCCGGCTAGACCTCTTGGGCGATTCCTTTGCGTGCAAGCCTGTCAAGGAGTTTCCCATAGTATCCTGGTTCTGCGAGGCCGGTTCCCTGTCGGACAGGAATACTGCTTCCAGGGATAGGTCGGATGGAGCCCAACTGGTTAGATTGTCGACTATTTGGAATATACCCAAAGTCGACAGCGTTCCCGAAGGTGGAAAGATAAGGTGCTGGGCCGTATTAAGGGACGGGAGGGGCGGCACTGACTGGAAAGAATTCGCTATTACCGTGCAGGAGTAGTACACATGTGGAAGTTGCTTGTTTCTTCACTTTTCCCTCTTACCATCACTTCATCAGTGCTTTGGTTGCTCCTTTTTCTGTCTGTCGTCTCGGTGGCGGTGATGATCGAACGGGCGCTGTTTTTCAGGGCCAACCAGAGCCGGGTGCACGATGTACTGGACGAAATATTGAAAGACCTGACAAAAGGCGACCTGAAATCGGCACAGGCGAGGATCGGCCACTCGAACGGAATACAGGCAAGAGTGGCTGCAAAGGCGCTGGAGTCGGCGCAATTCGGTGTGGATGCCTTTCACGAGGCAAAGGCGGCGGCCCTCCTGGCCGAGCGCAGAAAGATGGAGCAAAGATTGGCAATCCTGGGAACACTTGGGAGCAATGCACCTTTCTTGGGACTGTTTGGAACGGTCCTAGGCATAATAAAGGCCTTCCACGATCTTTCCATCAACGTGGAGGGGGGGCCTTCCACTGTTATGGCCGGAATATCCGAGGCTCTCATGGCTACTGCAACCGGCTTGTTCGTGGCACTGCCTGCGGTGGTAGCCTATAATGTGTTCCAGAGAAAGATAAGGCGCATTGCACAGGAGAGCGATGAAATAACGAGACTCATGGCTGCCAGGCTTGCCGCCAGGGAGGAGAAGTAATGCCGGGGCCAATCAAGGAGACACAGGACGGCGAAGACGAGATCATCTCGGAGATTAATATAATTCCATTGGTGGACATCGTGCTGGTTCTCCTGATCATCTTCATGGTAACGGCGACCCTGATAACCGGAAAGGCTATCAAGGTCGAGTTACCAAAGGCATCAACCGGCGAAGACCAGGAGGCATCCACCTTGTGGATCACCATGAACGCAGGGGAGCGATTGTTTCTGAACGGAAAGCCTACGGACAGGCATAGCCTGGCGCTTGCAATACGGAAGGAAAGGACCAAGCACCCGGATGTGCAGGCCATACTTACAATCGATTCCAAGGTCAGGCACGGAGAGGTTATAGGGCTCATAGACCTGATACGCCTCGCAGGAGTGGGCCGTTTCTCTTTCAATGTCATGCCCAAGTCCGGAGAGCCACAGGCTCCATGAGAGGCATTTCATGAATTTTCTGAAAAGAAATGCCGTGGCAATCGCGATCTCCGTGTTGATACATGTAGGACTTGCCGCAGCCATTGCATTCGGACCGGTGCAGGCTGCACTTACCAGGAAGATATCTTTCAACGTAACCAGTTTGAAACAAAAAAAGATCGAAAAACCCGACCTCATGCGCCATCCACCGGGACATCCGCAGGAATTGCCCCCTCCGGTGAAGAGGCCCAAGGCAAGAAAGAAAAAAAAAGTGGTGGACCTGACCAGAGTAAAGAAACCACATAAGCCGAAGCAAGAGCAGGCGGCCTTGAAAATACACGAGGACAGGAATCCGTCCGAACCTGACAAGCCTCCCGTAAGAGTGGTGACCGGTGTAACATTGTCCTCTGTCACCACGCCTGGAACAAGCGGCGGCGGTTGGAGCGTTCCCCTGGGGAATACCACGTTCGGTCCATCCACGCCCAGGGACCAAAGACCGAAGGAAGTGCCGAAAGAGGCGCCCAGGGCTGCTTACCAGGTGGACCGCATGCCGAAACTGCTTCAACAGCCCAAGGTGGATTATCCTGAGGATGCGAAAAGGCTCGGTGTCGAGGGAAAGGTCCTGCTCAAGCTCGAGATAGACGAACACGGCAAGGTGACAAAAGCCGACATAGTGAAGAGCTTGTATCCATCTCTCGACAGGGTGGCGCTGAAAAACGCCGGGAAAATGATTTTCAGGCCGGCCCTTGCACACGGTGAGCCTGTTCCGGTCAGGATTCTCTATACTTTCTCTTTTGTGCTGGAAGACGAGTGGTAGGCAGCCGCGCCATGTCTCCACCCATGTTTCTCAAGTCGTTCGATTACAGCCTTGAGCAGGACAGGCCATACTACTGTCGCATCTGCAATTACCTCGGCGAACTTACCCCCCATGGAAGGAGGCGTGAACTTACCCCAACTGATGCCCTCTGAATATGTGCAACCCGACAACCCTCCAAAATGCACCGGCTCGGGACAGATCCTGACCCCGTAGGTGAAACGTTTCTGGCAACCGTATCGGTGTCCGAGCCTCTTTTCAAGTATGTCGAGATACGGACCCACCTGCTGCGCCCAGTTTCTGGGCACACCTCCTCCAATGGTGAAAATCCCCAACTTTTCGGCAAAAGCAATCCTGGACGTGTAATCTTCAAGATCCAGGAAAGGATCGAAGTGAACAGGCTCCAGGCCCTCTATTTCCCTTGTCTTGTTGAATATTGCGAAGTCCAGGCCCAGCTCGCTGTCTGTAAAGGCGGGAATGTACACGGGAACGCCCTTATTATAGGCAGAGACCAGTATGCCCCTGGCCCCGCCCTGGTCGTGTAACCGTTTCCCTAGTCGTTTGCACAGGTCCATGGAAGACAGCGGCCCGTTCCCATCGGCCAGAGAAAGGGCCTGTTGAACAAATACCTCCAGGTCGTCGAGATTCTTTTCCAGCTCCAGGGTGTCGTACACCCGGTTGTACCCTGCAGCAAACAACTCCTCGTCCGAATATGAAGGATCATTCTTGAAGTGCGTCATTCCATACGACTCGACGAGTCCATGCGTCATGAGGGCGCCTGTGCTCACAACGGCATTCAACATGCCACGGTCGATCATCTCGCAAAGGAGCAAGCCCTGCTTTGCAACCGTCATTGCTCCTGAAAAGGTGCCGACCACGAAGCACTTATCATCGGTTGTCATGTCGTACAGCACGTCTGCAGCTTCCCCCATGCTCCTTCCGCCAAAAGCGGTACGGGACATGGCCTTCAACAACTCGTCCAAATCTCCTGCCTTGTTGATGTCCACGGGTTTCAATGGTTCGAGGCCGTGCGAGAAGCCATCTCCATAGTTTTCATCTTGCCGTGTAAGGACTCCGTGCTCTGTCTTGTCATCGTGCGCCACTTTAAAAATCTCCTTTTTTATGCGGCATCACAATAGACTAACGGGCCTGTAGGGATCAATCGATCAATTAACCCGGCCAATCAATCAGACGGCCCGACCAGTCTGAATGCAGCCCAGTACGCAGGATGGGGAAAGTATTTCCTTACTATGTCCTGTGCCTCCTTTAAGGCTTCGGCCTCTGTCCGGCCTTGTGAAAGGTACCTGTAAAACCTTTTTACGAGCACGGCGGTTGCAACATCGGATACCCTCCACAAGCTCGAAATTATACTTCGTGCACCTGCAAAAATGAATGCCCTGTTCAGGCCCACAAGCTCATCTCCTCCGCGAATGGCCTCGAGCCCTGTTTGGCAGGCGGACAGGGTTACAAGCCTTGCATGAAGATTCAGGTCAAAGATCTCGCTCACAGTGAGGTACCCGTCATCATGATCATCCGGGGCCAGCACAAGCCTGCTGAAGAGAGGACTCTTTGGATTGAATTCACCATGACACCCAAGGTGTATCGCATCGTATTTAGGAGCAAGCTCTTCCACCAGATGTTTCGTGGCCTTTTTCCGAATCAGTATTTTTGTGTTCTCGAAACTGAAGGATATGGCCTTTACCTCCTTTTCCGCAAAAGGAAGGTCGAACGAAGCATCGCCGAGTTCGGGATTGCCCACTGCAAGAACCTTTAACTGCGTGTACCCTGCGTTGTCTCTCGCAACCATGTGCTCTTTTTGGCCCCCTGAATCGATGTACTTGAGTACACTGGCGCTTGGAGCATAGAAGACGGGATATTTTGCCCCGATGTAACCGGACGGCCCCTTGAGCGCGGCAAAGGGAAGATAGTGCAGCAAGCCGTGCGGCACTATGCACAACTGGCGGGCATCTGAAATAATCGCCTGGACAGGTTTAACCAGGATGTCGTACAGCCGCCGCGCATCCTTGTCCGTGTCCGAGAAGGTCTGTATGTCCTTCCTGAAAGCCTGCACCTTTTTCCTAATCTCCTCGCGGCCGACCTCGATTCGTTTCGAGTACAAGGAATCCATGGTCAGCGCGAACACGACCAAAAAGTTTTGAGTGAGATGATACTCGATAAGGACTGTTCCCCTGGGCAGCAGGGCTTGTATCTCGGCGGAGGTGCTCGGCTCCACTGAAACAAAGGATGCCAGTTGGGGATTGGTGCGTTTCAACTCAATGATTATATTTTCATATTCCTGTCTCAAGCTGTCGAGCTTTTGCCTGGCTTCTTCGGTGTTGGTTGCCTCGCCCTTCCTGGTTTCCATCTCGAGCCTATCTATCTTCGATCTTATTGATTGTTCCCTTGCAAGCAGTGCCCGGTCGGCCGAGTTCCTTGCCCGTACACGCTTGTTGCCGAGCAAGTCTATGAAGGCCCTGGACCTGGCACGTTCCGCGTAGGAAAAGGCATCCTTTGTCCTGCCTGTTTTCGTTAGAAGGAGGATCATGTCGTCGTACAGCTCTTCCTTGCCGCCTATGAATCCGGACTGGAGCTCTTCCACCTTGAGAGCGGCTCGCATTCCCTCCACCACGCCTATCGCCCTGGCCAGGAATTGCTCAGCCTTTCCGGGTGATCCCGAAACATCCAGCTTACCGAGACCATAGAGTGCCCTCCACTTGATCTCTTTCATTCCGAACTTGTCAGCTATGGAGAGGGCATTTTCAAAGTGCCGGGCCGCCGGGGCCCTATCCCCGGTCAAGCGACCGAGTGCAAGTTCGCACATCGCCCGGTTGAATGAGTCCTTCACCCTGGCCGAAAGTTCAAGGCCCAGCCGCAGGTGTTTCGTTGCACTTTGCTTCTTGCCCTCCCGCTCGAATACCATTGCGATGTTCCTGTGGTCGTTGGCCTTACCCCAGTCATCTCTTCTCTCCCTGTCGATATCCAATGCCATGTTGAAATACGAGAGCGCTTTTTTCAGGTCTCCCTTTTCGAGCATTACCCTGCCCATATTGTTCAAGGTGCTCGAGACCTCGCTCGATTCATCCAGCTTCCTTGCAAGTGCCAATGCCCTTTCAAGCTCTTTCATCGCCAGGCCGAGCCTGCCCACGCTCATGAGCACGACTCCCTTGGTGTTCCTTGCGAACAATTCCCTCTTTCTGTCCCTTAATCCGGACGCCAGGACCATGGCATGGTCCAGGGCCGACAGGGTCTTGTTGTAATTACCCCTGTACCAGGCAAGGTTGCCCTTTTCCAGCGCCACATCAGCCAGCATCCTATTTTCTCTTGTTGCCTCTGCGATTTTTGCACAGAGATCGAGATCCCTTTCCGCGCGATCGAGCTCTCCCATCCTCCTGTAAACCCTGGAGAGGCCGATTTCAGCGGAGAACAGCATGGACTTACTTTGCATACCCCGGGCCAGGGCAAGGCCCTGTTCAAAATATTGGGATGCCTTCAGGTAATCGGACGTCCGGAGGTAGTAAAGGGTTCCCAGCCTGGACAACAGCTTGAATTCGAGCCGTTTGTCTTTTCCCGGTTCCAGCTTTTCGACAGCCATGGTATAAAGCTTAGCGGCTTTCGTGTAATTTCCCGCTTTTTGAAGAGAGTCGCCTGCGCTCGCAAGCGCTACTACCCGTACCTTGTTCATATTAAGCTTTGCAGCCTGCCCTGCGTTTTCCTCGAATATCCTGGAAGCCTTGAGATAGTCTTTCGTCTTTATCAGCAGTCCGCCAAGCCTGCTCCTCGCGTTTAAGACCGCCTTTGGGCCGGCGTTCTTTTCGAGAAAAGACACGAGCCTTTCCTGTACCTGGGCCGCCTTTTTTTCTCTCCCCGTCTTTTCAAGAGAGTAGGACAGGCCGGTGAGCAACTTGTCAAGGAAGGTCTTGTCCCCTAAATAGGTCTTGTACGCGATTGCCTCTTCGAATCTTGATACGGCTTCCCCGTACCTCTTTGCTGAAAATGCCCTCAGTGCCGACCCAATGGCTGTCTTCAACTTGGAAGAGGCAAGTTTTCCCGCCTCCCCGCCTGTCAGCCCCATGTAACCGAAAAATTCTATTTCAGGGCGCGTACCCGACTCATGCTTATCGAAAAAGACTTTTGTAAAAGCTTCGGCCTTGGGCATTACACCAAGGGCAGAGTAAAATTCGGCAAATTTTGGGGCAATACCGCTTTGATGGCTGCCTGCCAGGACAAAGCTGGGAACTCCTGCGGCCAGCACTGCGGCATGAAGTGCCGGCAATACGGTTCCAACGCCTACCTTGCCTTGCTCGATTTTTGTGTCCGCGAATACGACCAGTGTGGCCGAAAGATCCGTGGATGCAAGATCCAGGAGTGAGAACCTTTTCAATCCGCTTTCCTTGCTACAAGGCAGTATTCCGCTCTTGGCAGGCAGATCCGAATCAAGAATGAGGCGGTTCTGTAAATGTAATATGCTGAAAGATTTTGCCTTGCCCCCGAGTATTTCGTCCAGACTTTGTCTTGCACGCGGGAACGACACATCCAGGCCGTGTTTACTTTCGAGCAGGCGATCGAGAACTGATACATCTTTTCCCGCCGGGCCGAGCACCAGGATGTTGGAGTGGTTGAGACTTCTTCTATTGCGCGATTCGACCAGGTAAGATGCTGTGCCGAGTAATGTAATCGTAATGCCGAATGATTTTTTCATGCCATCTTGAAATACTTTGCTGAACGGAACCAGGGACGTGACATCGCCCGGTACTATGTACAATCTTTTTGCCTTTTTCAGATCGTTTGAAAATTTACCGGTTAAAAGGTGTGAAAGCCCTGTCAATGCTTCCCGCCTGTGTTTTTTCAGGAGCTCATGGATATTCCTTACAGTGCCCAGCCTCGATGACCTCACTATTCCATTAGAAGACACGAGTATGCCGTACAGCTCCCCTTGAATTGCGGCTAACCTCAAGAGAAAGTCTCCCCTTTTGAGCGCCTCTTGTATGCTTTTTACCGAATGAACGGAGCCTCCGAACATTACAGCGTAACGTGTATTTGAGCACAGCTTGGACAGGAAAGAAACAAGCCTGGCCCGGGCTTTTCGCGCCTTGCTCTTGAAAACAGAGCCTTGTTTCGTGGAAACATTCCCGTCCATGCGCGTTAGGGCCGATTGCCAGGATCGGACCAGGTCTTTCAGCTTGTTCAAATTCGGATCATTGTTTTTTTTGTGGATTTTTTCTTGGTCCTGCAGGATTCCTGCAAAAAAGGCAAAGACCCTTCGCTTATCACGCTTTTCCACCATCTCGAGAGCACCGGACCAATTGGAGGCAAGGATCGCCTTTTCGGCCAGGAAGTCGTAAAGCCGGTCTGCATCTTTTCTGCCTTGTCCGTTAATGTCTCCTGCAATCCAGGCAGGTGAGGCTTCGAGCATGGCCAGTGCCCGCCTTGCCGAGGTTTCACTTTGCTCCATCAAGCTGAAGGACGCCTTTATCCTCCAGGCAAGGTCATCGAGCATGAAACGCTTGCTGAGTCCCAAGGCTTCTTCGAGCTTTCTCCCGGCTGTTTCATTGCTTCCGAGTTCATAGAGAGAGCCGGCCATGTCGGCCAAGGCCACGGCCTGAAGCCTGACACTGTTTCTGCTCTTTTCCCCGGATGCCGCCTTTTTCGCCTTTTGCAACCATTTAAGTGATTCCAGCAGGGCCTTTCTCCTGGAATCCAGGCCTGCAAGTAGCCGGACAGCCGGCACATGCGGCGTGACAGGGGATGTCCCGAGCCTGAAATAAAGTTCCCCCAAGTTTAAAAAAAGTATGGTCCTGCATGCGGCAAGTTCTTGCTTGGCCGTATCCTGCTTTATGGAATCGATGGTACTTTCCTGTAAGGCGATTGCCTTTTTTATGCTCCATTTTTCAGTAGGTCCTGCAATGGATACAAGGTGGCCGATATTTTCCGCGCAAAGGCATATGGCGTGCAGGTCACCTGATTCCTGCGAATATGACAGAGACCTGGTCTGATAATCGAGTGCTCCCTTCATATCGTCCTGGACGTACCTGAAATAGGACAGGTTGCTCGAAACCACGGCCATGGTGCGCAGCCTGATTTTCTTATTATCTTCCTGGTATCTCTTTTCGAGCCATTTAAGGCGCTTTTTATAACTCTTCTCTGCTTTTTTGATGTCACCGGCATTTCGATAGAGTGCCCCGACATATGTAAGGTACAGGTTCTCCTCTTCTTCTGCGGTGAATCCCCTTGCTGCGCTGCTGTTTTCACCCGAGAGTCCGATTTGTTTGACCATGGTGAGAAAACCGGACTCTTTCTTGACGACAGCACCGTATTTTTTAAGGGCGAATCGTGCCTTTTCGAAAAACGAGAGTGCCTTTTCCTGCTTGCCGGCAAGGTAGTAGCATTCTCCGATATCACGGTACATGACCACAAGCTCGTTTTTCTTTCCATGCTCCAGAATCAGGTTTGCCGCCTTTTCGAATTGACCTGCCGCCTTTTCGTACTCGCCTGCCTGGCGCAGGGCAAAGGCCAGTCTTTTCCTTGCCTCCAGCTCAAGTTTTTTCCTGCCGAGTTTCAATGCGAGTTCGAGTGAACGTGACAGGTATTTTTCAGCATCCGCGAATTCGTTCTGCCTCGTCGCGGAGTGACCGCACCTGAGCATGAACTGGGCCTCTCTTGCAGGCAGGTCGAATCCCATTTTTTGGGAAAGCCTCAACCTGCAGTACTTGAGCGCCTTGTTATAGTCCATGAGACGGTAGAAACCGTTTGCAAGGTTCAGCTCCAGGTCGGATGCAGCCTTTTTGTCGGCTTTTAAGTCTGTCAGGGCCAGAGCTGCATCATATTCTTCCAGGGCCTTTTCCTCGAGCCCTTTGCCGGTTCGCTTCAGCAGGACTTCCTGTTGCTCCAATACCCAGCCGAGTGTCTGGTGGGGAAACGGGCTTGACGGGTTCATGGAGATGGCCTTCTCCAATTCGGTTTGAGCCTTGTCCAATGCAGGTGGAGAGAGATACGTGAGAGACAGGCCAAAACAGTATTGCCATACAAAATCATCCGGATGGGAAAGCGCCATGTCTTTGTAGTATCTTACAATGCGACTCGCCTCGCCCCTGGCCGCAAGCAGGGCGATCAATTCCCTGTGGGCCTTTAGCAGCCATGGTTCGGCCTTTATAAGTCTCCTATAGGTCTTAACGGCCATTCCGAGTTCACCTTCTTGTTTTTCCGCATGGGCTTTTTCAAGGGCTATACGTGTAAGTTCCTTGTGAGCCTTTTGCGTAACCCTTGGATCGTCTTTCCACCACTGGAGCAATATCTCCAACTGGCTTATTGCATCGTTTTCCCGTCCCGCCGATTCAGCAAGTCTTGCAACAGCGAATCTGGCCCTGGCCGTAATTCCACGGTCCTTTCCATATTTGTCTATGAGCAGCTTCAACTCCTGCATGGCCTGTTCGGGCTTGTTTGCCTTTTCCAGGATTCGGGCTATCTCCATCTCGGCCTTGGCGCACAGCAGCGGCAGGTCCCGGTTGGAGTCGATGAGCCTCCGGATTGCCTCAATCTTTGATAGCAGGCCCGTCTTGCCCGTTTGCACCAATCTGATGGCCTTGTCCGCAGCCTGTTCGCTCGTCCGCTTCTGGGCGGGAAATAGTCGAATCAATTTCACGTACGAGTCTACAGCGCCTTCGGTAGGCCCCATCATCGAAAATATACCTGCCATGAGCAGGCCTGCCTCAGAAAGGACTCTCTGCGAAGCGAAATCGGCTGAAGACAATTTTTTCAGGACCGAAATTGCCAAAGAATTCTCCCCCGCCCTCTTGAACGCCCTGGCCGCCTCTATCATGGCATTTGCTTTAACCGTTCCGGAAGCAGGGTAGTTTCTCACCAAGTCGAGCAGATTTTGTGCCCGGTTATGGAGAGCGG
Organism: Deltaproteobacteria bacterium; assembly: GCA_013152945.1. Classification (GTDB taxonomy): domain Bacteria; phylum Myxococcota_A; class JAADFL01; order JAADFL01; family JAADFL01; genus JAADFL01. The sequence goes on along the minus strand of JAADFL010000136.1, from coordinate 4,938 downwards.
CCTTTTCAAGGATATTCAATGCTGAAGGCGGCAAGCCCTTGGATATTTCCTCCACTTTTATTTTGGCAAGCATTATCTCGGAGAGTCCCTTCAAGGTGGCTCCGTCCGGCAGCCGTTTCATGAGGTCCGCTAGTATCTGTCTCGCCTTATTCCTGACGCCCTGCTTTTCGTAACTGGAGGCCAAGTCGTAATCCGCTTGCAGGAACTCCCTGCTCCCTGGCCATCTTGCTGTTGCCCTCAAGGCCATCTGGCGATCATATGGTTCTGCTTTGATATCTCGTGCCAAGCGGAACTGGGCGAGCGGAGAAGCCCTGGGAGGCACCATGCCGAATGACGGACAACGCATGATATCGAGCTGGCCGCCTCGATTCGTTGTAAAGAACAGCCACCCAAATGCCTCTTTGGGGTGCATGGCGGGAAACCTGGACGAAGTGAGCTGCCTTTTGTCATTGGCCGGTTCGCTCATTCCATTGAACGCCAGAGACCAGACGCTGGGGTTGTCGTCCAGGTCGATTCGGCCGTCCGAATTTGTGTCGTCGAAGAATGTGTCGAAGATTATTCGCCTGCCGTCTGCAGACCATGAAGGAAATGCCTGGATCAAGAGATCCCTCGTAAGCTGGCGTCTTTCTCCAGTCGCAAGATCCATTACAAAGATATCTCCGCCGCCTCCCACATGCCCCTCGAAGCCTATGTACACCATGTACCTGCCGTCTTTCGATACAGACGGCGAAAGCCCCTTGCACAAGACCCTTGGTTTACCCTTTATCCCTTCACCGGATAGGCTCTGATACACGATATCCCATGATTCTGCTCCCTGTTTTCGGCTGTTGTACACCAATGCGTTCCTGGTGGGCACGAAACTGGGCGAGGAATCCTGCGTGCCGGATCCGGAGACTTTTATGAGGGTCCTGGAATCGATCTGCATGACAAAGATGTCCCCTTTTGCGTCATCCCTGGACGAAGTGAAGGCCAGTAATCTGCCGTCCGGTGATATTGCGGGCTGTGTGTCGGTGACCGGGTGGTTGGTAAGTTGCCTGGCCCTGCCGCCGTTTACCGGCCTGACCCAAATGTCCGGGTTACCTGCCCGGTCGGATACGTAATACATGAACCTGGCATCAGGCGATATGACGGCCATAAGTTCATTACTCATGAATGCCGTCACCCGGATTGGTTTCATTATTCCCGGAAACGGCGGTGACATGGGCCGCAGGGGCTCTATTTTCACCTTGCTTGAGCCAAGGCCGCACGATCCCAGCACAAGAGCGGAAAGCAGGAGAATCATGGTCCTGTTTTTTTTCACAGGCAGACCTTGCACCTGATATCACCCAATGATGCCTTCGGATTTCAGCCTGTCTATATATTCCGGATCCATGCCGATCTCCATGAGCACTTCTTTCGAATGTTCTCCAAGATTGGGCGCCCTTCCCGGCCTAAGGGCCGGAGTCCCTGATAATACGCAGGGAAATGCAAGCCTTGTCGTACCATCGGGGTCTTTTTCGACCAGGCCTGTTTGGATTGCATGGGGATGGGACAAGGCTTCTTTTGATGAAAGCACCTCGGTTAGGCAAAAATCGCCCTTTTTCGAAATTTCACCCCATTGGGCGCGTGTCTTGGAGGCAAAAAGGTCTTTCAGCTCAGCCCGAAGCAAGGGCCACTTGGCGGAATCGGCCCGCATGTTCGCCAACCGGCTCAAGCCCACCTGGTCAAGGAAGGCAAGCCAGAATTTGGGTTCCAAGGCTGCAAGGGCCACGTACTTTTCGTCCTTTGTCTTGTATACGTCATAGCCGGGGTCATTGCCGGAAAGTCTGTACTCTTCAGGTTCGAAGTTTCTGCCCAGGACAAGGGCCGCCGCGGCGGGCATACCGGTCATGCTCAATATGGCGCCGTGCAGGTTGACCTCGATAGCCTGTCCCTTGCCTTGCCTGTCCCTGGCAAGGAGACCGGCAAGGACAGTTATTACGCAGTAGAGGCCGCCGCCGTAATCGGCAGCAAGAGCACCCGGCGGGTTGGGTGTTTTTTCAGGCCAGAGCCCGGGCCAGAGGGTTCCTGCAAGGGCCTGGTAATTGATGTCATGGGCCGCCCTTTCTTTCAATGATCCCTTGTTGCCGAAGCCGTTCAGTGTGCAGTAGAGAAGGCTTTGATTTACTGCGAGCATGTCTTCCTGTCCAAGGCCCTGGCCTTCAAGAACATTGGGCCTGAAAGAATGTATAAACACGTCCGATTGCTTGATCAATTCGACCAGTACCTGTTTGCCTTTTTCGGTCTTCGTATCCAGGGCCAGGGATCTCATGTTCCTTGCAAGAGCCTTGAAGTAGATTCCCTGGCCGTCTTGGGCATGGGGAGGTATTCGTCTCAGGTCGTCGCCTGCCCCTGGTTTTTCTATCTTCACCACGTCCGCGCCGAGGTCACCCATGATCGAGCAGGCAACCAGTCCGGGCACGAGCCTGGTCATGTCCAGGACCTTCACTTTTTGCAACGGGGGTTGGTTCATTTTCCCTCCTGCTTTTACTCGTTCTACTGCTTTTTCATCCACTTTCCGTCATCATCCTGCACATAGACTCCGGGCTTCAAGTTCTCCAGGATCATTTGGTGATAGGTGCGTCTGACATCAGGTAAATCGGCTTTTGTAAGGTTTTCACTCAACGTCACTACTGATTCGAGGATTACCTGCCTGTCCCTGTTCTCTTCCTTGACCAGGCGTTTTGCAAGGGCCATTGTCTTTTGATCCGTTCCCTGTGCGTTTTCCTCGAGTATGGACAGAAATCCCCGGTTGTTCTCGCCGATTATACCTTTTGCCTCCAGGTCGTCTATGTCGTCCCGATTGAATTCGCGGCTTTGCATTGCAGCAACGGCACGTCTCCTTGTCTCAGACATGTGAATTTGTTTCTTTTCAGCATCCGTTCCCCTTACCGATGCAACGAGTTGCATGTCCTTGGAGAGTTGATCGAATGTTCCGAGCATCTGGTTTTCCAGCGCTGTTTTCCTGTCGAACACGTCTACTTTGGCAGTTACACACGAACCCAGCAATATGGCAGTTAACATTATTGTTAGACTTCTCATTTCAATCTCCTTTATTTTCTCCTTTTATGTCTGTCTTATTGTCTTCCTTAATATCCAGTGTTTTCTCCTTTTAGGCGCATTACAGTGCCCATAAATCTGGCGACAAAGTAATATTACTCTATTCATCATATTGTGGCCATTGCAACAAGGCCAGATTAATTGGCACAGAGAAACCGCCACAAGGCAGAGCCACAGGGATGGCGGAGTTGAGCCGTATCTATCTTGACCAGTTAGAGGATTCTTGGCATAAAATCGAAACGGTTCATTTCTGGCATCCCAAGTTGGAGGAGCGGGTATGAACTTCAAAGAATACTGGTACATCGTAAAAGATTGGTCCAGGGTGTTCATAACTTGTTACAAGTACGAAACTGTTAGGCGGGTGGCCGATCTAGTAGATACGCCGGACGGCCCCCTGATACAAGAGATATCCAGGCTTCTCGGCAAAGCGTTGGTGGAAAAACTGGAGCTCCATGTAAGTGTATCCGGCTTCGAGAACCTGGATAATCTCACACATTACTGTGTGGCGTCGACCCATGCGAGCTACCTGGACTGGTTTGTTATTCTGGCTTACTTTCCAACACCAGTCAGATTCGTGGCCCGAAAGGAAATAACAAAGTTTCCGGTAATAGGTGAGTATTTGAAAGATCAGGCAGTGCTGATCGATCGGAGTAGAGGGAAGGAAGCAATAGAAAAGCTTGAGGCAGCGGTGGACAGATCCCTTGCCAAGGATGATAGATACCCAATACTGATCTTTCCCGAGGGAACCAGGTCCCCTGACGGAAAGATAAGGCGATTTAAAAAAGGCGGACTTAGTGTCCTTATCTCCAAGGGATTGAAGGTAGTCCCACTGGTCTTGAAGGGAACATATGACATACTTCCCAGAAATGCCTATTATTGCCAAAAAAAGGTCCCCATACGTATGGCAATTTGTCCACCGGTTGATCCACAAATTTACGGGAATCCCGATGATGCCATCCAAGAGGTGGAAAGGCGAATCAGAACAACTTTTGATAAACTATGACTACAGCGCGACTGTTTTTTGTATGTAATTACATCCTTCCCTGAAATCCCGGTTATTTTTTTTGCACAATGAGCTTTTGCCCATTATTTTTACCTCAAGCAGCAAATCAAAAAAGTGGTACGGCATTTTCAATGTGTTCAACTTCAAAAAAATAATGTATATTAATTTTTCCGGCAGAGGGATCCGGGCGGTCGCTGGTATGTTTTGTTACGACAGGCATACGGGAGGAAAGTCCGAGCTCCATAGGGCAGGGTGCCGGGGAAATCCCGGCCGGGGTAACCCGAGGGAAAGCGCCACAGAAAGTAAACCGCCTGTCTTTGGTCGCCTGGCGGACATTGACATGGCAAGGGTGAAAGGGTGCGGTAAGAGCGCACCGGGCATCTGGTAACAGGTGTCGCATGGCAAGCCCCACCCGGAGCAAGATCGAATAGGGGCCTGTTAGAGGGTAGCCCGCCCAAGGGCCCGGGTAGATCGCTGGAGGCGTATGGTAACATGCGTCCTAGATGAATGACCGTCGCCATTGCATTGCAATGGTACAGGACTCGGCTTACAAGATCCCTCTGCCGGATTTTCAGTTTTTATCAGTCTTGGATTAAGAACCAATAGCAATTATGCGTACTAATTGAAAAAGACTCCTTTAATTGGTATATACTTTATGGGAAGAATTCCTTGACGAGGGAGGATAGTATGAAACCGTTTGTGATTACTGTAATTTCTTTGTTTCTCTTTGTGCCATGTCTCTTTTGTGTCTCATGCTCGGGCAACGTATCTTCAGGTGGAGGTGACACCGATACCGACACCGATACCGACATTGACACCGACACTGACACCGACATTGACACCGACACTGACACCGA
>JAADFL010000135.1 GCA_013152945.1 Deltaproteobacteria bacterium | reverse complement strand
CTACGTCTGAATCCGCATCTGTATCACTATCTGCATCCGAGTCTGCATCAGTATCAGTATCGGTATCCGTGTCAGTGTCGATGTCCGTGTCAGTATCGGTATCCGTGTCAGTGTCGATATCCGTGTCAGTGTCGATGTCCGTGTCAGTGTCTGTGTCTGTATCTGTGTCCGTGTCAGTGTCGGTATCCGTGTCCGTGTCAATATCCGTGTCCGTGTCGGTATCAGTGTCAGTATCCGAGTCTCCGGAGCCTGCAAGTTTACATGTTCCCTCATCAGGATCGCAGTAGTATCCAGGGTCGCAAAGCTTGCCGACATAGATCTTTCACACATTGGCCGTTGTCACAACGCTGTCCGTCCGGGCATTCGATGTTGTGACATATATCGTGCACGCAAACTCCGTCCACGCATTTCTTGCCGTTGGTGCAGTAGATCCCCGCACACGGATCTCCTTCGCATTCCCCTGTTGCGGGATTGCAGATCTCACCCGCCTCACAATCGGCTCCAAAACAGGGGTCGTCCACACAAGAGCCGTCTACGCATTTCTTGCCATCATCACATGAAACGTCTGCACAGCTTGGTACGCACACGCCGTCCCTGCAAAATTCTCCCTGGTTACACTCTTTGGTGTAGCAAGGATCCGGCACGCAGGAACCATCTATACAGCGTTCTCCCTGTTCACAACCTTCGTAGTAGCAGTCGGGTTGGATACAAACACCATTTCGGCAGACCCATCCATCCTTGCAAGATATTCCTTTACATGGATCGATACACACCGGCTTGTCGCCTTCTGCCTTGCAATAGGTTCCCTCCGGGCAATTGTAATCCGCGCACGGTTCATCGATGCAGTGGCCATTGGAATCACATTTTTGGCCTGCAGGACATTCGCCCATTGTGCAAGTCTCGACACATTTACCGTTTATACATGTTTCAGTGCCAGGACAGAGATCTCCTTCATCCGCAATTCCATCGCAATCGTTGTCAATGCCGTCGCAGACTTCGTCGGGCCGCATGCCGCACCAACCGCAGGCATTGATGACACCTTCATCCACGTGTCCGTCGCAATCGTTGTCAAGACCGTCGCATATTTCCGGACTTTCCAGAATATATTGATCGCAGAAGATACTCCCGGAGTCACAAACCGTGTGCCCGGCTTCGCAAACTCCAACCTTTCCGGTGGTACAAAATTTACCGACTTCGGAGTCCTGTGCGCCGTCAGGCGTATCAGGATCGCAATCATTGTCGAGGCCGTCACAGATTTCCTGCTCAGGAAAGGTCTTTTGCTGGCACACAAGGTGAGCGTTTACACATCCAACGTATACGCCTACAGTACAAATACCGGGCAATCCGGTATCACAATCCTGGCCAATCAGCGGATCCCATGATCCGTCTTCGGTGTCCGGGTCGCAATCATTGTCGATGCCGTCACAGACCTCAAGCTCCATCTCGGAAACGGATTCGCAACTCATGGTTCCATCGCGACATTCGAACCTTCCTGTTTTGCAGCCTCCCGGCAACCCTGTATCACACTCTTTGTAAAGGTCTGCCTCGTCTTTTCCGTCTGCTGTCTTGGGATTGCAATCGTTGTCAAGACCGTCACAGAGATCCGGCCCGGCCTGTTCCTTCTGGGTACACACCAACTTTCCGTTTTCGCACTTGGTATAGGTGCCGGGACCGCATACTCCCGGCTTGCCTGTATCGCAATCCTGCCCCATCTTGGGATCCTGGGCACCATCCTGTGTTTTCGGATCACAGTCGTTGTCCTTGCCGTCACAAATTTCAAGGCTCGGATCATTGTTTCTTATACATACCATCTTCCCGGATACACATTTCTTGTTGCCCGCTGAACAAACGCCTGGTTCGCCTGTGTCGCATACCTTGTTAAGATCGGGTTCATCGGTTCCGTCCGGTGTGTTGGGATTACAGTCGTTGTCCACGCCATCGCAAAGATCGGGTTTACCCAGGTTGTCGGCCACGCATACCAGCTTTCCGCCGGAACAATTGTATTTGCCATCCTCGCAAACTCCCCCAAGACCTGTCTTGCAAGCCTGGCCGATCATGGCGTCATCAGCGCCGTCTTTTGTGCTCGGATCACAGTCGTTGTCAATGCCGTCGCAAACTTCGGCGCCCGGTTGTTCATTCTGAGAACATACCATGTGGCCGTTCTCACAAGCCGTGTACGTGCCCGCCGCACAAATACCGGGCTTGCCTGTATCGCAATCCTGCCCCATCATCGGATCCTGTGCCCCGTCTGCGGTTCCCGGATCGCAGTCATTGTCTTTGCCGTCGCAAACTTCCGTACTCGCCTCTGTTTTGGGCTCGCATTCGAGTTTGCCGTTGGTGCACTTGGTGTATGTTCCCTGTTGGCATACGCCAGGTAGACCGGTGTCACAGTCTTTGTTCATATCCGGGTCATCTTCACCGTCATCCGAAGTGTCTCCATCGCAATCATCGTCCTCGCCGTTGCACAATTCAGGATTACCAAGATTGTTCGGAATGCACTGCCTTTGCCCTCCGATACACTGGTCTGTCCCGGCCTCGCAGGTGCCGCCCATGCCTGTCGCGCATGGCTGCATGAACCAGGATTCGCTGGAGCCGTCCGGCGTATTGGGATTGCAATCTTCATCCCTGCCGTCACACATGTCGGTCGGCTCGGGCTGGTTGATTTGTTCGCATACCAGGTGGCCTGAAACGCACGATGTGTATGTTCCGGCACTGCATATGCCGGGAAGACCCGTGTTGCAGTTCCTGCCAATCCTGGTGTCGTCGTCGGCATCGTCGCTCAAGTCACCATCGCAGTCATCGTCCTGGCCGTTACATACCTCGGCCCTCGGGTTTCTTCTCCTGACACATACTTTGGCGCCGTTTACACATTTATACCTACCGTCTTTGCACCTTCCGAATTCACCTGTGTCACATGATTGGTTGTACCAGGGTTCGTCCGTTCCATCGTCGCTCGTAGAGCCGTCACAGTCGTCGTCCTGATTGTTGCAAAGTTCGGCTGAACCCAGGTTGTCCGGGTAGCAGACCATGCCTCCGTTTACACACTCCTTGTGCCCTGACTCGCATACTCCTCCCATTCCGGTGGAGCAGGTGCCGTTCAATTCGGGATCTTCCGAACCATCTGGCGTATTTGGATCGCAGTCATTGTCCAAGTTGTCGCATATCTCGGTTGAAGGTGATTGCTTCGAAGTGCATACGAGTTTACCGTTAGTGCAATCCGTGTACGATCCCGCCGCACAAATGCCTGGAAGTCCGGTGGCACAGTCGGTTCCCATCTTTGGGTCGTCCTGCCCATCGGCAGTGTTTTGGTTACAGTCATTGTCCACATTGTCGCATACTTCACGCTCCGGGTTCCGATTTGGAATACAGCTCATGTGTCCGGATGTACACTTCCATTTTCCTGCAGCACAGATACCGCTTTCTCCTGTGTCACACGGCTTGTTCAAGTTGGGCTCGTCCGCCCCGTCCGGGCTGGTCGGATCGCAGTCGCTGTCCTTACCGTCACACAACTCCGGTTGGGCGGTCATGTCTGCGATACATATCAGGCCTCCATTTTGGCATTCGTAGTGGCCGGCTCCGCACTGACCTTGTTGTCCGGTGTCACAGCTCTGGTTCAACATGGGATCTTGAGAACCGTCCTTTGTGCCCGTATCGCAGTCGTTGTCCCAGCCGTCGCACAACTCGGCCTGTGTCGAGTTGAAGATCTGCGAAAGCGCGGATTCCAGGCTTTGTTGATTGTCTGCCAGGAAGGGCGAGCCGGTTCCACCGGCATTTGCTATTGCAGTGAGCTGTTGCGGGTCCACGCCGTCACCAAAACCTATGACATATGTCTTTATATCGTTGCCGTTGGTGTTCCTCAAAGCCTGCACCGCCGGCACAGGGTCACTGGGTATGCTCGGATTTTCGCCGCCGCAATTGCTCTTTCCGTCTGTTAGCAGGATGACATAACTCGCCCGCGGCACCGGATCTGTAGGGAGGTAAGAAATGAAGTAATCTCTCGCAGCTTGCATGGCTTGCGGGATCGGTGTTTGTCCCCTGGCATCAATGGCATCCAGAGCGGCTTCGATATCAGAGGCCTTTGCAGGCATTTCAGCGATCATGATACCGTCACCGCAACTGTTGTCGCCCGGGTAGACCATTAAACCGAATATTATCTGGCCGTCGAACTGGGTGACCATGAACTTGATGGCGTCCTTTGCTATGTTCAGCTTGGTCTTACCTTCTATTTCGGCATTCATGCTGAACGAACGGTCCAGGACGATTAGTGCATTTGCTGCACAGTCGGGATAATCCTGGGCTGCGGCAAAAGACGGGGCCAGGGATAAGAGAAGCGAGATGATGATTGGTCTCATGATAATCCTCCAATATCAATATGCCCACATTCGAGCACCGGGCTCGATCACAATGGTTGGATGATATTATATTATGATATACCTCTATTGGTCCAGTAGAGTGGCAGTAGAACGGTCCTGATGAGTAATGCAAGGCGCTTGGTCAGAATCCGGATCATTATCCGCCTGAAATTGAATGATTTTGAAAAAAATTCTGTTCATCTCGCCCCATCTCTTGAATATCGGGCCAAAGGGGCTATCTTGTATTTCATTGGTACCGTAAAGTGTTTGAAGGGTGTTGGAAGGGAGGTGTGATATGACTTACTCGGACATGGGTAATAGCAGATTCCAGGGTATTGCTTTCATAGGGACCTATTTGCCGAGGGAATGCGGTATTGCAACGTTTACCTCCGACCTTGCCGAGGCCGTTGCCGGACAGGCAGGCCCGGACCGAATGGTCATGGTTGCCGCCATGAATGATATTCCAGGCGGCTATCCATACCCGGACAGGGTCAAGCTGGAGATAAGAGCGGATTACCAAGCCGATTATTACCGTGCTGCTGATTTTCTCAATTTCAGCAGGATAAACGTTGTCTGCCTTCAGCACGAATTCGGCATCTTCGGCGGAAAGTACGGAGCGAATATATTGACTTTTTTGAGGGCGGTTCACAAGCCGCTTATTGTCACCTGCCATACGGTTTTGAGGAAACCGGATCAAGGGCGGAGGGAAGTATTTTCCGAAATTATTGAAATTGCGGACAAGGTGGTGGTCTTGAGCCAGCGGGCAGGGCGTTTCCTGCAAGATGTGTACGGAACGGACCAAGAGAAGATCGCATACATACCTCACGGCATCCATGATGTGCCGTTCATTGATCCAAGTTATTACAAGGATAAGTTTGGAGTCGAGGGGCGAAGGGTTCTCTTGACTTTCGGCCTGCTTCACCGGAACAAGGGGATCGAAAATGTCATCGAGGCCCTTCCCGGAATAGTTGAAAGGCATCCCAAGACCATCTACGTGGTCCTGGGAGCGACCCACCCTGCGGTATTGGCAATGGAAGGCGAGTCATATCGCCTGGAGCTTCAAAGGAGAGTCAGGGAACTGGGATTGGAGAAACATGTGCTCTTTCAACCGAGATTCATGGAAGTGGAGGAGATTCTCGAATACCTGGGCGCTACGGATATTTTTGTGACCCCATACCTGGAAAAGGAGCAAATTTCCAGTGGAACGTTGACTTACGCAATGGGTTCGGGCAAGGCTGTCATTTCGACTCCGTACTGGTACGCCGAGGAAATGCTGGCGGATGGGAGGGGGCTGCTGGTTCCATTTTCAGACCCGGGTGCGATTCAAAATGCGGTAAACCGGTTGTTGGACGATGAAGTGGAACTCGGCGCTGTCCGAAAGCGTGCCTATAATTACTGCAGGAACATGATATGGCCGGCCATAGCCCGTTCGTACCTCGACCTGTTCGACCAGGTGAGGAAAACTCACAGGGCTGCCAAAACTCCGAAAGTGGAGTCGTGGAAACACCCTATGGCTGCAACAGACCTCCCGCAGCCGAGATTGGATCATCTTTTGAGATTGACCGACGACACCGGACCGGCACCTTTTGCAAGGCATATGTTGCCCGATAGATCGGCCGGTTACAGGCTCGGGGATGGGGCTGCGGCCCTGGTTGCCGCCGCCAAGCACCATGCGATGTTCGGCTCGCCGGATGCAGTCAGGCTGGTCGAAATCTATCTTGAGCTGTTGCAGACCCTGGCACTTGCTTTTGAGGGCCCGGCGGCGGGCATGGATTACTCGAGGCGGATAGAAGGCTCTGCATCACCAGTGGACCTTGGGAAGACATTGTGGTCGCTCGGCTACGTGGTCAGCCGCGGCCCGGACTATCTTGCGGCGGCTGCAAATGACCTGTTCAACCAGGTTCTGCCTGATATGGCCGGTGATGACAACAGGGGATGCGCATACTGTATACTGGGAGCTTGTGATTACCTGCGGAGGTTTCCAGGGGCTTCACAGGTGAGGAGACTCTTGAGTAGTGAGACCAAGCGGCTGGTATCTTTTTGTACAGGCTTCGACTGGTACGAAAAATGGAAGGCAGCAGATTGGCCGTTGGCTGTCCAGGCCTTGATGATTGCCGGGCATAGCCTGGCCGATCCGGATGTACAGGAATTTTCAATGGCCATGGTTGAACGCCTGATGGAACTGACGGACAGGGGCACCAAGTTCGAGGTCCCGGATGAGGAATTGGAGTCGCCTGTTATGGCGGCGACCTTTATAGAGGCGGTTGCAGCCGCGTATTACCAAAGACGGGACATTGATTTGCTTCAACCCTTGCGCGCTGCCGCTGATTGGTTCCTGGGCGCCAATAGTTACGGGCTCTCACTTTACGATTTTTCAACAGGCGGGTGCCATGATGCTCTGACAAACTCGGGCCTGAATCTCAACCAGGGAGTGGAAGCCACAACATATTGCCTTATCGCTTTCCTGACACTTCACAGGTTGTCTGGATTGGAGGCCGGGGGGGGCAATACGGCATGAACCTACAGGGTCAAACCGCACTTCTTACAGCGATTTTGACGCTTGCAGCAGGCTTTGCGGTAATATTGAGGAGGCAGAGACCAAAGGCCTGGTTTTCATTCTCATTGTTGAATTTCAATCTTTTTTCGTGGCAACTGGGTGTATTCATGCGGGGCGTGTCGGACTGGGGATGGTGGCCCAGGATATCATTGGCGGCTGCAGCCCTCATACCCGCTGCCGGCATGATGTTTTTCCAGGCCCTGTTCGAACCCAAGGGTAAGCTCTCAGGCAGGCTGGCGGCAGTGATTACAATTGTTGCGGGTGTGCTGGCCCTAGTGGCCTTTAGTCCCTTCGGTAGCAAGAAGGAATACGCCGTTGCCGTCGGTTTGTTCGTTTTTCCATCCCTGTATGTTTGCACGGGGTTGGCTTGGAGAGCAAGGCGAGTCGCGTCTTCGAAACTTAACAGGACCAGGCTCTTGTACCTTTTCGGAGGCGGCTTGGTGGTTGTCAGTTTGAATCTGTTGGATGTGCTGGCAAGAGCAGGGATAATGGTGCCGCCCCTTGGAAACATTGCAGTCTTAATCTACATATATTTCCTGTCCCAGATGATATTCAAGTATAGGCTGGTTGATGTTCAGGATTTGATTGCGAAAGGTCTGGTCGCCGGTCTCTTGGCATTATTGTTGACAGCGATTTTCTCGATATTGACTGTGTGGGTGGAAGGCGACAGACCCGGCTTGTTTTTCTTCAATGCACTGGTTGCATCGGTTGTAATTCTCCTTCTCTTTGATCCCATGAAATCATTGGTGGAGGACAAGGCTAGAAAGGTATTTTTTCCGAGGAGCAAGGAATTGACCAGATTGTCGTCGAACCTGGAAGGGCGGTTGGCAAGGGCACTGGAACCGGGCGAGATAGCGTCTTTGCTTGTTCAGGGGCTTTCCAGGCTCAAGCGGGTAGTAGCGGTGTCGGTTTATTTTTCGGACCAGGACGGATTGGTGCTGGAGAGGACTGCATATTATGGCAAGAGGCCTGCAAAAAGAATTGATCTCGAGCATCACAAGGCATTAGCCGTGGAACTGCAATCAGGAACAAAATACCTCTTGAGGGAGGCTTTGCGGGAAGAACTCCAAGGGGAGTTGCAGGGAGATAAGGAAGCACAAAATCGAGGGAACGGCAGGTGTGAAAGGCTTCTCCAATCCATGGAACATTTAAAGGCAGGGGTATGCATCCCTCTCAAGACAGGTGACGTGGTCATGGGATTGTTGAATCTGGATGACGAGGCCCCCCAGGAGGCATATTTGGGAGAGGAGCTTGCCGGTCTCAAGAACTTGGCTGACCGGGCTGCTGTTGCCTATGAAATGACGAGGCTTTTTCAGGCACGTGAAGAAAGGGCAAGGTTGGCTTCCCTTGGAGAGATGGCTGCATCACTGGCGCACGAGATTAGAAATCCCCTGGGAGCTATCAAGGGAGCGGCTCAATTTTTAGGGCGTTCTGCAGAAGGAAAGCAAGGGGAGTTCCTGGATATTATCCTGGAAGAGACGAACCGACTAAACGGCGTGGTGGAACATTTCCTGGAGTATGCCAGGCCGTATAGGTTGAAGAAAACCCTGGTCGATGTCAATGAATTGGTCAAGCACGCAGTGAGCGTCATTAGAACCGACACGTATAAAAATATGGGAATCGAGTTTCGTCCGGACCCCGACCTTCCAAGTATAATTGCCGATCATGATGGACTCCAACAGGTGTTGTTGAACTTGTTACGAAATGCATTCGAGGCAATGGATTCAAACGGGGAAATCATGATTTACACTGCGAGGTCCAGGCGTATTTCGTCTTCCTTGATCAAGGCTATTCTGCCTGGAAAAGAAGGGACTGGTTGGATCGAAATAAGGATTCGAGATAATGGTCCGGGGGTGCCGGCGGCGTTGAGGGAAAAGATTTTCAGCCCTTTCTATACAACCAAGGAGCGTGGCACGGGTTTGGGCTTGGCCATTTCGAGAAGAATCGTGGAGGCTCATGGGGGCAGGCTGCTGTTGAAGTCCAGGCATGGGAGCAGTGGAGCGACTTTTTACATCAGGTTGCCGGTTGATGCAGGGCATGGACATGATATGCTTGCCGGCAAGGACAATGACACGGAGGAGGTTTAGCAGGTGGCCGGTTCCAAGGGAAGGGTCCTGGTGGTGGATGACGAGGTAAACCTGAGGAAGGTTCTGACCGCCATACTGGAACAGGATGGACATATCGTGGAACAGGCGGGTAACGGCATAGAGGCATTGAAACTCCTGGACGCATTCAAGCCGGAGGTGGTGATAACGGATCTGAAGATGCCCAAGTTGTCAGGAATGGACTTGCTACGCGAGTTGAAGAAGCGATCACCGGGGACCCAGGTTTTCCTGATAACCGCGTATGGCACCAAGGACACCGCAGTGGCGGCACTCAAGGCCGGGGCAATGGACTATATTACCAAGCCTTTCGAGCAGGACGAAATACTTGAACTTGTGGCCAAGGCTCTTCGCCGAAAGAGATTGGGCGATTCGAATGATTCGGATGCATCTTTGGGCGAGCGGCTTGGGATGCTGGGCAGGACACCGGCCATGCTTGAGATATTCGAGTTGATAAACAGGGTGGCCGATACCGATTCGACGGTTCTAATCACGGGTGAGAGTGGAACCGGCAAGGACCTTGTGGCAAGAGCCTTACACGACAACTCGTCCAGGAAGGGCGGCCCGTTTGTGCACATCAACTGTGCGGCTATTCCAAAGGAGTTGGTGGAGAGCGAACTTTTCGGATATGAGAGGGGCGCTTTCACGGGCGCCGTGATGAGTAAACCGGGGAGGTTTGAGATTGCCGACAAGGGAACGCTTTTTCTTGACGAGATTGCCGAGATTCCAGTGAGTATCCAGGTAAAGCTTTTAAAGGTTCTCCAGCAAAGTGAATTCGAGAGGGTAGGTGGCACGAAATCATTGAAAACCGATGTAAGGGTGCTGGCAGCGACAAACCGGGATTTGGAGAAGGAGATAGCCAGCGGCGCTTTCAGGGAAGATCTGTACTACAGGCTGGCGGTTGTGCCGATTCAGCTTCCGCCATTGCGTGAGAGAAGGGATGACATACCGTTGATGGTGCGGTACATGGCGGAGAAATTTGCTAAAAAGCACGCCAGGCAGGTCCCGGCAGTGGACGATGAGTTCGTGGAACTCGTAAAATCGTATAACTGGCCCGGTAACGTCAGGGAACTGGAGAATGTTCTTGAAAAGATGATACTGGAACATTCACCGGCAAGATTGACCGTGGGATTGCTTCCACCGGAATTCACAGGAATTATCAACCGGGACCTTAAGCCGGATCAACATGCCGGGACAGGAACCCTGAAGGATGTCGTAAGGGCTGAAACAAGGAAAATAGAAATGGACCTTATTACCAGGACCCTGAGTGAGACGGGAGGAAACGTTACCAGGGCCGCAAAATTGCTGGGGCTTTCGAGGAAGGGTTTGCAGCTCAAGATGAAAGACCTCGGTATAAGCAGGGATAATAAGACTTGAAGTTTGTCCACCGATCAACTCTATCCGTCGAAAGCCGATCAACTCTCTCTTGACAGGCAAGTGCGTGATTGGTAGCGTTTCTAAAAGTTTTTGTTATTACTTGTGGAAACGCACAGTTCTAAGTTTTTGGAGGTTCGAGATGGGCCGCAAGATGACCGTGCTCATCCTATTGGGAGGATTGGTTCTGGTTTTGCCACCGCGGAATGTCAATGCGGCGCAGATAACGGACGTGGCTGATGCATTTGACGGAGACGATGTTTTCGATGCCAATGTGTCGGTTTCGTTCTTTCAGAACTATCGCTGGGCCAAGGTAACCAAGGAATTCTACGATACGACGCTTGGAATCGCAGACGGCAGGGATCTCCGCATAACCGAAACCGGCAATCACATGGTCATCGATATTGAACTTGGCCTTTACAAGGATTTGTCTTTCAACGTGTCATTGCCAGTATCCTTTACAGAGAAATATGGAGCGAAATTCGCGGACGGCGTGACGGCTACGAACTCCGAACTGTACAGTTCATGGTTCGTGGGAGATCTCGGTAAGCAGCCCTTTTCATCCGAACATGCCATGGGTATAGGGGACATGCACCTGGGGCTGAAGTGGGCGCCTTTCAACTGTGAGAGGCACAACGAAAAATGGTGGCCAACGTGGATGCTTTACTACGACGTCATGCTGCCTTCGGGGTCTCCATGGGATCCGTCAAAGGATTTCTACAACCGGTTCACCACTAGTGCCAAGAAGACAGGCATAGGCGTGGGCTCGGGGAACGTGGAGATGACCTTCGGAACCGCCCTCTCCAGGCGTTTCAAGTACTTCGATCCCTACATGGGATTCCATTACACGCTGCCCATCCTGACCTCCAGGTCAAAGATTAACGGCCTGGTGGCAAGGGCCATGCGTAACAATGAGTATTACTACGAAAGCAAGTCATCCACCTATATGCGGGATCCCGACTATGACGACGATAAGTACTTCGGCAGGATGTACGATGACAACGATCCCAACAAGGCGAATGCGGATCCGTATCCTTCGGACTACGATGTGGCCAATGATTATCCTCATGGTAAACCTACCGGCTGCGATCCCAGGAATCCCTCCACCTGTGAATGGAGTGACGGCCAAATAAAGGCCATGAAGGACAATATCTTGCTGCCGCATCATTTCGGATTGGTTTTCGGAACCGAGATAATTCCATGGGAAGTGCCTGATAAACACCAGAAGCTTGCCATCAACCTGAACCTGGCTGCAGAAATGTTCACTGAAGGAATAACTTTGAATGAACTCTCCGATTTGTTGAACAGGCCGACCTATTGCGAGCAGTATACCCATTTCGAAGGCACTTTCGGCATCTCTATTCAGGCGGCCAAGTACGTAAGGTTCAATACAAGCGTAACATTCGGACATGATACTCAGCACTTCCTTACCTATGCAGACGAGGCCAGTAACCGTTACAAGGGGCCAAGCGGTGAAGATCTCCCGGACGCCTATTTCGATAAGAGGCTGGATTCCGTGGGCAGGCGTGTAAGGGTTGCGGAGACCTTTTTATTTACCTGGCTTGTTACAGGCTCTGTGCTCTTCTAGCGTTACGGGTTTACGTTTCCTCTCATAAACAGGACAACCGGAATGTCAGAACAGATCCCCGGGCACTTCGAATGCGCCTTTTATGTGCTCGATCTTGGCGCCGGATCCATCGGTTAGAGTCACACCGACTACATCGAAACGCAGGTCCACGTCTTTGGGAGGTGGATTTCTGGAAAGGTATTCCCTGGCGGTTCTTGAAACCTGTCTGATCTTGGACGGGCCGATCGAGGCGAGCGGGTCGTCGAAGTCATCGGCCTTCAAGGTCCTCACTTCGACAAATACCAATACACCGTGCCCTGACACTACCAAGTCGAGTTCACCAATGCGGCCTCTCCAGTTTTTAGCTACCAGGTCGTAGCCCTTGGATTCGAGGAGTTCCATCGCTAGTTGCTCACCCACTCGACCGAGTTCCTGCTTTCTGTATCCCGAAGTGCTTTTTTGCTCCCGTATGCCGCTGTCGCTCATTGGGACAACCTCGTACTGTAATGAATCACTTGCAATTTTTGTCCCAGGATCCTCAACGCTTCCGAAGCCATTGTAAAATCCTCGGATTCATCCGTTTCCGGTCCGAAAAGAATGGGTACTTGGAATTTTTCGCGGGCCGACTCGGCAAGAGAGAATCTTATTGCATTGATACAAGCCCACAGGTGGTGCTTTTGAATTTGCTCGAGTTTCTGTTCGCCGCCCGCCGTGATAATGGAAGCAATGCTGCCGAATGTTCCAAAACGGATGCCGTTTACCACTCCGCCTGTCAATGCCGGCAATATCTGCTCCAGCCTGTGAGAGACTTCCTGCGCAATCTCTTCAGGTTCCCTGAAAAACATGTCTTCGCCCGCACTGGAGAAAATTTGTTTGAAATAATCCGCCTTGTTTTCCACTGCCGAATCGGCGCTGAATTTAAATTCTTTGGGCTGACCGGATACATGTTCATCGTAGAATGAATCCGGGACGGTCAAATCCGGAGGAATCGGTTCGCCGGGTCTCAAGTTCAACTTTTTCTCGAGCCTTGCCACCTCATCCCTTAGTGCCCCCTGGGTAGCCGAGATTGCGCTTAATTTTCCAAGTTCTTCCTCGAGGGTTTCCTGGCTGCGTTGCAATTCGATCCTTCTTTGCTCGAAATGCCTGAATATCTGGCTGTTCCTGACGCTGGAAAGCCGGGCTTCCAGGTCGTCGTGGCGGGCCGAAAGTTTCTTCCTCTCTTCGATGATACGGCTTCTTTCTACCGGGTCGAGGCCGTCGTGTGTATTCATGAGCCTTTGCTCTTCCTTTTTGAGCAAGTTGAGCCTATCCTGCAGATTGTTACACCGATCCTTGATCACGTGGAGTCGTTTTCTTTCTGATTCTTTTTTTTCTTCCTCGTCTACGAATTTCCAAAAGGAATAGGCGGTAACACCAAGGGATGCAATGCTTCCCAATGCCAGGAAGCGGGCTCCTTTTCCAATGATGATGGCAAGGAGCAGGAGAAACAAGCCGATAGTAAGCCCTACCAGGGCAAGGGGATCTTTGAATGCATCCTTGAATGACCTTGATCTGGAGGAAGCGGACCTTTGTTTGTAGCTTTCCGTCAAACGTTTCAATTCTTTCTTTAAGGCCTTTTTTTCCGAGGCCACTTCCTCGAGTCTTTGGTCAAGGTCCACGGATCCCCTGGATACTACAGGCAGCTCGGCCAATTGCTGCTTTAGTTCTTTCAGCGCTTGTTGACTATCTATGTATTTCCTGTGCCTGTCTTCAAGCCTGAACAATTCCTGGCGTATTCCTTCAAGCTCGTACTCGATATCTTCCGCTCGTTGTGAGGCGTGTAATTCCTTGCGAAGATCCAATAGATGCTGGATTGGTGATATTTGTTCGAACGAAGGCAGTGACATGACCTTTGATACGCCCACACCGGAGACGACCATGTTTTGCTCGATCGGCGATGATTCGGCCTTTTGTGTTTCTTCGAACAATCCCATATAGACTTTCAGGAAAGCTTTGACCGGCGGCAGTTTCTCATTGATTCTAAAATGTTGTCCTATCTCGGTGGAGTTGCCCCCGATGGGCGAGAATGGGCCGTTGGGACTTTTACTCTTGAACAAGGTCGCCGTGTCCAGGGAAAGATCCCTTTCGACGATCCCGAACCAACCCGCCCTGGACTTGAAAAGAACACGGGATTTACCCCTTGCTTCAAGACTGGCATGCACCTGTGAATCAGGGTACAGAGCTGCTGCCAGAGCTGCTGCAATAATGTTGGTTTTCGCCTGGTCTCCCCTGAAGAGGTTGTACCCGTGGCTGAAAGACTGTGTGATACCGCCGGACATTCCGGCACCCGGCTCAATGGCCAGGTTCAAGAGGATCATTTTTCACTGTCCACTGATTCTTTTTTCATGTTTCTGAATCGGGCTTCACGGTCTTCCTTGATCCTTGCCGCCTTGCCTCGCAGCTTACGCAAGTAATAGAGCTTGGCCCGTCTTACCTTGCCATAGGTTACAAGATCTATTTTTTCGATATGAGGTGAATGCACCGGGAAAACTCTTTCTACTCCAACACCGTATGAAACCTTGCGAATAGTGAAGGTTTCCCTCGCTCCTTTACCTTTCCTGGCGATCACGTCCCCTTCGAACACCTGTATTCTTTCCTTATCTCCTTCCTTGATTTTGACATGAACCTTGAGCCGGTCACCCGGTTTGAAGGCCTGTACATCCCTGAGTTGCTCTTTCTCTATTTTTTCTATTGGGTTCATGGCTATAGACTCCTCTCTTTGATTAGCGACAATTCATCCTCTGTCAGCACGGCAGCGGCGTAAAGGTCCGGACGCCTGTCCCTTGTCCTGCGGAGCGCCTCCAACCGCCGGTAACGCATAATTTTTTTATGGTTGCCCGAAAGTAATATGTCGGGGACCTTTTTACCCTCAAAAACTCGGGGCCTGGTGTACTGTGGGTATTCGAGTATCGGGCCCATGAAGGATTCCTCCAATATCGATTCCTGGTTTCCGAGAACACCCGGAATGAGCCTGGCAACAGCATCGACCATCGCAAGAGCCGCTATCTCCCCGCCTGAAAGAACGAAATCGCCGATAGACAATTCTTCATCGAAGAGGGGCCTTACTCTTTCGTCCACTCCCTCGTACCTGCCGCAGAAGAAAGTAATACTTTTCTGCCTCGAGAGAGTAAGTGCTGTCTTTTGATCGAATCTTTTTCCCTTAGGGGAGGTAAGATAGAACTTTGCATCCGGGTCTTCACGCTTGATGTGTCTTACTGCCTTGAAGATCGGCTCCGGCAGCATGACCATTCCGGCTCCACCACCGAACGGATAATCATCAGTAGACCTATGTTTGTCATCAGTGTAATCTCTCAAATTGATTATCTCGATATGTAATCGACCGGCATTTATGCCCTTTCCAACCACCCCGGCTGAAAGTGGTTTGTCGAAGAACTCCGGCAAGGTCGTGACAAGCCTTATTATCACCTTGGCTCCTCCGGTGACCTGGCAAGTAATATGTAACCAAGGTCTGGCTTTATTGCAGAGACCCAGTCGCTGACCACAGGCACGAGTGTTTCATTGCCTTGGTCGAGATCGATGGCAAGGACATCATGCGCAGGCGTGGTAAAGACATCTTTGACCCGTCCGATTGCATTGCTGTCAGGTCCGCGAACCTCCAGCCCGGGTAGATCGGCGTGGTAGAATTCACCTGGTTCGATTTCATTGAAGTCGCTTCGTTTAATGTACAAGGCCCCACCTGTCAGGCCCGAGGCCGCCGAACGATCCTGTATCCCATTGATGCTCAAGAGGTAACGTGCGCCACGTTTATCGATGCTGAATATCTTTGAATCAACGCTCCTGCCCGAAAGCTCGATTTTAATATCCAGGTTTGGTTTCAGTGTATTGCTGTTTGCGTTGAAGGGGACGAACCAAATTTTTCCATCCAGGCCGTGAGGCCTGCCTATGTTTCCCAACCTGATCCAACGATCCCTGGACATCTGTTTCGGCGTCCTTTTTCCTTCAATGGATTATTCAATTATTTCCAGTACCGCTCTCTTCCTCAACTTGGTGGACGCTGCTGACAATATGGTTCTCATAGCCCTGGCCGTACGTCCTTGTTTGCCGATAACCTTGCCAAGGTCTTCCTTTGCCACCTTTAATTCGATGACAGATGTTTGCTCCCCTTCGATTTCCGTGACCTCCACCATGTCAGGCGTGTCCACCAAGGCCCTGGCTATGAATTCTATCAATTCTTTCATCGGATTACCTCTTCTGGTCCATTTTGTTGCTCGGCCCCGAATACCGCCAATAGCACTGTTTTATCCTGGTTCTCGAAAGGTGAGTACCAAGATTGGTTTCAATTATCAGCCCGGGTTTTTCTCCTCGTTATTTTCGGAGGAGGCAGTCGCCTCAACATTTACAGTCTTTGCTGTCTGCAAGGGGCGCTTGAATGTTTTTATCAGCCTGGCTACCGTGTCAGTGGGTCTTGCGCCTTTCTGGAGCCAATATTCCACTCTTTCGATGTTTACATTGATAAGTGTGGGTTTTTCCGCCGGATCGTAATAGCCGACACGCTCAATGAACCTGCCGTTTCTGGGGAAACTGGATTCTGCCACAACGATACGATAGAAGGGCCTGTTCCGGGCACCTCCTCTTGCCAACCTGATTTTTACAGCCATCGTAACCTCGTAAGCTTATTTTCAAGCGCCAGAACAACAAAATCATCTACGGCATTGCCGTAAACCTCTTCGAAGTTTCAGAAGTCTAGAGACATGTTAATTTGATGTCAAGGAATTTTCACACCGTGTGGTAGCCGAATTAAAATGTCAGTGGTACTGCCGAATGAATATATCGGTTTTACCATGATTAAAGCATCAACCCTTCTCGATCTGTCAGACCCCAAATTTGGCGCATATTAAAGCGGGTCCGGCTGGAGGGAATCCAAGGTATGGGGCGAAAGAACAAGAAGGGCCGAGCAATCCCTGGACGCCTATTCTTGGGGATGCCGGGCGCATTACCCTTCTCGACAAAAACAGAGAAGTTTAGTAAAAAAATATCAAAAATGATTTAACCTCGGTTCATGGGAGGATGAAAATGGCAAAGGAGAGATGTTCCAGGAACTTCATTACCATTTTATCGTTTCTTTGGGCTCTTGTACTTGTACTTGTCATGATGTTAATCCCGCTCCTCTCGTTTGCAGGCGAGGCGCCGCCTCCATCAGAGGCCAAGCCCGTGCCGTTTTCCGGAACTTTGGACAGGGACGGCAAGGCGGTCACGGAGACGGTGAGGATGGTTTTTTCCCTGTTCGCGGATGAGTCGGGAGGCACCAGCCTGTGGTCCGAGGAGCAGCAGGTGAATGTGTACAGTGGTGCTTTCCAGGTGCTTCTCGGTTCCACCAGCGCTGAAAAGGCCAGGGAGCTTGCCGCCTTGATGGGCTCACACGACAGCTTGTTCCTCGAGATTGCGGTTGGACCCATGGGAAATGAGGTGACCTTGTCCGGAAGGCAGCGTTTCCTGGGGTATGTCGCGAGATGGTCACTCCTGGGCACCTTGCGGGACATCCTCGACCTTGGCGATTTATCGGATCAGGACCTGGCCCGGGACCTGCACAACCTGCTGACCAATGAGTGCCCTATAGGGTACTCCAGGTCTACGGACCCGGCGGATGCCGCGTACGTGGTGTGTAAGCGTGGAAACGACGAGATGGTCAAGGCCGGTGACTTCTGGGTGGACCGGTACGAGATGATTGTCGTGGACCAGGGGCTTTACAACCAGGGAAAGTGCAACGGAACCGGCACAGTGTACCAAAGATGGTGGGATCAACGCGTTGACATGCACAAGGCCGGGTTCGTGCGCAACGGCTCCGACACCACTATCGATCTATATGCCTGCTCCACCGAGAAAGTGGATGACGCCTATACAAAGCCCAGCAGGATGATCACCTGGTTCCAGGCATTGCGAGCCTGCAGCAACTCGGGCAAGCACCTGTGCACAAACAGCGAGTGGCAGCTGGCGGCTTCGGGCACGCCCGATGGCGAGCACGACTGTAACCTGACGGACTGGAAGCCCAAGGGTAACAGCGGCGGCCCCTATGATGTCGGCCAGTTCCCAAACTGCGTGTCCAAGTACGGTGCGTACGACATGGTCGGCAACCTGGCCGAGTGGGTTCAGGGGTGGTTCGGCCAGGGCCAGGACTCGAGCGTGGTAATCCACCAGAGCGTCGAGTTCAATGGAGACGCGGTAGTCAACGTGGACCCTGCGGAGCACCTGGGTAACTACCCTCCCGATTCCAACACTCCTACACCACCGACGTTCCCGGCGGCCATGCTCCGGGGAGGGTTCTACAGCAGCGGCACAGGAGGCGGAGTCTTTTCGGTTGACATGAGCCACTCCCCTGCCGACTGGAAGCAGGCGTTCATAGGTGCGCGGTGCTGCCGCAGCAGGTGACAGGGTAGGGCAAGTTCTTTCCACGTTCTGCCGTTTCGAACTCATTTTCACTCATTCCACCTGTCCTTCACGGCCTCGACCTTCCCACCTATCCCTTCCGTGGTTGATTTTCAGAGGCCTCGGGAGGCCTCTGCTCACGAATTTTCCGTTCGTAAAAAACACAGCCCAGGCGGTACAAGCATCCGCGAGATGATCGAGGAAGGCAGGCGCCAAATGGGCGAGCCTTTCGTGGTGGACAACTCGCTCGTCATGTCCTGGTGCTTCGAGGACGAGAAGCGAATTTATTCCGGCAAGGTTTTGGATGCACTTGGAGAACATGGCGCGTTGGTTCCAGGCATATGGCCGCTGGAGGTCGCAAGCGTACTCCTGGTCGCCCAGCGTAAAAAGCGCCTCGGCAAGGTTGATGCGGCCCGTTTCATCACCCTGGTGCGCTCCCTGCCCATTCAGGTCATTCAGGAAACACCTGGGCGTGTCATGGGAGAAATCCTGGCCCTGGCCCACGACACCGGACTTTCATCCTATGACGCTTCCTACCTGGATTTGGCCATGCGCGAGGGACTGCCGCTGGCCACGCTCGACAAGAACATGAGAAAGGCCGCCAAGCGCTCACATGTATCGCTGGTCGATCCGTAAGCCTGCACTTGCCAAGCTCCGGACCAGGTGAACGCAATCTCCCTACAATCCAAGCGAATAAAAAAATAAGGGGCCGTGCCGGGATAATCTCGCCAAAGTGACTTATCGGCCTTTTTCGCCATTCTCCAGCCTGCACGCGGCAGACCCTGCGTGCGCCTCCAGCCCTTCCAGCCTGGCCAGGTCTATTGCGTCCCTTGCCAGTCGGTGTGCGCCAGGGCCTTGCTCCACCTCCATCCACGTGCGGACCCGGAGGAAGTTGAGCACCGAGAGGCCGCCGGTGTACCTTGCCGCGCCTCCAGTGGGCAGGGTGTGGTTGGGCCCTGCGCCGTAGTCTCCCAGGAC
>JAADFL010000134.1 GCA_013152945.1 Deltaproteobacteria bacterium | reverse complement strand
CTCCTGCCTTTACAACACACCTGCCATGCCCGGAGCAATCTATTCCGGAGCAAACCGATGTGCCCCCTTGTCCCGAACCATTACAGGAAAGACCAAGAGTCAGCAGTGCAAAAAGCACTATCAAAGTCTTATTAAAGCTCATTATCGGCATCTTGTGCTTCTCCCATGAAAAAGTCCATGTATCGTGTCAGCCGCTTTACCGGCGCGCACCCCTCCATATTACCAGATTGCACGAGCCGCTCTTTTCCTTACTTCCTTACTTGCACTTTGACAGTATGTTTGATCGTGTGAGATATACAACGACCATGGCCAGGCTGATCATGATGCGTGTACTCATTCTTTTCGCATTCAATGGCGTTGCGTATGCAGGCGAAGGGCAAGGCTCTTCGACGGAATACCCCCTTACATCGAGAAGGCCGTCCGTACAGAGGCTGTTGTTTATCACGGCGCCGTCGAGAGGCGCTTCTCTCAAGGCCGAGCATCGCCTTATGGATCAGATCAAGCTGGCGATGGATGCTGTCGATATCGAGGTGATAACTCCATCGGTTCAAAATTTCGACTCGATGACCGTCACGAAGCAGGTAGAGGTGATTAGGCCGATGCTGGCCCAGTACGATGCTGTAGCAGCCGTATGGCTTACCAGGACCCGTAAGGGATTGCAGCTCTCGATAGTTACCGCAAGTGCAGGGAGGGCCCTGGTTCAGGTCGTAGATGCCCCGCCGGGACCAGGCGCAGAGTCTGACCTGGCAGTGGCTGTCAAGGAGATCCTGGAGGCTACGTCGCTGGACGAGTCACAAACTGTGACACAGGGCCGTGTCACCGGGCAGGAAGGCGATGGATTAATCAATCCCGGTGGAGCAGGCATAATGCCATGGAAGGTCCAATCATCCTTCCTTGTAAGTGGCGGGTTGACTGGAGGTATAGGCCCATCCTTGGAAGTCGGCGGTGTCGCCGGAATAGAGAGTCCGGTGGCCGGCAGCCTGTTCAGCCGGCTGTACCTGGGCGGTGTGTACGGTCCATGGAGCACCGATACATCGGCGCGGATCCGGTCGTGGTCGGTTATATCGGGTCTGGGTTTCCTGTTCTCCTGGAATTACGGTTGCTTCGGTTTGGCGCCAGGTGTCGGAGTATCGCTGGAGTACCAGGATATTTCGATGAAGGTGGGACAAGGCCCTGACACGAGGCACTCTGCTTGGCGCGCATACCTTGACGCCGATCTGGGCGTTCGCTGGT
The DNA here is from genome assembly GCA_013152945.1 of Deltaproteobacteria bacterium. Lineage (GTDB taxonomy): Bacteria > Myxococcota_A > JAADFL01 > JAADFL01 > JAADFL01 > JAADFL01. The sequence goes on along the minus strand of JAADFL010000134.1, from coordinate 2,566 downwards.
TCCCATCGGATTTTTTTGGTTTTTTTATCGATGCTTCAATGTTTGTCACACCGGTCAGGGATATTTACCGACGTGCCTCCGACAAATCGATTATATTTGCCACACCTTTTATAAGGTGGAGTTGCTCCCTGGGTATCATGTTCACCACGAGTCCGGAGCAGAAAGAGAACGCCAGGTAAGGATTCCGGTCCCTGGTGACATTGTATTTAATGGAAGCGGCATTTTTGGGGAAGCTGTTGGCAGATAGGAAGAACGAACGCCCGCTGTCCGATGAGGAGCTTATGGCAGGCCTTGCAGCCGGAGATATGAGTTCGTTGGGCACTCTTTATGTGAGATATAGCAACTGGGTCAGGAGGGTGCTGGTCCGTATCGTACCGGGCTTGAACAGGTTCGAGGTCGACGACCTATGTCAGGAAGTGTTCCTGTCCGTGTACAGCCAGTCCGGGAGATACGTGGAGTCGGGAAAATTCCGGTCGTGGCTATACACCATAGCGGCGAGGGCAGCGACCGGTCACCGCCGGAAGAGATTGCTTCGGATGAAGATACTGGACAATCACATGAAGTCATTCGGGGCCGAAGACAGGATGGCGGCGCCCCCGGGAGTGAGGCCGGAGGTGGCAGAGGCCATCGTGCGCCTTCCCAGGGCCCAGAGGGAGGCGATTCTCCTCCATACAGTGGACGGCTTCAGTTGTAAGGAGATCGCCGAGGCGCTCGGTATAGACCAGAACGCGGTTTGGACCCGGCTCCATAGGGCAAGGAAGAGCCTGCATGATGCGCTGGCAGAAAGGAAATAGAGCAATAATGGACACAGAACCCGTATGTTCATTATTAGAGGCTTACTTGGACCGGCGGCTCGACGCTGCCGGGAAAAAGGCCTTTGATGAGCATTTGGCTGGATGCAAGCGTTGTGTCAAGGCTATTGAGGAGTGGGCACGCTTGGAGGAGCAGTTCGTCCTGTGGGACGAGGCACACGGTGATGGTTCCGCATGTCCCAGCGAAGTGCAAGGTCTGCTGGAGCGAGCCCAGGGCCTGGCACGGTTGGGTTCAAGAGGCGTATTTTCTTTGCGATTAGCCGTTTCCGTTGGCGCTGTAGCGGCCCTGGCCATAGTCCTGATTGCCGGTCTTTGGGGCAGGGCCTCGTTGGAAAGGCATCCTGCACTTACCGGAGTCAAGACCGTCGAGCCCAGCAGGGACCAGGGTCTGGATGTACTCTATCCTCCTGGTTACATGGCGTCGGCCGGCAATGCTCTTTCTTCTTTCAGCCGGAGTGTATTGGTTGCGCCGCAAGCCAGTAAGATGATCGCGAGACTGGGCGTGGACCGTATCGGCCTGTCTCCCGGAAGCAAAGCAAGGGTTGTATCGAGCGAGGCAAAGGAAAAGAGGATAAAACTTGTCACCGGCACGATTGCAGCAGAGGTTGCCAAGAGGAGAGGGCGCGGCAACTTGGTAATCGAAGCAGGGCTCTTCAGGGTCTCTGTGCATGGCACCATGTTCTCTGTGAGAAGGCTTGTAAGCGGCCTTCAGGTGGCAGTGAAGGCCGGGACTGTACAGGTCTCGCATCCAAGGTTCGGGGCACACACTGTAACCGGCGGCAGGGCCTTGGTAGTCTCCGATGACGGCAAGATATCTACCAGGCGCATCAAGTCCAACGAGCGGCGCGAGATAGTATACCTCCTGAGGTTGCCTGCCGAGATGGTGCGGGTATCTCGAGATGCGCCTGTACCGCAGACCAAGGCCGCGACATCGAGGCCACAGGCGGCAATGGTTATGCCACAGGCGGCAAGGAAGGATAGACATGATATTCAAGATAGCGGTCCGGCGGCCGCAGGGAAAGGCGGCAAACCAGTAGGCTCGAGCCTCTTGGCATTACAGAAATTGGTTGTGGACGGCCACGGCGATGAGGCCGTCAAGGAGCTGTCAAGGTACCTTGGCGCCAATCCAGGGGATGCAGGAGCCTGGTCGTTGCTCGGAGATGCCGAACGTAAGCTGGGTAAGTGGGACAGGGCGGTTCGGGCTTACCGGAAGACAATTGCTCTTGCAGACACGGATGCCGGAAATCGGGCCAGGATAAAGGCCGCCTCCATACTGCAGGACAGGCTGGACAGGATCACGGAGGCAGCCGGCCTTCTGGAGGGATTCCTCGACCGTGCTCCTGCATCGCATCCCCTTAGAGCCGAGGTGTTGTTTCGGCTTGCCAGGGCTTACATCGACATGGGCAGGGTGAAGGATGCAAAGAGGACATTGAGGACAATAGTCGTTTACCACAAGGGCACTAAGACTGCTGCGCAGGCTGGCAGGCTCTTGAGGGAAGTGGAGGGTGTCGAATGAGTCGGTTAAAAATCTTTTTCTTGGTACTACTTTCGTCATTCCTGTCAATGACCTGCTCCAACACTACGTCTGTAGACGATATGGGAGCTTGTCGTGGTGTGGATTGCTCTGGGCACGGCACGTGCCGGATAATTGGTGGAGAGCCGCAATGTGATTGCTTTAAAGGCTACATTGTTGACACCAGGACAGGTCTGAACTGTGTGCCGGCTGGTGGAGATACAGACACGGATACAGATAC
>JAADFL010000133.1 GCA_013152945.1 Deltaproteobacteria bacterium | reverse complement strand
ACGATGGCCAACATTGTGACAAGGCAACAGGCGTCTGCAAGTACAATACTAAAGGTGACACGGATACGGATACTGATACTGACACGGATACGGATACCGATACGGACACGGATACTGACACGGATACTGATACTGACACGGATACGGATACTGACACGGATACTGATACTGATACCGACACGGATACGGATACTGATACGGATACGGATACTGACACGGACACAGATACCGATACCGACACTGATACCGACGCTGATACGGATACCGATACCGACACAGATACAGACGCTGATACCGATACGGATACAGATGCTGACATGGACACCGATACTGATACCGATACTGACACAGATACCGACACAGACACAGACACGGACACAGACACGGACACAGATACAGATACTGATACCGATACCGACACAGATACTGATACTGATACAGACACTGGCACAAGTGGCGATTTCGTATTGGTGCCTGCAGGCAGCTTCTGGATGGGCAGCCCGTCTGGTTGCCCTGGACCTGGCGGGTACCCTGGCGACTGCACATCAGAGCCTGGCCGTGAAACGAACGAGGAGTTACACGAGGTGACGCTGACGCACAGTTTTTGGCTCCTGCCTCACGAGGTAACCCAGGCAGAGTTTACGGCTTTGATGGGATGGAACCCGAGCAACTTCACATCGTGCGGGGGCGATTGCCCAGTGGAGCGGGTCAGTTGGTTCGATACATTAGCGTACGTTAATGAGTTGTCTAAACATGATGGGTACACACCATGTTACGTACTGTCGAACGTGACTTGCGTGTCAGGAGGCGGCGTTGGTACGTATTACATGGACTGCTTTGATGATGATGCAACGTCCGGGGGCATTGATTCTGCTGATGTAGCCCTGAGCAACGGTGTAACCACGGTATATGGCTGCAAGGGATACCGTCTTCCCACCGAGGCGGAGTGGGAGTATGCTGCCCGAGCGGGCAGCACCACGGCGTTTTATCCCAGCCCTGGAAACAACGGCACGATCACGCAGACGACAAAAAGCCCGCTGGATCAGAACCTGGATCAGATTGCCTGGTATGGTGGCAACTCAAACGCGACTTACGAAGGTGCTTATGACTGCTCTGGTTGGTTTCCAGGAGCCTCGACTTGCGGACCCCAGCCCAAGCAAGGCAAGGAACCTAACGCGTGGGGGCTTTTTGACATGTCCGGCAACGTGTGGGAGTGGGTTTGGGACTGGTTTCAGGTATCTTATGAGAATGATTTAGGCAGTGACCCTGTGGGACCGGATACAGGCTCTTACCGGGTTTTTCGCGGCGGCGGCTGGAACTACAATGCCCGCGACTGTCGCGCGGCGAATCGCTACTGGTTCGAGCCGAGCTACCGCTACATCGACCTGGGCTTTCGGCCTGCAAGGTCAGGACAATGAGCTTAAAGTTCAAAGCTGTAAGCTGAAAGTGATAAGCGAAAAGCGATAAGGAGTAGTTCGTAGCTGGTAGCTGAAATCTCGAATCCCATATCCAATTTAGTACGAAAATCCAATATGTTGATAGTTTTATTTTGATTGAGCATGGTGCGAGTGAACAATGTTTGTATGGTAATGGATTTTTTACTGACACGAAACCTCCTGAAATTACAGCAAGATTTTGATGCCCTGAAAATCAACCTGGGTGGGGAGGCGGGAGGCGAGGCCGGGCTGTGCTAAATGGAAAAGTGCCGCAATCTGCCGGATTCCGGGCAATGGATCTTGAATCCTGTTATTCAATTATCCTTCTTGGAAAAAGGAAAACGCAATATGAACGTGGTTCCCTGTCCTTCCTCGCTGTCCACCGAGATGCTGCCGTAGTGGTGGGCCATTACGGTCTTTACAATGGATAGTCCGAGACCCGTGCCCTCTCCATCTGGCTTGCTCGTGTAAAACGGGTCGAAGATTTTCACTTGTTCCTCTTCGGGTATTCCACATCCGTTGTCAGAGATGAGTATTTCCACAAAGCCTTCATCCAGGCGGTTTGAAGTGATCACAATCAGGGGGTTGGGCTTGCCTGATACCGCCTGACAGGCGTTCATCAACAAGTTGAGAAAGGCCTGGGTGATTTCTCCTGAAATTGCCTTTACGAGCGGAAGGTCTTGGGCCAATTGGCTGTGAATCCTTACATTTCCCTTTTCGATTATGGGATCGCAAAGAGTAATCGATTTCGATATCAATTTGTTCAGGTCGACTGCTTCATGAATGTCCTTGTCCGTGCGGGCGAAGCTCATGACGTTTCGAGTCATATCGAGGATGCGTTCGGCCGACTCCCTTATGCGCAGCACCCGTTCCTTTTCTTGTTTGTCAATGGGACCCTTTTCAAGCTTTTTAAGTAAATGGGTAGAGTACACCGTAATGGATGTAAGCGGTGTGTTCATGTCGTGAATCATTTGTGCAGCAGTTTCCCCGAGTCCGGCAAGCCTGGCCACATGAAGCATCTGTTGCTCGAGATTGCGTATCTGGCTCAAATCCTGGCCTACGGCAATCAATCCTTCCACCTGCCCGTCTGCATTAAGCAATGGCGATGTATTGAAGTTTACTCTTTTAAGCTCCTTTTTTTTCGCCACGAGCCTTGTTTCAAGATTGGTTGTGGATTTTCCATGCAAGGCGGATACGAAAACCCGAAGCAACCTGGAACGTTCATCTTCGGGTAACAGATCAAGGAAGTCCTTGTCCAGGATCTCCTTTCTGTCCATGTCCAAAAGGCGTTCAACAGCCTTGTTGCATACCCTGACTTTTCTGTACGGGTCTGTAACGATAATCAGGGCATTTGCACTTTCGATTAATTGCTCCAGGTAATTCTTGAGAAACAGTGTCTCCTCGACGGAGTGGGCATGATGAAGTGAAAGGGCGAGCTGATTCGCCACCTGCCTCAATACTGGCCTGTCTCTGTTGAGGTTTTCCTCGCCGGGCTTGTATTCCAGGGCCAGCAACCCCAGAAATTTACCGTTTGCCACCAAGGGCACCGCTGTTCCGGAAGAACTATTGTCAAAGACCAACCTGTAACGGTTCCTTATTCTTGCAGCCGGGTTTCTTGACAGAGCATCCTGCAAGCCGAAGCGTTCGACCGCTGAACGTTTGACCTCGATCGTATCCCTTGATTCCGCCTTTAAGTGTCCTTCGGCGTACAGGTTGACAAGTTCGATTGTTTCCGGGTCGACTACCTTTATGCAGAAAAAAGCCCTGGGAAAGAGTTCCTTGATTGTCTCGGCAAAGACCTTGATGACCTGATCTTCGCTTTTGGCCAGGCTTATTTCACGTGTCAGTTCGAACAGGGCCTTTTGCAGTCTCTTTCCTTCTTTGAGTTCATTCTTCAGTCGGGCGAGTTCAGCCTTTTCCGCAGGGCTGTGCCCGGAATCGGCCCTGGTCATTCATCATCTCCTGTCGACTTGTCCAGGTCCACGATCTTTGTGGAACCCACGTAAGTAGTAGTCTTGTATTTTGTTATCTTGCCTATTTTCTTGACTATCTGGGCCATCCTTTCGGCTTCTTTCAATATTATTTCGACTGTGTGGCGGTTGTGGCTGTCTTCCGGTATCTTGCGCAACAACAGCTCGGCATAACCCATGACGGATGTAAGCGGTTGATTTAGTTCGTGAGCAGTCGTTCCCGCCAGTTCCGCAAGCATGGCCTGCTTTTCACTTAGTACCAACCGCTCCCTGGCCTGCGAGAGTTTTTTCTCCATGTTCAGCCTTTCACGCAAGTCTGAGAAGATTGCGACAACGGCTGCTTCCTCCCCGTCTTCGTACACAATGGATGCGGTGAGATTCACCGGGATCCTTTGGCCGTTTCGATCGAGGATATCTTTTCTTACGTTGTCGAGCTTGCCTGTGCCGCCGTATCGGGTGCTGTGTAGTTGTTTCAGGACTTCCTTTATGGCGTTCTCCGGGAAAAGGTCTGTTATGTTGTAATTACCTACTATGTCCTCTGCTTCCCGGTTGGTTATCTTTTCGGCTCCCTTGTTGAACAACAATATATCCCCGGACATGTCCCAGGCCATTATGCCCTGAACACTGCCGTCGATGAGGTTTTCGAGAAACTCCTTTGTCTTTTTTAGTTCATCTTCCGTTTCCCTCAGGTCGGTTACGTCACGCAGAGAAATGACGGCTCTACCATGTGATGTGTGCAACGCCCCGGAGCTGACAGACAACAGCCGTGTTTCTCCATCCCGTGTCACCAACATATCCAAAAATCTTGGGAATTCCTCTTGGCTGAAACCTACCAGCATGTCTTCGGCAAGGGCTTTGCTCTTTTCGTGGAAAAAATTTGGGAACCATTCTCCCAGGATCTCCCGCCTGGACCTTCCCAGGACTTTTTCTCCCTCGAGGTTCACCGACAAGGCCCGGCCATTATCGTCCAGAATAAGCATTGCCTCAGCCGCGTTCTCGAAGTACGCCTCGAATCTTTCCAGTTTTTTCAACCTGTGCTCTGTGGAAACCGTCTTAGCCTTGCCGGTTGAGTAATCTTGAGCTTGGGACGTTACATCGTTGATGCCGGTAAGAGCGAGGACGGCGGCATTTTTTATCATATGGCACAGCTTGCGGATATTCGGATCCAGGTCTATCGTCCTGGTGGCGAATGACAAGGAGATGAAGCCTGCCTTTCCGTAAACGGCTTGTTTCATCGGGTACATCACCAGGCTCTCGATGCCGTCCGCCTCGAGCCTGGAACGCACCTCCAGGAACCTGGGATCATTCTTTACATCCGGAATGTCCAGTTCCTCTTCCAGCATGTTTGCCATTTCCAGTTCCGGAAACATGTGGGGCGATGCCTCGATAGTGTGAACTTCCGAGTCATCATTGGATGCCATCCAGAACAGGTCCGGTGAGCCGGTTTTCGGAAACATGACTGAACATCGGTCTGCATCGGATACGAGAGCGGTCTTATGGGCGATGGTAAGCAATACGTTTTCCGGCTGGGGTCCGGATGCCAGGAACGAAAGTATCTCATCCAGTATGGACTGGGCTTTTCTTTGCTTGTCTAGCTCGTCTTCAAAGAACTTCAGCTCGAGTTCCGTTTTGATTTTTGCCAGGAAAGCAGCCTCTGATAACGGGGCACGGAGAGTTGCTTGAACGATTGAAGACACGTCTCCGGAAGGCGTATAGTCAGCACCGAAAATCAACAGGACGGGAATTGCTTCCAAGTCACCGGCTTTCTTGAGTGTCTCGAGGCAATTTTCCGCCTCTCTGTCAAGAATTTTAACTATCAACAGGTGGGGCCTGAAGGCTCTTACAAGGGGTATTGCTTCTTCCCTTGTTGCCGCGCTTTCAACTTGGTAACCTTGGTTCCTTAAAATTCGCTCAATATCCAGGTCTAGGGACATATCATTGGCAGACCCGGCTATGGCCAGGCGGAAATTTTTCGGATCCCTTGTCTTTCTTAAATCAGCCATTCAATTTTTTAATTTAACAGCTTACCAGGTAGCCTGCAATATGGTATTTTTAAAACCGGTGGAGTATGAACGGCCTTTTTTTTACGAAGAAGTTTCGGCAAATCTTCAACATGACGGGATTTCTTATCGTCAGTTCGTTTTTCCCGGCGGCATGCTCTGAAACACGGGATGAGCATAGTGACGAATTTCTCCTGGCCCAAAGCATGTTGAAAGAAGCTCAACTCGAAACCGCAGATCCAAGTTATGTCGATCCCCGCTTCGACAAGGTGGTCGATGCGTTCAAGAAGGTTCCGCGAGATGCACCTGACAGGTACTTGGCTGAGTTTTGGATCGAAAGAATCAACGAAGCCAGGCGCAGTAACGAAAAACTGCGAAGGGAATCAAAAATCCGGGCCGAGGCAATCGTCCGGGAACTTACAGCATCCAAAAATCAGAGACCTTTTTCCTTTAAGAGTATCTTATCGCCGGTAAGACAAAGGCAGGTGATTCACGGGACAAGCAGCTCAAAGGATATTAGGCCGGGGGAAAAAGAGAAAGAATCCGAAGAATATATTGCCGCAACAGACCGCGACAGGGACAATTTTGGAAGGGGTAAAGATTATTGGAGGAGAAAGAAGACCATTCTCTTCGGCACGCGAAAAAAACTCGAAGAAACCATCGCACTTGAGGAGAAGAGGGTGGCTACATATTGTGGAGGAACAGGAATGACATGGAGGCTCTCCGGGACCCGGAAATCTTCCCCGGTCCATGTAGGCAGTTTGTCCGACTACAGTCACCCTCCGGAAAGAATAGACGTGGTGGATCCGACCAGGAAGGCATGCACCATACACGGGAAGGCCTTGAAAAAAATGAGAAAAGAATTGAAGTCGATTCAGGAACAGATAGACAGACTCGATGACGAAGCCAGGAAGGCCGGAGCATTGCCCGGTTGGTTGAGGGTTAAAGGACTTGAAAAAGATGTGAAAAAGAGAGGGAAGGCGCGTCCCGGCTTGCCCCCTCCGCCTCCTGCGGTTTCGCCTTCCGGAGATTAGACCTGTTGCGGGTAATTTTCGTATTCGTAACTTGACTCATTCCTCTACCGGATCCTATGTTTGCCGCCCATGCGCATCAGACCATTGGCAGCCGCAGCAATATTATTCGTATCAGGATCAATGATCGGACTTTGGATCATGCCGGACCGGGCTTGGATTGTCCTGATTGCGGCCACGGGCTTGGCAGGTCTTGTCATATCCGCTTTCATGCGACATAGGAAAATGTCCGTGGTATTCGCAGTACTCGTCTTTACAGCGCTTGGGTGCTTGTCTTACCTGCGTATTCCCCTTGAGCGGGATTCATCCCGGATTGGCGGCAAGGCTGAGACAAGGTTGATCGGAAAAATAATTTCACCCGTACAGAGAAGTGAATCGGGTTGCCGCTTCACGCTGCGTCCGGACAACACGGGACCCGGCCTCCTGAGAGTCTTTGTGGACGGAGCATGTGACGACCTGAACAGGGGGGCCAGGGTATTGTTTAGAGCCAGGACCAGGCCGCCCGGCGGCTCGGGTTGGAGGAATCCGGGCAGCCCGGACTGGGCCGGATATTGGCGCCGAAAAGGAGTTGTGGCGGAGGCCTTTGTGAGAAACAACGATAGTGTGATCATCTTGGAGGACGGCAGTGGTCTTCTTGCCTTGGTGGACCGGGCCAGGAGGAAATTGTCCGGGGTAATCCTCGGCAACGGCGCATCCGATGAAAAGGCCTTGATACTCGCGCTTGCAAGCGGTGACAGATCCATGTTGAGACAGGAAATAAAGGAGAACTTCCGGAAGGCCGGAATTGCTCATTTGCTTGCTATTTCCGGACTTCACGTTGCAGGCGTGGCTGCAATGATATTCTGGTTGTTTTCTTTTGCAGCCGGCCGGTTCAAGAGATTGCTCATGCACGGTGACGTGCAGGTAATTGCTTCCACGGCGGCTCTGGCTTCATGCTGGGCATATGCCGTCTTTGCAGGGGCCTCACCGTCAACTCTGCGTGCAGCCATATTGGCCACTGTGCTTTTCGGTGCGATAATACTCAAAAGAGGGCCTGATTTTTCAAGCGGTCTCGGCCTGGCCGCAGTGATCATTCTTCTCCTTGACCCATCTTCCCTTGAGAGTCCTTCTTTTCAGCTCACGTTTGCGGCGGTACTCGCGATTGTATTGCTGGTTCCAAGGATATCTTCCTTGGTGGAGAGATGCGGTTTTGGGAAAAAAATGAATTCGAACCGGGCCGGACGCAAGGTAGTGGGCATATTCAGCGTGACCTTGGCAGCCCTTGTGGGCACACTGCCCTTGACCTTGCATCATTTCGGCCAGGCTTCACTCGTGGGCCTTGCCAGCAATCTGATTGCAGTGCCCCTGGCCGGTTTGCTGGTGGTTCCTTCGGCACTCGTTTCCGCACTTGTCGGCCTTGCATGGCCCGGACTGGTGAATGTTCCCTTGTATGTCGCTGAACAAGCCGCTCGATTGCTGATCGCCTGGGCCGGGCTTTTTTCCAGGATTCCCGGTGCATCACTGGAGGTTGCAAAACCCGGATGGCTATTCGTGGCAGGGTTCTATTTAACGGTTTGGGCACTGGTGACGGCAAGAAAACGAAGATGGAGGTTGGTTGCGGGTTCATGTCTCGCCCTGTTGTTATTGGCGGCGATTTATGGCCCCATATCGCCTTTGTCTCCGAAGAGGTTGAGCGTGACATTTCTGGATGTGGGGGATGGAGACGCAATGGTGCTCAGGTTTCCCGGCGGCCGGTCCGCATTAATCGATGCAGGACCCGGCCGAAACTCAAGGATGGGTATAACCAGGCCCGGTATTGTTCCAGCACTGGCGGAGCTGGGAGTTTCAAGCCTCGATGCGGTCTTTCTTTCCCATGGTCACGAGGACCATGCAGGAGGCCTGGGCGAAATTTTCAGGTTGCTGCGCGTAGATGATTTCGTGCATGAAAACAAGGCAAGACTGCTGGAGGCGGGAACGCTCGCCCTTGATGCAGCCCAAAAAAGCGGCGTGAATATTGAGACTGCATCGCGCGGGAGATCTTATAGTTTTCCAGGAGCGACCATTCATGTCTTGTATCCCGGGCCCGGCGATGAGGACATGTCAGTGAATGATCACAGCATGGTCCTGAAATTGGTGATGAACCAAGTGTCGTTCCTGTTCACCGGAGACATCGAAGAGCCTGCAGAGGAAAGGCTCCTTGAGAGCGGTGTGAACTTGGAGGCTGACGTCTTGAAATTGGCTCATCATGGCAGCAATACTTCAAGCAGCCCGGCGTTTCTGAATGCGGTCAGGCCCAAGGTGGCTGTGGCGAGCACGGCCCGGGCAAGCGGGTTGCCGTCTGAACAAGTAAGGAAAAGGCTCGAGCGCATAGGTACGATAACGTATTCAACGGTAGAATGCGGCGCCATAACAGTGAGCACCGATGGCGAGGATTTACACGTGGAGACCGTGGTTTCATGTAAGCCTTTGGGGGAATAGCGATTTTTTTGGTGCCGCCTCGTTCCAACGCATTATAGCCGGCGGGATGCGGAAAATAATATTGGTAACGGCTCGTGGGCTTATGCTATTTTTTTACAGTCAAGGGGGCTGGTTTATTTTGTCCGGAGGCTGAATGAGATCTGTAAAGGACATGGAAGACAAGGACCGGGCACAGGCGGCCGATGGGAAGACAAGAGTTTTGCATTGGCTACAAAAACGTTTTTGGGATTTGATGATAATACTGGTCATCCTGTTTATCGCAAAGACCTTGTTCTGGGAGAGGGCTCCAAAAGTCGGGGAGGGCGACCAGGTGCCGGACATGATCCTGCAGCCTATCAATTCCAGCCGATCCATTTCACTGCGCCATCGGAAAAACCGTTCTCTCTTCCTCGTATTTTGGGCCACCTGGTGCCCTGCCTGCAGGAGCGAATTACCGGCACTGCAGAAAATCTACAGGGCATACTCCGGTGATGGGCTGGATGTATTGGCCGTAAGCAGCGAGGTAGGAAAAGATGAAAACGTGAAGATGTTTCTTGCCGGCAATGGTTACACCTTTCCCGTTGCCCTGGACAGCGGGCGCCTGATGAGAGCATTCGGCGTTACAACGATTCCGGCTCTATTCCTGGTCGGCAAGGATGGCAGGGTTACCTGGTACGAAGTAGGCACAGCCGGCGAGCACAAGATTGCGGAGGAAGTAGAAAAGACATTCAACGCCGGTAGAAAGGATCGATCACCTTCTGGAGGTTGATACCCATTACCGGCCGCTTCTGGTACTTTTCGATTCGCCTCAAGTAATCGGAGAGTGGAGAATCCACGACTCTGTGGTAGATCTGCTCTGCTGCGTGCCTTACGAAGAGCCTTCCCCTGTTCGATATTATCAGGGCCACGTGACTAATGAGATAGGGCAACTCCGGCCGGTCCTTTCGTATGATGAAGAGCAATGTTCCGGTGGGCACTCTGGATTCCAGCTTTATGAGGTCATTGGGCCTAATGGCGGAGAGAGAGAACTTTCCCCTTGGAAGGGCGTCCGGCCCCAGGCTCTTGGCCCACCTCCAGCCTGCCGGAGCCTTCCATACCGAGCGTCCCAGCACTTTGGTGACACGGAAGGCCAGGTTGCGGCCCACTTTCATGGTAAAGTCCTTCAACAGGCCCAGCTTGGTATTATTCGGGATCCATTGAGACATGGGAAAGTGGTTGCGTGTCTTATACGAGACTATGCCGTTTTGGTACCTGATTGATTGAAGGCGCTGCCGCGCAGTGTATAGATCCCGGCTCAAGGCCAGGGCCAGGGTTTCTTCAACAAATGTCAGGCAATCAACTGCATCGAAGCGGAAAAGCGGGTCCTTGTCTTTTTTTCCTTTTGGGCCCTCGCCCAGCGGATCTCTCCTGTAGGGTGTATAGAGAAAACGCTCGCTTATCCTGTCGAGCCTGTCCGCCAGACTCGGCCTTTCAACATATAATTTTCTCAGGAAGGCATCTATTTGCGCCTCGGATTGCACGTAGAAGGGCTTGGGCCTGCCCGGTGTTTCACCCCTCAAACGTGACAATCTCTTTTCCCGCTCATCGTCCCTGATCCCTGCATCCAGCAATGCCTCGTCCGCGGCTTGCCTGACCCATGGATGCTCGTTGTCCAGCAAGCGAAGAAGTGTATCCACGCCGGCATCGATTTTTCTTTCAGCCAATTCCCTGGCCGCAGCCAACTGAATCCTGATGTCTTCATCTTCGAGGGCACGAATCAACCTTCTTATGGCCCATCCGCCCGGAACGTGTTTCAAGCCCTTGATCGCCTCCAGGCGGTGCTTGGGATTCTTTTTATCCTTAAGCCACGAGAGTAGTTCTACACCGCCCACTCTGGATCCCAACCTTGTGAGGGCCAGGGCCGCGGCCAGCCTGACGTGTTGGTCAGGGTGTGCCAAGAGCTTGGTAAGCGGGGCTACTGCATATCCGCTGCCTGATGAGCCTAATGCCAGGGCCGTGTTTTTCAGAAGATCCACATCTCCATCAGCATCCGCCCGGCCCAGGATTCGAAGCAACTTGGCGGCGGCGGGTCTGGATCCAATTTCCAAAAAGGCCCTGATTGCGGCCAACCTCACGGGCCGGCTCGGATCATCCAGCAAGGGCAGAAGTATTTTGATTTCATTGCCTGTTTTGCCTCGTTTCCCAAGTCCATCTACAAGCCTGCCAAGGGCGATGACGGCAGTTGCACGGACTCTTGCATTCGTGTCTTTTAAAGCCATGAGCAGCGAGGTTCTTGCACGTTGGTCCCCAAGCAGTCCAAGAACCCAGCATGCGGAAGCTCTTACATTCGCTTCTTTCGAATGCAAAAAAGGTATCAAGAGATCGACGCTCCTTGGGTCACCGATCAACTTCAACCTGAATCCGGCCCTGTTCCTTTGGCCCAAAGGGCCTGTTGTAACCTTGTTGACCAGGTCCTGCAATCGGGCCAGGGATGGCTTTCGGGCATGTGAAACGCCGGTACAAAAGATAACCAGTAGAACAACCGGGACAAAGATTCGCCTCGAAAATGGAAACATCATTGCAGCCAGAACGCCAATCCGAGCCCACCCCCGTACTCCGGGGCAAGGTCCTCCCAAAACCACTGTCCCGTCCCATATGCAAAAATGTTGAATCCCCTTAAAATACAAACTTCCAGACCGATTCTCGCCAAAGGCCCGTTAGAGAAGTATTCCCGCTTGGAAGCCAACCTGCTGGAATGCAAGGCTTCACCATAGAGATTCACACGGGGAGACAACCTGACGCCCATGGTCACTCCGGCGTTGAGATCCGCGCCTGCCGAACTGGGCCCTCCCCTGAACATGGCATAGAACAACGGCTCGAAAAAAACGCCAAGATCGAAAACCCTGTTCAAATCCACGAGCTGAAGCATGGCCCTCATACCGACCCTGAACGACTTGCCGTACCTGTGATCGGCTTTGAAAGTGACATCGAAATAGTCGGTAAAGCCCATCACGTAGGCTAAATTGATTCTCGGCCATCCGGCGTCGGCCACGAATGCTGCATTGTCTTCACCTACGCTGTACGCAGACTGGACATAGAATCGTGATGGTGGAGGAGGGGCAGCTTGTTGTGCCTGTGCTAATTGCAGCGCCAGGCAAGTAGTCAATAGGGCAAAGCAGGTCATAATGGTTCCTTCCTTCGAACAGCCGCTATTCTAGTGTTTTTACCTTTCCGAAGGCAAGGGGTTGCACAACTTGTGTCCTTGGGGTAAAAGATAACTTGTTTCAAACAGGAGGGCGCCATGGTGCGTATCTTCGAGATAGACCTCGATAAAGAGAGGGTTTTCGTGCATAAGGAATGGCTGGCCGTGGACGAATTGGCTGCAAGGCTTAAGGACAAGGTGGAACGCAGGGATTTTTCCGACCTTTCGTTGCTGTCCGAGGCCCTTGAAAGGCTCCAGGCGGTGTTGAACGATGCCAAGGAGTTGAAAGTCCGGGTGACAAAGGAGGTGGCCGAATCATACGAGACCATCGCCAAGAGGTCGGGACAGCCGGTTCAGTCCATTATGCGGGCTGCCTTGAACAACTACTTGACGAGCAAGGAGGCGAACCAATACCTGATTGATCCCGAGGCCGAGGCAAAGCTGGCCGCCCTGTCGAGCCGGATTGGCGATGCACAGGTGGAGGGAAAAGGATTGACCAGTCTGGCCGACCTGGAATCAGGATCTTCAGCGGGAGGTGTTCCGCAGGAAGGCAAAGACAAGAAAAAAAATGATAAGAAAAAGAGCAACAAGAATTGATCTTTCACCGGGGGTGATACTGTGAGCCTGAAAAAATTGGCATCGCTAATCGTCTTGATTTCGGCTTTTGGCTGCGGACCTGTTGAATCGACGTCGGTCATTCTCGATGCCGAAGCCGCCTGTGCCAAGGCCGAAATAGAGCATGCGGACAAGGTGCAAGGAGCGGCCTACTATTATTTCGCGGCTGAACAATACCTTGACAAGGCAAAGGAAGAGCAAGGGTACTCTGATTTCGAGATCGCTATCGACTATGGCAGAAGGGCTAAAAAGTTGGCCGACAAAGCCAGATCGATAGCAATAGCAAACCCCAAGTCTTCCCAGTGAGGTAACCAGGATGAGAATGAGAGCCATAGCCCTCTCGAATTTGGCGGCTTTACAGTTACTCCTCTTGATTTTTGTGCCCATTAGTGGTTGCGCCACTGCAGAGCGTGTTCGGGGCGAAGTGGAAGAAGTGAGGAACAAGGTAGTGGCTGCCAAGAAATCCGGTGCAATAAAATGCGCACCCAAGGAACTTGCGTTGGCAGAGACAAACTCGGAATTTGCCTTGCATGAACTCGACCAGGGAAATTTTACCAGGGCCTCGGAACACAGCCGGCTGGCCGTTGCCCAGGTGGACCTTGCCCTGAAGAATTCCAAGGGATGCGGGCCCAAGAAGGTAATAATAAAGAAACCAAAGAAGATTACGGTCAAGAAGACCGACCGGGATGGTGATGGAGTGCCCGACCTGGACGACAGGTGTCCGGACAAGCCCGGCCCGGCAGAGAGCAAAGGCTGTCCGGATACGGATGGTGACGGTCTCCTGGACCCTGATGACAAGTGTCCGGACAAGGCCGGTCCCAGGGACAACGATGGTTGTCCGGTAGGGGACAGTGACGGTGATGGTCTTCTGGACAACGAGGACAAATGCCCCAACGATCCCGAGGACCTTGACGGTTTCGAAGACGAGGACGGCTGTCCGGACAAGGACAACGATAAGGACGGTGTGCCTGATGTAGATGATAAGTGTATCATGGATCCCGGACCGCCCGAGAACCAAGGCTGCCCGGTGCTGGACAAGGACGGCGACGGCGTGCCGGATAAGGACGACAAATGTCCCGAGCTGGCAGGACCTGCCGAAAAGCAGGGCTGTCCCGACAGGGACGGCGACGGCATAATCGATCCGGAGGACAAGTGTCCTGATCAACCGGGTGTAATCGAGGAACATGGCTGTCCGAAGAAGTACAGTCTGATAGTAGTTACGAAGAAGAAGATACAGTTGAAGCAAAAGATCCACTTCGCTGTCGGCAAGTCAAGGATCATGCGGGACTCCTTCGAGTTGCTCAACCAGGTGGCGGATGCCTTGAAGTCGTCACCCAGCTTGAAAGTGAGAATCGAAGGACATACCGACAGTGACGGGCCTGCGGCGTACAACCTGAGATTATCAGAGAGAAGGGCGAATGCGGTTCGTGACTATCTCGTGGAAAAGGGCATTGACCCGGAAAGATTGAAAGCTGTCGGCTTCGGCGAATCCCAACCCATTGCCAGCAATCGGACCCGCAAGGGAAAGGCAATGAATCGACGTGTCGAGTTCAATATAATCAACCAGTAACCCGGTGATGGTCCGGGCAGTAGCTTTTTCCCGGTTTTGGTGTTTGGTTTTTTGCTCCCTTGAAGGGATAGAGAAATTTGTATCTTTGAACCGCCATGGATATTGGACACCGGTAAACCGGTCCGACTTTTTCGAAAACACATCAGCTTTGACCGGGTGCTCTATCAATCATCCTTTTGCACGGGTATGCCGTTCCTGATGAGCAGGGGAACACCTTTGGGCAGATTGCTTGGTGCCTTTCGCAGGACATCCGAGTCGTCCCTGACCAGGGTCAGGTCATTGGGCACGGCCCTGCCGTGTCCGATGACCACGTCAAACCCCACCTTGACACCATTGCCGATGCACGCACCGAGGTAGGATGTGCCCGTGTCCACGACCTTGACGCCGTCGAATATCTTGACTGTGCCCTTGAGATTGATGTCCAAAATCCATGACCTTGCGGTCAGGGAGCAATTTCTTCCAACAATGGAGACCTGCATGGCCGGGCATACATCGGAATCGGAAAACGAGACCACTCCGTTCAGTATGGTGGACTTGCTGGTGAAGCAGCGTTTACCCATTACGGTGTATTGCAGGTGAGATCCGTCCGAGATATAGGTCCCGTCACCAATGATGCATCCCCTGACAATGGCCCTGGCTCCTATGTGCACACCTTTACCCAGGTGTGAAAGCTCGACCAGTGCGGTGGGATGGATCTTACAACCTTTTTTTCGCGTGTTGAATCTTTTTGCAAGGCTCCAAAATCCGTGAAAGGGAAGGCCGGGCAGGGAGAGCAACAGCTTGAATATGGTCCACACCTTGTGCCCGAGTATTTGTTCGACCCAGCGAATGGTCAAGGCCTGCATGTTGGCGCGGTACAGATGGAACCAGTTGTCTATGTGAAAGATCACGCTTGAAGTAACACTGTACTGGTATTTTTCACTTACCAGCCTGGAAGGCACCGGGCTCGAAACGACCTTTTCACGGAATCTGGGCACGACCCTTGGTAGTGCATCGAGCTTGTCCTTGTTCCAGGATGCTTTTTCACTGAGATAGAAAAGGTTGTACGGCACGACCTTTCCGATTGGGTGATCCT
This sequence comes from Deltaproteobacteria bacterium, assembly GCA_013152945.1. Classification (GTDB taxonomy): domain Bacteria; phylum Myxococcota_A; class JAADFL01; order JAADFL01; family JAADFL01; genus JAADFL01. The sequence goes on along the minus strand of JAADFL010000133.1, from coordinate 4,044 downwards.
CGTAAGAAAGGCCGGTGCCCGGTGTGGTTAGTTCGGTGAACAAGGATTTCGGAAGCGCACATCGAGCAGAGCCTCCTGTGGTCCGGACCGCTTTCAGGAAGTCCCGGACCACCCGTCTTGTAAGAAATACATTATCATAGGTCAGAAGGCATCCTTCTTGGGTTATCTGGTCCGGATTTTGAATTTTTTTTACCTGGAATCCAAGAGAACCGAAAACTCTCTCCTGGGCCGCGCCAATGCTTTCATTGCCTACTGTCAAGGAGGATACAGGTTCGCCGAAAGGATATATTTTGCGATTCGTATCAATGACATACGCGAACAAACCTGGCACACCCCGGAAAACATCCTAGCGCACTTGTCGAAGGTAACCCTTGTCCGTGAGAAAGACCACGGATTTCAATGTCTCCATGTCGGTGAGGGGACTCCTGTTGAGAACTAGGTCGAGTTTTACCGCATTATGTATCAGTTGCAGAATCTCCAGTTGATCGGGCGATAGATCTTTGAGGGCCGGTTTCATCGGCCTGGCCAGCGCGAGTTTCGTTTTCAGCGATGGAATTTGTCCTTTGAGCCGTTTCAACTCTGCTATTTGCCTTAGGCCTTCTGTGAGCAAAGATTCAGTGGAATCTTTTATTTCCGAGGGGAACGGCCCTTTCACAGGGGCTTCCAACTTGTAAGAACCTCTCGGCCATGCCAGTATTCGAAATAATACCTTGACAGGGTTCATGTCCATCTTGTTGTCCAGATTCGCATAGAATATCTGCCCGTTCTTGAGATGTATCTTTCCTCTTCTTGCGCCGTTCACAACCAGGGTGCCGCTTTTCCTGCTTGTGGAAAGAAGTTGGAGCACGTCCGGAAGAGGCACATCCTCGATATTTCCACTGATGCCTTCCGACCGCGGGCCCCTGGCCGCCACTTCTTCCAATGTTTCGCCGTCCCCTGTGGCATTGGCCGCGCTGACGAGCTTTAGAATGGACGTGCCTACAAGAATGCGGTCACTTTCTTTAAGCCTTTGCTTTCGAACTTTCTCACCGTTTACGAACGTTCCATTCGTGCTGCCCAAATCCTGGATTACCACCTGTCCGCCTGCTGTATTTATCTTTGCATGCTTACGACTCACCATGTCTTCGACAAGGCAGATGTCCATGTCCTGGCTCCTGCCGATGAGTAATTCCCTGTCCTTCATGAGGGGGAACTCTCCTCCTTCGTATTTTCCTGAAATAAACCGTAATATCAGACCAGTGGGCTGCTCGCTTCCCGAATCACGCGGCGCGGGCGGCGGTCTCCTGCCTTTTGCCATGTTATCAGCTCCTTATCCAAGTCCCGTCAGGCTAGTCAATATCACGTCTAACCCGGAACTCGTTAGTGTTTTCTGTAAATAAACCACAACTGGTCCTATTTTTTCAAGGGCTCAAATAGGGCAGCTTTGTAAAAGTCCGGAGCGGTCAAAAAAGAATAAAAAAAAGAAAGATCAATTTTGAATATATGCCTGTAACCAAATATCGAACCGCTTTGTTTCATGAAAACCCTTCCGACGTAGTACGAAGCCGTCAAATAGAGGAATTTTTCAAAAGGTCCAGATACATCTTTGCCCTTGTGTAGTCCGGGGCGAACGCAAGGGTTTCTTCCAATTCTTTTATTGCCTCCTCCCTTAGTCCCTGGGACAGAAGAGCGAGTCCTAGTTGGATCCTGGCCTCCAGGTATTTTGGTTTTTCTTTCTTGACCGCACGAAGTTCCTCCAATGCCTGTTCGGATTTGCCCATGTCCATGAGTAGAACAGCCCTCTTTGTTCGAAGATCAACGAAATCCGGACATATCTTCAATGCCTTGTCGTACTCGTTCAATGCGTCTTCAAGGCAGGAGCCTGCCAAGTATGCCTGTGCAAGGTCTGCATGCATGTTGGCAATATTGGCCCTGGATACCGGGTCCAGAGATCCTCCCTTTTCAACAGCCTTGCGAGCCACCGAGTCCATAACCTTTTCCGCCTGTTCGGAAAGTCCGAGGTCGGCCAGGGTTATTGAAAGGTGGAGTGATGCCTCGACATAGTTCGGATTGATTTCCAATGCCTTCTCGAAAGAGTCTCTGGCATCCACCAGCCTGCCTTGTTGGTGATAGATGATTCCGAGCATGTTGTATATATCGGCAAAGCCGATCTTATTTTGGACGCACTCGGCCAGAAGTTTCTCGGCCTCTTGGTAATCCCCTGCCTCGAACAACTTTCTGCCCTGTGCGAGGAGATCCGAATATTTTTCGTCCATGGCGTCACTCCCCTGTCTTAAGGAACTTTCTGGCATCGTCTGCCTCGGGCGCCTTCGGGTGGTTCGCAACGAGCCGTTCATAAGTTTTCCTGGCATTCGCCTTGTCGCCGAGTTCTATGTAAGTTTCAGCCAGCATTTCCAAGGCTTCTACATCCAGCCCCAGCCCGGAATAATTGGCCAGCAGGTTGTTGAGCCTGGCTACGACGGCCTTGGGCTTGTCGTGTCTTTTATAGAATTTGGCTACGTACATCTCGTGGTCCGCCAATTTTCGTCTAACCTCTGCAAGTTTCTTCCTGGCATCAGCTATTCTTTCAGCATCCGACTTTCTCTGCTCTTCCCCAATCATTATGTCATAATTGCCTTTCTTGTCCGGCTTTGCCTTTTTTTGACCACGCGGATCCTTTTCGAGAAAACCGTATTCGTCCAGGTATTGTTTGAGATACCTATAGGCTTGCTTTATCGGGGCCTGGTCTCTTTCCTCCGGAGGAGGAAGAAAGAACCATTTCTCCGGCATTTGTTTGTAGAAGCAAAGGGCGGCCTTGTACGCTGCATAAGGTGCTGCCGGATGGTTGGGGTGGAATTTGCGAAACAGGAGGTATTCGTCTGATGCCTCGTTGAATTTGCCCCTCCCAAAATCCGAGTCTGCAATACGAAGCTCGGCCAGAGCCGCATACTTGCTGAATTGAAAGTTGTTTCTAACATGCTCGAAGTACTTGTTGGCCTCCAAATAGCTTTCGTCCCAAAGTTCTTCCATGCCCTTTTTGTAGTTGTCCAGGACTTCCTTGCCGTACGTGACCGTTACGTCGTGCTCGGAGCCGCCCAGACCCAGTGAAGCACAAGATCCGCATAGAAAGGCTGAAACCGCCGCCACGGTGAAAATAGAGAAGATAGAGAAGGACGACCCTTTCTGTAATTTTCGCATTTCCAAAATGTCCTCCGGCACATGGCTTGCTCAAGATTGAACACATACACGAGCATGTAAGTGCTAGTCAAGCCGGGTAAGCTACTTGATCCATTCGAGCTGTAAGGAACCCGGCATTGTGACAGGGTGATTGGGGAGGCTGAATTGGTCTGTACCCCGGTTCCCCCAGGAGTTATCACCTGAAGACAGTTGCCATACATTTATTTCACCGATTTTTTACCCCGGCCTTGCCATGGCTCGGCCGCCCCTCTCCTGCAAAGCAGGCGAGGACAAGGTAGAAGCGCCGCCCCGGCGCTTTTTGCTTGCCTCCGGCACCCTCTATCAGAGGATGCTACCCTGGTTCCAGCTATGGCTCACACGTGGCCTGGTCATCGTTGCCATCGATGTAAGCCTGCCCGTCCCAGCCCAGGGACCTCAAGTGCTCTATGAACTTCTCCACCTGGCAGGTCGGGAGCTTGGGGTTGTTGTAAATCCAGATCTCATCAGAGCCAAGCTCCTTGATATTAAATAGTCCCTGGATGTCTTCAAGCTCTGGATTGTTGAATACGTAAATACTTTTTAGCTTCCGTAAAGCTGAAAAGGTATCCATATTTTTTATGCTACTTTTATTTAAGGAGAACCATCTTTGATCAATGGTATGCAAACTCTCGAATGCACCCTCCGCAGTAAAGCTTGAGTCACTAATAATCAGGTTCCCAAGTATCTCGAGATTCTTAAACGCATCGATTCTTGTTCCATTGAGATTTATAAGGTACAGGGTTCCTGCTGAACGCAACTTTTCAAACCCTGATATGGACTCGAGATTCGGCTCTCCGTCTATGTTTATAAGCTCAACAACCTCCTCCAGCTTGTTGAACCCTGATATCG
>JAADFL010000132.1 GCA_013152945.1 Deltaproteobacteria bacterium | reverse complement strand
GCATGAATAAGGAAATAGTAGCTCCTTCTTTGCTCACACCTGCCAATTTTTACCATGTATTGCACATGCCGGCGCGTTGTTCTCTCTCCCCAACCTCGGTCGGTTCTTTCCCTCCCCAACCTCGGTCGGTTCTTTCTCTCTCCCGCCAACCTCGGTCGGAGAAGAAAGAAAAGAGGGGAGAAGAACGGGAAAACACGGAAAAACATGATTTCTTGCCTATGCTATCATGGTCTGATACCATGATAAAATTGACTAGGCTTGAAGGAGGAATGGCTAATGAGCTTGATAGAGAAGATAGCCGGGTTACATGACGCGAAAGTGTTTCAGAATTTGCACTGGGTGGGATCTTTTGAAGATTATCTCCAGTTGGTAAAGGAAAGTCCTAAGATAACCCGCACTGCTTTCCAGCGGGTATATGACATGGTTCTCTCATATGGTAAAGAAGAGTACATAGACAACAAAAAGACCTTGGTTCATTATCCTTTTTTCGATGATCTACAGCATGGTCGAACCGATGCCATATTTGGACTGGATATTCCCTTGATGAGACTGGTCAATCTTTTCAATTCGGCGGCAATGCGATATGGCACTGAAAAAAGGGTTTTATTGCTTCACGGCCCGGTTGGAAGCGCCAAGAGCACCATCGTCAGGCTATTAAAGCAAGGACTCGAAGAATATTCAAAAACTCCCAGTGGTGCTCTCTATACCCTTGTTTGGACCAACCTTGAGGGGGAAGAAGATTTGCCTTGTCCGATGCATGAAGAACCCTTGCGATTGATTCCATCCGAAATAAGAGCCAGTGCAATAAAAACGATGGATCTCGAAACCGATGGCGATTTCAGTATACCAGTCGAGGGGGAATTGTGCCCGATGTGTCGTTTCATGTTCATGAAACTTCTCGAGAAATACGATGGACACTGGGAAGAGGTCGTCAAGAAACATATTCAGGTCAAGAGGATTATACTGTCCGAGCAGGATCGTATAGGTATCGGCACTTTTCAGCCCAAGGATGAGAAGAATCAGGATTCTACAGAGCTGACAGGGGATTTGAACTACAGGAAAATTGCCATTTATGGTTCTGATTCAGACCCCAGGGCATTCAATTTCGATGGAGAATTCAATATCGCCAACAGGGGAATAATCGAATTTATCGAAGTATTGAAGCTTGATGTAGCCTTCCTTTATGACCTGTTGTCAGCATCACAGGAACATAAGATAAAACCGAAGAAATTTCCGCAGACCGATATTGATGAGGTGATAATCGGGCATACCAATGAACCCGAATATAAAAAACTTCAAAGCAATGATTACATGGAGGCGCTGCGGGATAGAACAGTGAAAGTCGATATTCCGTACATCACGAAATTATCGGAAGAGATTAAAATTTACCAAAAAGATTTTAGTCAAGACAATGTTCCGGGGATACATATCGCGCCACATACTCTTGAGACCGCTGCAATGTGGGCCGTGCTCACCAGGCTTGAGGAACCGAAAAAGGCGCAACTGACTTTGCTGCAGAAATTAAAATTATATGATGGCAAATTATTGACCGGATTTACCGAAGACTCGGTTAAGGAGCTTCGGAAAGAAAGCAAGCGGGAGGGCATGGAGGGCATTTCTCCCAGATACGTCCAGGACAAGATTTCCAATGCTCTTGTTGCCGACCATGCACAAGGATGCATCAATCCATTTGTGGTTATGAACGAATTGGAGAGTGGTCTAAAGCATCATTCTTTGATAAACAGTGACGAGCAACGCGCGCAATATAAAGAACTGTTGGGAGTTGTCAGGCAAGAGTACGAGGAGATAGTCAAGAACGAGGTGCAAAGAGCCATCAGCGCCGATGAAGAGGCGCTTGAAAACATCTTTAAAAACTACATCGACAATATCAAGGCATACACGCAAAAGGAGAAAGTGAAGAATCCATATACCGGTCAATACGAGGAACCGGATGAACGCTTGATGCGCGCTATCGAGGAGAAGATCGGTATTTCCGAGAGCGGCAAAGATGATTTCAGGCGGGAAATAATGAATTTTATAGCAGCCAGGGTAGTGGAGAAAAAGCCTCCTTTTAAGTGGGACACGAATGACAGACTAAGAAGAGCCTTGGAACTTAAATTGTTTGAGGACAAAAAGGACACCATTCGACTTACATCATTGGTTACCGGTGTAGCGGACCAGGAAAGCCAGGACAAGATCGATGTGGTCAAGGCCAGGCTGAAGAGCCAGTTCGGTTACTGTGAAGTATGTGCAACCGATGTGCTCAATTTCGTTGCAAGTATTTTCGCTAGAGGCGATACCGAAGACGAGGAGAAATAAGCAAAGGTGAAGATTCCGCCCAAGATCGACACGGACCATGGAAGATTTAGGAAAATTGTCAAGGGGCATGTACGCAAGAATCTGAAAAAGTACATATCAAGGGGCGAACTTATTGGAAAGGTGGGGAAAAACCGGGTTAGGATCCCTGTATCTCAATTGCAACTTCCCAGGTTTCAGTATGGAGGCAAGAAATCCGGTGGCGTAGGACAGGGTGAAGGCAAGGAAGGAGATCCCTTGGGGCCTGCTCCAGGTCAGGATGGGGGCGGCGAAGCAGGAGATAAACCGGGAGAGCATGATCTTGAGGTGGATGTTAGCTTGGAGGAACTGGCGAAAATACTGGGTGAGGAGTTGGAACTCCCCAAGATCGAGCCAAAAGGCAAATCCAAGATATACACAGAGATATATAGATATTCGGGTATCCGAAATGTTGGCCCGGAAAGTCTTCGCCATTTCAAACGTACATTCAAGCAGGCATTGAAGAGACAAATAGCCAGCGGATTCTATAACCCTGAAAAACCGGTTGTCATTCCGATGCGTGAAGATCGACGTTACAGATCTTGGAAGGTAACCAATAAGCCCGAGAGTAATGCGGTGATTATATACATGATGGATGTATCAGGCTCCATGGGCGATGAACAAAAAGAGATGGTACGGATAGAATCCTTTTGGATAGATACGTGGCTTCGTTCGCAATACGATGGAATCGAGAGCAGGTACATTATTCATGATGCGGAAGCACGCGAGGTGGATAGGCATACATTTTTTCACACAAGGGAGAGCGGTGGAACCATGATTTCGAGTGCGTACTTTCTTTGCAAAGATATCATGGAAAAGGATTATCCTCCTGATGAATGGAATATTTACCCGTTTCATTTTTCAGACGGCGACAACTGGTCTGCCGATGATACACAGAGGTGCATCAAGGTCTTGCAGGAGAAAATACTGCCGGCCTGCAACCAGTTCGGGTACGGCCAGGTGAGAAGCCCTTATGGAAGTGGTAAATTCATAGAGGACCTCCAGGAAAATTTCAAGGATGACGACAAGCTTGTCACATCCCGTATCGATGAAAGAGAAATGATAGCCCAGTCAATCAAAGATTTTTTAGGAAAGGGACGTTGAGATCGGCGGTGAAGATCGTATGAAGAAGAGAGGCAAGGCACAGGAAAAGGCCCTGAAACTTTTTGTGGCCGGAAAATACGGTCAAGCCGCAGGACTATTGAAGACAATACTCGAAAAGGATCCGGAACATCCAAGGCTGTGGTTGAGACTGGGAGATGCTTACAAGAAATTAGATGAAAAGAAATTGGCTGCCGAGGCGTACAAAAGTGCCGCCGACGGTTTTGCCGGTGCAGGATTCCTGGTTCAAGCCATATCTTGTTTGAAACAAGTCATCGACCTGTTCCCGCAGGATGATCAAATACACGACGAGCTTGCGGAGCTTTATTCGATGCGTGGCATGAATTACAATAGACCTGATAAGGTTGCTCAAGATGTCGTTGC
>JAADFL010000131.1 GCA_013152945.1 Deltaproteobacteria bacterium | reverse complement strand
TTGCGTTTTGTCGTGCCTTTGGCAGAACCGCTAGTTGTTGCATCGGATAAAGCAGGAGAACAGGCACGGCCAGACTCAAGGGCCCAGTCAGGGGCCCAGTTAGGGGCCCAGTCGGCATCCATTCTGAAAGTGCTCTCCGATACCCCCCTCTCCGCATCGGAAATCGCGGCTGTTCTTGGACTGGAAACCAAAACCGGGGCGTTTAAGCGGACCATAAAGGAACTGCTGGAACAAGGGCTGATTGAATACACTATTCCGGAAAAGCCCAACAGCCGGTTGCAGAAGTATAGACTGAAGAAGAGAGAAGTTTGAAATGACTGTGGAACTCAAGAAGAACTTCGAGGAGTTGGGGGTATGAGGATAGGTTGGAAAAGCGTACCGTTAGCAGATGCGCCTATCCAAATTGTTGACGGTGACCGAGGGAAAAATTATCCGAAGCAAACTGATTTTAGTGATTTTGGGTATTGCCTTTTTTTAAACGCAGGTAACGTTACGAAAAATGGGTTTGAGTTCCATACTTGCCAATTCATTACCGAGCAGAAAGATGAAAGTCTGCGGAAGGGCAAACTAACGAGAGAAGATGTAGTCATGACGACACGGGGGACTATCGGCAATGTAGCTTACTATGGTGATCAGGTCCCTTACGACCACATCAGAATCAATTCAGGCATGGTCATATTTAGATGTGACATGACAAAAATGTCACCCCCATTTCTTTATCAATATCTGCGCTCCCCACAGTTTCGCGCGCAAGTGCAGGTTATGCGAAGTGGCGTTGCTCAGCCCCAGCTACCAATTCGGGACATGAAACGGATTGAAATATCTGTGCCCCTATTAGATGAGCAGCAACGCATCGCCTCCATCCTCTCAGCCTACAACGACCTCATCGAGAACAACCGCCATCGGATTCAGTTGCTGGAGCAGGCAGCGCGGTTGCTCTACAAGGAATGGTTTGTCCACCTCCGCTTCCCCGGCCACGAACACGTCAAAATCAAAGACGGCGTACCTGAGGGGTGGGAGAGGAAGCCGCTTGGCGAAATTGCCAACATTACTATGGGGCAGAGTCCAAAATCGAAGTACTATAACGAAGACGGTGTCGGCCTGCCATTTCACCAAGGTGTAACAAATTTTGGTTTACGTTTTCCAAGTCACAAGACGTATTGTACGATTGAATCCAGAATCGCTGAGGCCGGAGACATCCTTTTCAGTGTTCGAGCGCCGGTCGGCCGAATTAATATTACCCTTGACAAGATAGTAATCGGCCGTGGCTTGTCCGCAATTAGATCAAATTGCGGACAACAGAACTTCCTTTTTTACAACCTTAAAGACTACTTCTTTAAAGAGAACATGATGGGTGGAGGAGCAATTTTTGCCGCAATAACAAAGAAAGATCTCCACGGCGTCGAACTCCTTCAGCCTACCGGCGCACTCATTGAGATGTTCCAAGAGCATGTAGTTCTGATTGATCGCCAAACCGAAACCCTACATACGATGACGGAAAAATTGATCATAGCCCGGGACCTTCTCCTTCCCAGGCTCATGAATAGGGAGATTGCGATATGAGCATGGAAACCAATCTACAGGGTCGCCTGCGAAACACCTCGCTGCCATATAGCCATGGTTTGTTGCCGTTATTCGAGGCGGTCGTTAATTCAATTTACGCTATCGAGGAGGCCGAGCTTCCATCGCGGAGTGGAAATATCACCGTAGAAATACTTCGTGACACACAACAGATACTTGATTTCGAAAGCGGCTCCAAGAAGAGAGGGCCAGATGCTTGCAAGGATGTCATAGGATTCATGGTCACCGACAACGGTATTGGTTTTACTGCCCCTAACATGAAGTCCTTTCTTACCCTCGACAGCGAGTATAAGGCAGACAAAGGCGGTCGCGGTGTCGGACGCCTCTTGTGGTTGAAGGCATTCAGGAGGGTAACCATCCACAGCATTTACAAGGACGCCGACGGTGTATTCAAGCCTCGAACATTTACCTTTACGGCCGAGGCTGGTGTTAGCAACGGGAAAAGCAGTAACGCATCTCAAGAAACTCAGAGGTCAACCACCGTTCATCTCGATGATTTTGTTAAGAGGTACCGCGAGGCTTCACGCAAGACAACACAAGCTATCGCAAACAGCCTATTTGAACATTGCCTATGGCATTTCGTCCGTGAAGGGGGTGCTCCGAACATAATCGTCAAGGATGACGACGAGTGCATCAATCTTGATGACGTTTATGAGGGGCATATGGTCTCATCGGCAGAGACCGAATCCATTACGATTAAGGATAAACAATTCGACCTGACACACATCAAGCTGCGGGCGAACTCCTCGAATTCCCATATTATCGCATTCTGTGCGGCCAACCGTCTAGTAAAGGAAGAGAGTCTCGCAGACAAGATTCCAGGACTCTACGGAAGGCTCAGTGACAATGATGGTGAGTTTGTATATGCCTGCTACGTCACCTCGCCCTTTCTAGACGAGACTGTCCGCTCTGAGCGGACCGACTTTGACATCATAGAAAATCCCGGAGAGCTGTTTAGACAGACAGAGATATCGTTTGGCGAGATCAGGGATGCAGTTATTGAGAGAGCGTCGTTTCACCTCTCCAAGTATTTGGAGGAAAACAAGGTGAAGGCAAAGGATCGTGTTGAAAGCTTCGTATCACAGAAGGCGCCGCGCTATCGCCCAATTTTGGGAAGGATTCCAGAGGATAAATTAATCGTTGACCCAAATATCTCTGACAAGGAGCTCGAACTTACTCTTCACAAACATCTTGCTGAGATTGAGGAGCAGTTGCTGGCTGCGGGGCATGACGTAATGAATCCGAAGAAGGACGAAGAGCTTGAGGAATATCAAAAACGCCTTCAAGAATACTTGAGGACGGCGGAGGACATCAAAAAGTCGGATCTGGCAAACTACGTGTCTCATAGAAGAGTCATCTTGGAGCTTCTGGAAAAGGCGATTCAGAGGGGACCGGATGGGCGATATGTCCAGGAAGACCTGATTCACAGTCTAATCATGCCAATGCGTGCTGATTCTAACGAAGTCATGCCAGATAGTTGCAACTTGTGGTTACTCGATGAGCGGCTGGCGTTTCATGACTATCTGGCATCGGACAAGACCTTAGCGTCCATGCCCATAAGCGACTCAAAGGAAACCAAGGAGCCGGACCTTCTCGCGCTCAACGTATTTGATAATCCAATTCTCGTCTCAGAGGGACACAAGCTGCCGCTCGCGTCAATTGTAGTTATCGAGATAAAGCGCCCCATGAGAAATGACGCCGCTGGAGGGGAAGAAAAAGATCCAATTGAACAGGCGCTTGGCTATCTCGACCGAATTAGGAAGGGAATTATTAAGACTGCATCAGGTCGTCTTATTCCAAATTCTGAAGATATTCCAGGTTATTGTTATGTCATTTGTGATATCACATCCACCATTAAGAGACGATGTGAGTTATTTACCCTCACTCCGACTCATGACCATTTGGGGTTCTTTGGCTACAACCCGAATTTCAAGGCATATATCGAAGTCATATCGTTCGACCGGCTCGTAAACGCGGCCAAGGAGCGAAATAAGGCATTCTTTGATAGGCTGGGGCTTCCGACGACATGAATAAAAAGCATGAATTTCCATACACAGAAGACACCCTCGTTCAACACGTCACGGTCGAGCACATAGAGAAGCAGATCGGCTGGGAGTCGGTTTATGCCTACAACCAGGAGGCCTTGAGGCCTTCTCCGCAAGGAATTTAATAATAATGGAACAGATATTCGTCAGCAGCGTGCAGAAAGAACTTCAGGCGGATCGCTATGCCGTGCGTGATTTCGTGCATGGCAATGAGCTGTTGCGCCAGTTCTTCCGGGTTTTCCTGTTCGAGGATCTGCCGCCAACCGATCGCCGTGCTGACGAGGTATACCTGGATGAGGTGGCGAAAAGTCAGGTTTACGTGGGCATCTTCGGAAATGAATATGGGCGGGAGGATGACAGCGGCCTGTCGCCGACCGAGAAAGAGTTCTATTTCGCCGCCAAACAGCGCAAGAGGCGGTTCATCTTCGTTCGGGGATACGATGACAAAAACCGCCATCCCAAGATGAAAAAGCTCCGAAAGGCCGGTGATGAGGTGGTTCGCCGCCGTTATGCCGATACGGATGAAATGCTCCGTCTGCTTTATGGCAGTTTGATCCGGTATCTTCAGGATCAGGGGGTTATAGCAACAGCCGATTTCGACGCAACCCCCTGTCCCGATGTGACTCTGAAGGACATCTCCCAAGGGAAAGTGCTATGGTTTCTTGAAAAAGCGCGGGAGGAACGCGGATATGCGCTTTCCACAGACACGCCCACCAAGAAAGCCCTGGCCCACCTCAACCTGCTGGCTAAGTCTGTTCCGACAAAAGGTGCTGTGCTCCTGTTCTGCAACGCGCCGGAGCGGCATATCCATTCGGCGGAAATAACCTGCCTGCATTTTCACGGTACGGAAATCGAAAAACCCATTCCATCTCAACAGGTGTATCACGGAACTTTGTTTGAACTCGTTGACCAGGCGGTTGATTTTGTCATGGCGCGGATAGCGCGTACGGTAGAACCGAGCAGCACTTCCCCCGAGAGTAAAGTTCGCTACGAGGTGCCTTACCGTGCTGTACGCGAGGCGATTGTCAATGCCGTGGC
>JAADFL010000130.1 GCA_013152945.1 Deltaproteobacteria bacterium | reverse complement strand
GAATTTCCGGTTGGCGTCACTACTGCCCCGGGTATGGATCCCGGGCCGTGTACAACCATGTTACCGGATAAATAAAATAACAAGTTATTCAATATTTCAGGGTAGATGATTTTATTACTTGCATATCAACAAACAAAGTTTTATGGATTGTTTCGCAAATGCCGCCGGGGGTAGATGAAATGAATGGCTCGAGCGGTCTAATTAGGAAATCAGTAGCCAAGAAAGCAATAATGGCCCTTACCGGCCTGACATTGTGCCTGTTCCTCTCGGTTCACCTCCTTGGGAACATCACCTTGCTGCTCAAAGACAGTGGAAGTCTCACCCTTTATCCTGCGACTCAGTCCACGGGTGAATTTTTCAAATGGGTGGCTCATCACTATGAAGCAGTGCCCCTGATATTCTATACTGGTGAGATCTTTCTGCTTTTGCTCTTCGGCACCCATATCTTGCTGGGTATCACCTTGTGGCTGCAAAACAGGGCGGCAAGAGGTCCGGCCAGGTACGTGTTGCAGAAAAACGAGGGCGGAAGGACCTTGGGCTCCGGCACAATGATATACACGGGACTTTTCTTCATCTTCGCTTTTCTCGTCATCCACCTGCTCAACTTCAGGTTCACGACACACGATGGCGTACAAGGCCTGTACGATTTGGTACGTAGCAGATTCAGCCAAATTCTGTGGGTTGCCATCTACCTGACAGCCTTGCTTGGGTTGGGAGTACACTTGAGCCACGGATTTCAAAGCGCCTTTCAAAGCCTTGGAATCAACCATCCCAGGTATACGCGGTACATCAAGGCCTTTGGGCTCTTGTTTGCGGTTCTCATTCCCCTGGGCTTTGCGCTGGTTCCTGTTTTGATACTTACTTCTTCCGGGGGTGCGGGATGAAACTGGATTCCAAGGTCCCCTCGGGACCCATACAAGAGAAATGGGATCGTAAAAAATTCGAAATGAAGCTGGTAAGCCCTGCCAACAAGAAAAAACACACTATCTTGGTCGTAGGAACAGGCCTTGCCGGCGCATCCGCCGCCGCCACCTTGTCGGAGCTGGGATACAAGGTCATCAACATGTGTATACAAGACAGCCCGCGAAGGGCCCACAGCATTGCCGCGCAAGGAGGAATAAACGCTGCCAAAAATTATACCAACGACAGCGACAGCATATGGCGGCTGTTCTACGATACCGTCAAGGGCGGTGATTACAGGGCAAGGGAAGCCAACGTGTACCGCCTTGCCCAGATTTCGAACAATATAATCGACCAGTGCGTTGCACAGGGAGTGCCGTTCGCACGCGAATACGGCGGCCTATTCGCCTTGCGGTCATTCGGAGGCGCACAGGTATCAAGGACTTTCTATGCAAGGGGCCAGACAGGACAACAGCTCCTGCTTGGAGCATACGGCGCACTGATGAAGGAGGTTCACCGGGGCAACATCGAGTTGCTCACACGCCACGAGATGCTGGACCTTATCGTAATCGACGGCAAGGCCCGCGGAGTGCTGGCCAGAAACCTGTTGAATGGTGACCTGAAGAGGATACCGGCCGATGCAGTCGTCCTTGCTACTGGCGGCTATTCCAGGGCATTCTTCCTTTCCACAAATGCCATGAATTGTAATGTATCCGCTGCATGGGCGTGTTATAAAAGAGGAGCGGGTTTTGCGAATCCAAGTTTTGTGCAGATACACCCCACGTGTATCCCTGTGCATGGAGAAAAGCAATCCAAGCTCACCCTCATGAGTGAAAGCCTCAGGAACGACGGAAGGATTTGGGTGCCTAAGAACAAGGGGGACAAAAGAAAACCCAAAGACATCCCGGAATCGGACCGTTATTATTACCTCGAAGAGCGTTATCCTGCCTTCGGCAACCTTGTGCCGAGAGATGTCGCATCCAGGGCCGCCAAAGCTGTATGTGACAATGGTTTGGGCGTGGGCGATACCGGCCTGGCGGTGTACCTTGACTTTCGGGATGCAATAAAAAAGGACGGTATAGAAACCATCAGGGCCAAGTACGGCAACTTGTTCCAGATGTACGAAAAAATTACCGCCGAAGATCCGTACCAAGTCCCCATGAGGATCTACCCTGCACTCCACTACACCATGGGAGGACTGTGGGTCGATTACGAATTGATGAGCACTATTCCCGGCCTTTTCGCCCTGGGAGAAACGAACTTCTCGGACCACGGCGCCAACCGCCTCGGAGCAAGCGCACTGATGCAGGGGCTGGCTGACGGATATTTCATAATACCCTATACCATCGGCGCTTACATCGCCAATACAGAACTTCCACCAATTCAAGAATCGAACGAGGCCTTTGAACAGGCCCAGAGCCGTGTCCAGGAAAGACTGGAAAAATTATTCTCGATAAAAGGCAACAAGATAGCAGACAGGTTTCACAAGGATCTGGGTGCGCTACTCTGGGAAAACTGCGGTATGTCCAGGAACGAAGCGGGACTGAAAAAGGCATTGCAGGAAATTCCACAAGTCAGGCAGGAATTCTGGGAGAACCTGCTCATTCCCGGTAACAGCAACGACTTGAACCAGGAACTCGAAAAAGCGTGGCGGGTAGCAGACTTTCTCGAGTTCGGAGAACTCATGGTAAGAGATGCCCTGGAACGGCGAGAATCCTGCGGGGGCCATTTCAGGGAAGAAAGCCAGACAGAGGACAATGAAGCAAAAAGGGATGACGAGAATTTCTCCCATGTGGCGGTATGGGAATACACGGGTGCTGACAACGAGCCTGTGCGTCACAAGGAAGAGCTCACTTTCGAGTACGTGAAACCAACGCAGAGGTCGTACAAATGAACTTGACTCTTCACGTTTGGCGGCAAAAAGGCCCCGATGAGAAGGGGCACATGGAAATCATCGAGGCCAAGGATATTTCTCCTGACCAGAGCTTCCTGGAAATGCTGGATCAGGTGAATGAGGATCTCATACTCAAACAAAAGGATCCAATCGTTTTCGACAGCGATTGCAGGGAAGGCATCTGTGGAACGTGCGGAGCCATGGTAAACGGCAGGGCCCATGGGGGTCAGAAGGGAACAACCTTGTGCCAGTTGCACATGCGTAACTTCAAAGATGGCGATCATATCTACGTGGAACCATGGCGTGCAAAAGCATTTCCCATTATCAGGGACATCATGGTCGACCGAAGTGCATTCGACCGGATTCAACAGGCAGGGGGTTACATCTCTGTAAGGACAGGCTCGGCCCCGGATGCCGCCACCGTACTGGTCGAGAAGGCCAAGGCGGACGAGGCATTCGATGCAGCGGCATGCATCGGGTGCGGGGCCTGCGTTGCCGCCTGCAAGAATGCATCGGCCATGCTCTTCATTGGTGCAAAGATTTCACACTTGAGCCTCTTACCCCAGGGACAACCCGAGCGTGAGCGCAGGGCCCTAAACATGGTGGAAGCCATGGACCGTGAGGGTTTCGGCAATTGCACAAATGAAGGTGAATGCTCAAAGGCATGCCCCAAGGAAATCGATATGATCAACATCGCCAGGATGCACAGGGATTTCCTGAGGGCCGCACTTAAATCCAAGTAGAATTTTCCGTGCGCTGTGTTTTTTTCACAACATCGGTTTATTTTCCGAACAACATACTGATATAGGTACCGCCTGGAGAAAAGCTGTTCACCAATACGAGCCCACCTCCGCCCTTTTTCCCTGAAATCCCATTATTTACTGCAATACAAGCTGCGACTGCACGCCCTGCTCCATGCCCCATCCACGATCGACCGTTCAAAATGGGCCTTTCCACTCTTATCCTTTCCATGTCGAAAAGATCCCGGATAGCCTCGTCTTCGGCAAGTCGCGCCCTTGTTTCCAATGCAGGAGAAGATGCAAGAATCAATCCCACATCTGAAAAATTTATTCCCTGCCTTTCGAGGCAGCTACGCATAGACGTACGACACGCCGTGGCATCTCCCGGCTCTTCAAAGGGAAGTGATGGAATGTTCACCATGCAAATATCCAGAATATCGGCGAGGTGATTGCCGCCTGAAATCCTTTCCGCTCCAAGGGCCAACAAAAAGGCGCCTTCGGACCACGGCAGATATCCCGATTCGACAGCGCTTTCAGATTCCAGCCAGGACGGCAATTCCTCTGCTCCACCTGCAATCATGTAAAGCGTGTTTTTCTCGTCCAGCAACATGCAAGCTTCGTACAAGGCGCCAAGGCCCGATGATTCCCCGATTGTCACGGTGAAACAAGGCCCCTTTGCCCCCAGGGCGATGGCCAGGTGGCCGGAAGCAGCATTCCTGACCGAATTTGTGAAAGCGACAGGGGACGGAGGCGGAGCCTCTTTGTCCAAAGCTCTTTTGAGAAACCTGTGTGATGATTCCAGGCCTCCTGTAACGGTTCCGAGAATCACCCCTGTTTCCTGTAAAAGATCCTCATCCAGGCCCGAGTCCATGCATGCATCCCGGCCTGCTAGATAGACCATCCGGGCCAGCCTGTCCATCCTTCGCATGCCGATCGGATCCAAATCCGGGGCCGGAACCACTCTGGCGCCCCTACCGGCCGATAGAGTCAAGGAATCATCCATGACCACTGAAGGCCCCCGCCCCTCCGGGCATAAGATCCCCAACCCCAGGACACGCGCAATCATGAGCCGGGCCTCCCGGCTCGTACTGAACTGAAAAGCATTGCCGTGCTGGTGCCGCCGAAACCAAAAGAAAGAGATAGGGATGTTTCCAGGTGTCTCTCTATCCCGGTGCCTTTAACATAATCAAGATCACAATCGGGATCAGGTGAATTCAATCCCAATATGGGAGGCACCCTGTTCTCTTTTATCGCCATTACGGTCATGGCTGCTTCAATTGCTCCTGCCGCGAACTGGCAATGCCCCAGGGCCGCCTTGAAAGAACTTACAGGCACATCGTAAGCATCTTTGCCAAGAGCATGCTTTATAGCCAGGGTCTCTGCCTTGTCGTTAAGCCTTGTTCCCGTGCCATGGGCATTGATGTAGGAAAGTTCTCCAGGCCTTATTTTGGCCATGTCGATCGCCTGCCGTATTGGTTCGGCCCAGTCCCGGCCGGTGGGATCCGGAGAGGCAATATGCCTGGCATCCTGGGTGATTCCATATCCTGATATCTCTGCAAGCAAGCCGGCGCCTCTTTTCAACGCATGTCCATATTCTTCCAGTACCAGCACGCCGCAACCATCGCCGAGATTCATTCCATCCCTATCTCTGTCAAACGGCTTGCAAGGCTTTGGGTCCATTGCCCTCAAAGACCTGAAACCCTGGAAACACAAATCTGAAACCACATCGGATGCTCCTGCTGCCACGATGTCCGCACGGCCGTGCCTTATCATTTCGTAAGCCCTCGCCAATGCCACGATACCCGAAGAACAGGCTGACACCAGGTTCAGCCTGGGACCGGATATTCCGTAACGCCAGGCCCCCCAATCCGCAACGGATTCAAACAATTCACCAAATGACGAGTCCATGCCGCCCCTGTCTCCGGCCCGGCCGGAAATATCTTTCAACCCGGATTCTAAAGCAATGACTTTGCCGGAACCGCTGACGGTAACCAAGCCCGTTCTCCCGGCCGACTCATGTAGCAGAGGCCAAAGTCCTGCATGCTCCAGTGCGTCATGTAATCCCATGAGAAGCAATCTGTCCGCCAACGCACCGGGCGAATGGCGCCATCCTGAAAAAAAGCCGTCCATGTTCAAGCGGCGGGGCAACAGGGCCAAGGCCCATGATTCCATTGTCCCCCTGATTCTCCTATCCTGAACCCGGATGCCTGAAAATCCGTTGTACAAACGGTCAAAGACATATTCCGCCCCTCTTCCCAAAGAACAGACAACACCAAGCCCGGTCACGACAACCCGGTTACCGTTATTTTCACTCGTTGTCATCGGTCCTTTTCGCCAAGTTTCTTTTGAACAAGGGCTGCCATGGCGGACAAAGTCGAAAAATTCGACAAGTCGAGATCTTCATCCTGGAGCTTGATCCTGAATTCATGTTCCAATGCGAGCACTAATGCCACGACTTCTATTGAATCGATTTCCACTGTCCCGCCAGTAGTCAGGTCGAGGTCATCGGGAAGCCCATCAGGTTGGACACCCAATTCCAGGGCATCCACGACAAGACGCTTAATTCTTTCCAGCAGACTATTGCCAGCCATTCCCCGGCACCTCCAGCAACACGGCATTCAATTCACCGTACCTCGAACAAGACAGACATAATATTCGCCCATGATGAGAATGAAGCGCACACCCAAGGGAAACAAGAGGACCGGCAGAGAGCATTGAACCGGTCAACCGATCGAATCTTACTACATCCACTTCAGGCCCGAACAAGGTTTTTAAAAACCGGGGATCGTTCTCCATATCTCCTGTAAAAGAGCCGACACATATTGTGCCGACTTCACCAGGATCGTCATCATCGAAAAAATTCTGCAGAAAATCCTTTGCAGCGCTATCAATATCCGATTCTCCCCTCATAACAGGCAGGGAAAGAAAAGACCTTGCCTTCAACACCTCGGCCTTGATCCTGCCGCTTCCCCCGGTCCTTACAGAGGATTCGCTTTCAAGCACAACCATGGCCGCGCCTTCCCCCAAAGGCCTTGGATTCTGACTACTGCCCAACAACCCGAGTTCATCGAAATCCCGGTGAACCACCTCGCTGACCTCGTCCACTCCGCCTGCAAGCACGATATCGGCCCGGCCCATGTGTATACTCGTAACGGCATTGATCACGCCCATCAGGCCACTCCCGGGACCTGTACAAAGGGTCGTACCCGTTCCGGTTATCGACAATGCCCTGGATATATTCCCTGCTATCGAGTTCGGGACAATGAACGGAAAATGGAGGAGGCTCGGGCCCTTGCCGCTGTATATCCCTTTCAGGTACTCCGACTCCCCCCTTGTCGGCCCGATTGTCAGGCCCAGGACCAACCCCAAATCCCTGCCGAGTCTTCTCGCCGGCTTCAGGCCGGCATCATCCAAGGCATTCAACACCGCCATACCGGCAAACTTTGAGCTTAAATCAGCGGATTTCAACCCGAGTCTCCGGATAATTCCACTATCGATGCGATTATCCGCCAAACCCGCCACCTTCAAGGCGCATCCATCCACATCATATCTCGAAACCTCGCCGATACAAGTCGAGCCGTTCCTATATGCAGCCACATGGTCAGCCGAGCCGAATCCCAACCCTGAAACCAAACCCGTTCCCGTTATGAAGACCCTGTCCTGTTTCGTCCGCCTGGTGCGCCTTTTCGGCTCGACCTTTGCAGCAGACAACAACATGGCACAATTGTGGCCGCCAAAAGCCAACTTTTCGGACAAGAATAACTTGGCCCTGGCGGGCCTCGGCTCGTTGGGAACATAATCGAGATTGCATCCGGGCCTGGGCCTGTTGAAATTCAACGTGGCCGGCACAAAGCCCTTGGACAAGCAAAGCAGGGCGCCGGTCGCCTCCAGGATACCGGCGGCTCCAAGGGTATGACCGAAATAGGATTTCAATGAACTCACGGGAGGCACCTTGCCGTTAAAGAAAGTCCGGAGCGTATTGCTTTCCGCCTTGTCATTTGCCTCGGTGCCCGTGCCGTGTGCATTGACATATTCTATTTCTTTAAGGTCGATGCCCGAATCCGTTACAGCCCTCTTGAGAGCAAGGTACAGTCCACGCCCTCTTGGATCCGGTGAGGTAGGATGATATGCGTCGGTACTGAGCCCATATCCCAGCAGGCATCCATAGATCTTGGCGCCTCTCCTTGTCGCATGGTCCTGGTTCTCAAGGACCCAGTACGCTGCTCCTTCGCCGAGATTCAGGCCGAGAGGAAAAGAAAACGGCGCGCACTGCGCCGGGCACGTCGTCTTAAGACCATCAAAGCCTGCAAGTGTGGTCCCGCTCAATGCGTCCGCTCCTCCGGCAAGCACGATGTCCGCATCCTTGTTTTTCAACCAGTCCATGGCAACACCGATTGCATTCAGACTTGCCGAGCATGCAGTTACGACCGTGGAGCATGGTCCGCTGATACCCAGTCTTCCGGCAGTACAGAGTGCAGGGCCGAAATACCTTTTCTGTAGGAAAAGGTCCTCGCCGAACCCGCCCTTTTCCATGCCCAGTCTCATCCGGTAGTGCTTCTCTATGCTGAGCATGCCGCCGTTACAGGTCCCGAGCACCAGGCCGGCCCCAGGCAACAGATCTTCACCTGACGGCTCCAGGCCAGAGTCCACAAGAGCCTGCTTTGCCGCGATTATGGATAACAAGGAACAGCGATCAGTATACGGCTCTTTGGATTCCTCGATCGATAAGTCTTCGAGATCCGGGACCTCTGCCACAAACGAAGTCCTAAAGCCCTTTCCCTCGAACCTTGGACTTGAAGCAATTGCAGAGCGTCCATGGATCAGGGAATCGAGCATCTCACCCTTGTTCGAGCCTATGGGTGAAATTACTCCGATTCCGGTAATCACCACCATGTTGTTTTCAACAGAACTATCCATGCTCCGGCTATCCTGTCATCCGAATCTCTCGACCACGAGTACCAAGTTGTTTCCATAATAGGAAGTGCCGAGTACAAGGGCTCTCTTTTCATCCCTGCCGGGTTCATTGAAACGCTCCGCCTTTTCGAACCAAGCGGAAAGACTCCAAAGGACCGACACACTCTCCGAGTAACCCGTCTTCCGCACTATGTCCAAAACAGGAAAACTATGGCCGAAGACCTGCCGTATCGCCTCCTTTTCCCGTTCATCCGTTTCATTGTACTGCCTTGCCGTCAATATCAAGTCGATATCTCTTGCTTTGAGCCCGGCCATATCCAAGGCCTTGGATATGGCTGTAATAATGCCCTGATATTGCGTTGTTCCGCTTAAAAAGTCACCTTGTTCAAAAGTATGGCCGAAGCCTGCAATTACGGCAATCGGCCGGACATGCCTTTTCAAAGCATCCGCCTCTTGCTCGAGCATGAAGGCAGCAGCGCCTTCAGCCAGGATGCGCTTCTTTCCGGGCAAGGGGATCTTCCCATATTCGCCAGGATCGAAGCCGGGTTCGGGCAGGTACCCGACCTTGTCGTAATTTGCCATGTACCTCGCAAATAATTCGTCTCCTCCACCTGCCAGCAATGTTCCGGCCCTCCCCTGGATAATGGCCTGCGCCGCTACTATGAGCGCCGACAACCCAGAGTGGTGGCCTGTGGAGAGAACAGTATTGTACCCGGTCAGGTAAAGGGCCCTCGACACCTCTCCACTGACCGAGTTTGCGACAATGGATGCGAATCCCCCGATATCAACAGAGGATGCCGTTTGTTTCCATACGCTGTTCATCAGGCGTTCCTCGCTCGGTCCCACCAGGGAGCCCAACACGAGCCCGATGTCGGCACACGCACTCGGGGACGGCCTGATACCGGCATCTTGCATTGCCTCGAGGCAAGACAGGGCTAGGTATTTGCTCATCGGGTGAAATCCTTTCATATTCACCCTCTTGGCCAGTCTTCGTTCATCCAAGCGTGGAACCAATCCCGCAGCCTTGTACCTTGATTCGGATGTATCGAAGCGGTCGATTATTCTTACAGCCCCATGTTCGCGCGCAATTCCATTCGCTAATATTTCCAATCCACGGCCAAAAGGAGTAGTGACACCGGCTCCGGTTATTACCACCCTGCCCTTTGCGCCTGTACTTACCTGTCTTTCTTTCTCATATGCCCCGGCAAAAAGCACTGCGTTGTTTCCGCCGAAGGCGAAACTATTGGAAATAAAATTCGTAAAATCGTGTTTTCTGGCCCTGTTCCCGCCGACATAATCAAGGCCGAAAAGGCCTGGCCTCGGCTCGTCGAAACCAATTGTGGGCGGCACCTTGCCTTGTTCCATGCACAAGAGGGATGCAGTTGCCTCCAATGCCCCTCCGGCTCCAAGGCAATGCCCTATCATGGACTTGGTCGAGCTTACCGGCACATTCTTTGCTCTTGGCCCGAGCAATCTCTTTATGGCCCTTGCTTCAGACATATCATTGGCATCCGTGCCCGTGCCATGGGCGTTTATATAACCAGGCTCGTTGTCATTTTCCGGGCCTATGCAGGAAATCGCCTTTCTCATCGCCTTGCAAGCCATCATGCCCCGGGGTTCGGGAGCAGTGGGGTGATATGCGTCGGCAGTCAAGCCGTAACCCAGCAGCTCACCGCGTATTTTAACTCCCCTGGCGCGGGCAAGCTCCAGGCTCTCGACAACCCAAAACGCGGCTCCTTCTCCCAAGGTAAGGCCGGGTTCATTGGAAAAAGGCGTGCATGCCTTTTCAGCCATTGCGCCCAGCGCGGAAAAACCTGCAAAAGTCGTGTAACAAAGTGCGTCACTTCCCCCTGAAAGAACCAGCTCGGCTCTCCCGGACAAGACCAGGTCCAGAGCCAGGCCCAGTGCGCCTGTGGACGAAGAACAGGCAGTGGTTACAACCATGTTGGGACCGCCTATCCTGAATTTCGTTGCCAATGCCCTTGGCAATGCGAAATACCTGAACAACAGGTTCATCCTCTCGTCCAGGTCTCCCTCTTCCCTGTGATGCAGCATCCTGTACAGCTTTTCCGCTGTCCTCAAACCTCCGTTGCATGTACCAACGCAAACTGCAGCCGACGTGCTCCATCCCAGGTTTGCTCCCAAACCGGCCGATTCAAGCGCTTGCCCGGCTGCTACAAGGGCAAGCTGCAAGTACCTGTCCCCGTACCGCAGGATATCATCCCTATCGAGGTTCCTCTCGACAATGGAATCCGCTACCTGAGCCGCCCGGCGGTTTGGAAGGCCGATGGTATCGAACTGGGTGACATCGCGTATCCCGGAAATACCGTTAAGCAGGGATTCCGTGAATTCTTCGGGTCCCGAGCCTATGGGACTTACAACGCCCATGCCGGTCACAACAGCCCTCTGTGCCTTGGCCACTTTCTAGCTCCTGCTCCTTTTGCCTGCATCCGGATGTGGGCTGGCGCCGGTCTGCTTGCCCAGTTTCTTTAATACCTGGTCCTCCATGGCACCTTTGTACATCTGTCGCCAGACATAGCTATACAATTCGTGCAGGCGTCCGGGCTTCATCTTCATTGGCTTGAACACTACGTTAGCGCCATTGTACTTCTCCCAGACCTTGTGCAAAAGCCTGCCCTGGGATTCCATCCTGGAATAATGGGGTGATCCCGGAAAAGGAGTGAAGAGAAAGAACTCCGCAGTCTTGATTCCCGTCTTCCCGCACAACTCCAATATCCGGTCGGCAACACCTTCATCGTCCCAGTCCCTGCCCATGCCGAATGATGCAAAAAATTCCATTCCCAAATCATTGACCATGGAAACCAGGTCCTTGACTTTGAGCTCGGCCCTCCTGTCATTTCCCTGCAAAGCCCGCATGGAAAACGGGTCCACGTTCAGGGTGCAATAGAATGTCTTTGTCCCCGCCCTTGCCAGAAGTTTGAAAAAATCCTGCTTGGTGTTCAAGGCCAATGTGCCGGAAACGAACAGCCTCTTGTCCAGGTGCGCCAGTTTTTCCAGTAAATCCCTGGCCCATGCCTCGATCCCGGGTTTTTCGATGAAAATCGTGTCATCAGCAAGATAGATTTGATCATAAGGTGTTTTCTCGATCTCTTCCATGATTGCATGCACAGGCCTGGTTCTCACCCTGTAACCAAAATGAGCAGGAAGAACACACATGGCGCAATTGAAATTACACCCCCGGGCCGTTTGCACCAATGCGGCATGCCAATCGTAACCCGCCTTGCCATACAAGACGTCCCTTCTGGGTACGGGAAGCTTTGCGAGGTCGAACCTGTTGCCGCCCTTGTACACCCTTTTCAACTCTCCCCTTCCTGCATCTTCCAGGATCGTCTCCCAGGTGGGCTCACCCTCGCCGATGTTCACCGAGTCCGCGTGCTCGAGCACCTGGTCCGGCATGAAAGACGGAAAAATGCCGCCCATGATCACCTTTTTCCCCGCCTTACCAAAGCCATCGGCCAATTCCATGGCCCTTGTGGCCTGTGGAGTGAAACAATTTATCGCAACAAGATCGGCATCCATATCGAAATCGACTTTGTCTCCACGGTTGTCATCAATCACCTCGACTTGATGTTCTCTGTTCGTCATCGCGGCCAATAGTGGAATACCCAAAGACGGGGGCGTGGTGAAACCGCCGACGATAGGCACGAGAATCTCCTGTTCTTCTCTTGTAAAGTCGCTCAAATACTTTTTAAAGCGTGGATATACAAACACTACCTTCATTGCTTAATCCGGGAAAATTCCGACAAAAATCAAGTGTCAGAAGCTGAAACTCAAGCTCAACCCGAAAAACCTCGACCCATTCCCATTATCCATAACACCGGCCATTTTGCCAGTACCCGGCGCAAATCCCCATGACAACCTCCTTGCAGCCTTTCCCAGCTTTTTGACTATTTCGTCCTTCTTGGCATTTTCCAGGAAGCCATCAGGCAAGTAACCGATATTAATACCATCGATAATCATGGTTGTTATGGACACAAGGAGCAATGCAACTCCGATACCCATGGAAACATGGCCTGCATAAAGCCCCGAGTCGCTGCTCGAAGCGGCATACAAGCCATAAAACATCCCGCCGAAAAGCCCCATGAGCAGACCAGTGCCGAATGTCACCCACTTGGTAACCTCCAGGCCTGTACTCTCCTGCTGCTTGTTGTAATAAGCGGTCAAATGAAGCCCCTTCTTGATGAATCCCTGGAACCGCCTTGGATTCATGCCCACGAGGTAGTATATTGCAAATGTTTCGGCTTCCCTCGGATTGTACGAAAGGATATTCCGGTCAACGATTAATCCGGTTATTTCCTCTGGCGAAAACCCCCGGCCGAGCAATCTCCTGACCACTGCGACAGCCCTCGAGTTCATTGCCAGGCCGGCCTGTTGAATTCTACTGAACATTTCGTCCGTGAAACCCAGGTCCGCAAGATCGGACGTGGACCCGATTGCAACATTCCCTGGAGTTACTGTTTCCTTAAAGGCTGCACCCGAGATATGCCTGGTTCCCATGAGCTTGTGAACAAGGTTGCTGAAACAGTCGAGCAATGCCTGTTCGCCGCCGGGGACCTTTTGGAACACACTGTTTTTCACCCTTGTTTCGTGTATATCTATCAGCTTGAGATTTACGGCGTAAACTGTGCCGAACTTGGCAACATTGCCTGAAATGACCTTGTCCACGCCCAGTGCGCCGCCTACATCCGCCATGCAAGAGGCATCGTCACAGCCAAGAAACTCCTTTGCCTTTTCAAGGCCCAACATGGCCTTGATATCGTCTTTGGTAATTACTTCGTATTTGCCGATATTTCTTAGCTCGGTCGCCAACATGTCACCCAGCACATCCAGTTGGGCCTGCTTGATACCGCTCTTTGCGGCAAGTTCCATTACAGCGATTTTCTCCCGCTCCTTTTTCCCTGCAAAAACGCCGGTGTTGAAAAGAAATACAGATAACACAAGGGATAAAGCTAATACCTTGATATTTGAATAAGAGTTAAACCTTACCATACTGCTAACCCCGTTCCGTTTATACCTTGACTACCATATATCATGCACAGCTTATAACTGCAGCTTGGTGCTGCATAATGTTCGCAGAATATCAGTTTCAGGACGAAAGTCACTAGAAAAACAACCCGAACAGGACATGCATGTTGACATCCGGATGCCTGCCCTGGTAGGTCTGGTGCATGAAAAATATTTGGGGGTCGTGGCCATGAATTCAAATTTCAAGGGTGTCGAGCCCAGAGAGCTGGCACGCTTTCTTGGAGAGGTCCTCGTTCAACGCTTTCCCTTTTGGTCGAGATCACCCAGGGGATGGAAGGTAGTCCTTCTGAGCCTGCTCCACGACTACTCGGAGAGCCGCTCCCTCAAGTGCTGGACAGCCAACAGACCGAAACACTTTCTGGTCGACGCAGTCATCGGTACAGACAAGGACAACACGGGATATCCAACGAATCTCCTTGTCGCGGCACACTGCGAGTTGGGCAAGAAATGGGAGAACCAGGTCGAGGATTTTCTGAAACTCGTCCACGTAAGGGCACCGCTCAAGCTGTTCTTCGCTTCAACGCCCAAGTCCACCGAATCCGGCAAGGACGGTTCTTTCGAGAGCGTGTCGTCCTTCAGGCGGCTGGTCACCAACTACTCGGGCAAGGCCGACAATTATCTCCTTTTCCTAATGGAACAACCCGGGGAAAACGATCAGCCATACAAAATAGACGTATACCTTTGGCCGGGCGGCAGTTCGGCGACCGAACACGTTTTTCAGCTTAATAGCGGATGAAACTGTCATCATTTATACGGCATCATTTAAACGGTAATAACAACCCGGAACGGAGGACAAATTGGGAGAGCAAACACACTGGTTTACAGATGAACGCGAAGTGCTGGACAAAACTACAGTTGTCGAAAGATTCCTGAGGTACGTGAAGGTGGACACGCAGTCCGACGAGGAGAGTGAATCCTGCCCGTCAACCGCCAAGCAACTGGACCTTGCCGAAATCCTGGCCCGGGAATTGAAGGAACTCGGGCTCGAAGATGCGCAGGTCGATGAAAACGGGTACCTGTTCGCAACATTCAAGGGAAACGTGGAAGGTTCCCCGGTTATCGGGCTGCTGGCACACATGGATACTGCTCCTGCATTTTCCGGCACCAATGTAAAACCGATTTTACACGAAAACTATGACGGAGGCGTGATCGAACTCGAGGACTCTGTGGTCATCGATCCAAAAGACACCCCTGAATTAAAACAGTGCATCAAAGACACCATCATCACTTCCGACGGAACCACCCTGCTGGGTTCGGACGACAAGGCCGGAATTGCGGAAATCATGGCTGCCCTGGAGCTTTTCAAGGCCCATCCCGAGCTTCCAAGGCCTACATTGCGCATAGGTTTCACCCCGGACGAGGAGATAGGACGAGGCGCCGACAAGTTCGATATCGAAAAATTCGGTGCAAAAGCCGCCTTTACCATAGACGGAGATTTCATCGGCGAGGTCAACTCCGAAACTTTCAGTGCAGACAAGGGAACCGTTGTCTTCGAAGGGGTTTCCGTGCACCCAGGCACTGCCAAGGGAAAGATGGTCAACGCCATGGACTGGGCCGGAGTTTTCCTGACCAGGTTGCCCCAGGAGGAAACACCCCAGCAGACAGAAGGAAGGGAGGGGTTCTTCCATCCCACGGACATGACGGGTGATGCGGCCAAGGTTACCGTAAATCTTATCCTGCGGGATTTCGACGACCGGAAACTTGCCGAACGGGGGAAACGGCTCGAGCAGATCATAGACCGGATACGTTCCGAAGAACCAAGGCTGAAGGTGGAATTAAAAATCACCGAGCAATACCGGAACATGGCGCGTTGGCTTACAAAGCAACCGGAAATCCTGGAAAAAGCCATGGAAGCAATAAGAAAAGCAGGCATCGAGCCCAATCACAGACCTATTAGGGGCGGCACGGACGGCTCGCAATTGACACAGCGCGGCCTACCGACACCAAACCTGTTCACCGGCGGTGTAAACTTCCACGGTCCCAAGGAATGGATAAGCACGAGGGCAATGGGCAAGGCGGTATGTGTCATAGTGAACCTGGTCCAGTTATGGGGCGCCAGGATTTGAACGATTCCAGGGGCGTTGCCCATGGAATCGTCGGTACCAAACAATCCCCCCTCGGCCGCCCTGCGGGAGAGGGAGACAAAAGGGGGTGAGTGCGGTGGAAAGCCGGCCTGGTCCAGGAGACAAAAATACAAATTATTGGGATTGGATCGCGTAGGGGTGGTTCGCGAACCGCCCCTAGTTCATGAAATAACGGTATATTTTAGGTACCCTGAAAATCAACCTGGGTGGGGAGGGCCGGTGGGTAGGGCCTGACTCGGGGTGGGGAGGGCCTGACTCGGCTTCGACACAAGAAAAATGCCACAGTCGGCATGCACCCCGGCCTACAGCCCCTTGAATTTTTTCCTGCCTTGTTTCCGAATTGCATCTATATTCGAAAGAATGGCTTTTGACACATAAATTTCCCTATAACCATTTTTCTCGGCCCTGGCCTCGAGCCTTGTTGTGCTATTTTCCCATATGGCTTTCAAAACTCGTTCTTTCGAAAGTTCTCCTTTTTGCTCACCGGCTTTTTTCTTTTCACTGGTCTCCAAAGCTTTGGCAGGCTTTTCTCCTGCCTGGTTGCCTGAAGTAGACTCGACCTTGGCAGGCGGGCCATATTTTTCAGTAAGCTTGTCGATGAATGCCTTGAAGGACAACTTTGCGGATTCGGCCTCGCTATGGATCACAACGACTTTCCAAAGTTTCTTTCCTGCAAACAAGTATAAAATGGTTGGTTTATCTTCTACTGCTATTACGCCCTCACCTGCATTCAACTCTATTTCAGGACCCAAGAGATCCTTGTAGTACTGCGGTCTCTCTCCATATACAGACAACTCGTCGTAAAAAATATCTTTCTTGAAATCATCGGGATCAAATTGATCATCGAATTCTTCCGCACTCGGGGGCTTCAAATCCGGGTGATCCTGCTTGTACTGCTCGATGATTTCCTTGATATGGTTCTTCATGGCAACAGCCAGGAAACCTGGAGCATTGACTTCCTTATCGATGATCTTTGTTGCCTGGTTGGGTGAAACCCCCCAGGCTAATTGACCGTAACCATCCGGCAGGCCGGTCTGGCCCAAAGCCCCCAAACAGAAAAGACCCACACATACCCCTACCAGTGCGGCTGCCTTTCTTTTCTTCCTATGCATAACCCCACCCTGCACTCCCAGCCATCTAAAGTCGCCCAATAATAGTCAGGTGTCCCTACTCATGGCAAGTAAAAGTTAGAGCGGCTTCTCGATCACTTGAGAATAATAGTCAAGGTTTCGCTCTCCAACGGGAATCCGGCCGTTTCCACCGGTCCTCCATCTACACACTCACCGGCTCCTTTGTCAGGAACATCCAGTTGGATACGAACATACTCTTTCTCGAATTCCGAGCCACCACCTCCGCCGATACAAGACAGGTTCATATTGAGTACCAGCAAAAGAGACGAATAATAAAACAGGGTCATCCACTTCTTGGGCTTGGATACACGGCCCATAATAAAAAACATTACGATGCAGGCAGAAACAAATAACAATAACCAGGACGAATCCGGGCCAACCACTATACCTCCTGCCGAAGTTTCTCTTGGTTCCGGATCAACGGTAAACAACAACTCGATTTCCTGTCCGGGAGCCAGGGGCTGGTCCAATCCTTTAAGCTCCACCTGTTGTTTTTCGGCAATGTCTGAAAAATCACCTGCCAATGTATCGCCTGAATCTATTTTGCCGTCTTTATTTGCGTCCAGGTACACTGACAGTCTTGAAACCGATGTACCTGTCCCACGACTGGACAACAGCTTGATTTTCACGCCCTTTGCCACAACATTCTCTTTGTATGACACATTTACCAGCGCAGATTCCAGTATTGTAACACTACCGGCGCCAAGCGTTACACTCCCGGCCCCGGGACTCCCGGCTCCTTTTTTTATTATCAACAACGGCTCGGGATCTGCAGCATCAGGACAAACATCCTTTGTAGGTAGGCAGATCCATCCGTAATCTCCAACGGCTCTGCAAGTGCTTCCCTGCGGGCATGCGCCGGGCCGGACAGGATCGCATATTCCTACACAATAGTTTCTTCCTGAAATATTTGCACACAGGCCTGACATGCATTCCCTGTCGGCTCCACAGTTCCTGCAACACTCTGTACCGCCGATGCAGCCGGACCTGTTATCGGTACCGGTTTCACAGCCGGCGCCCAGCATGCAGGTATCACGACCAGCTTCAGAATCACATTCTCTCGCACATATATTTCCCGAGTTCCTGGTCTGCACACAGATTCCATATTTACAGTCTTCATCTCCGGTGCAGTGTGAGCCGTTCATTCCCGAATTGTCCGGGTACAAGTGCTTTAATCCGTCCATGTCATCCTGTGCAAGGGTGCGTTTCTTGGTCTCACCGGGCGCGACTATTGCATACATCGTAGCAGTCGGGTCCGGGGTATGGTCCAGGCCGAACACGTGGCCGAGTTCATGCGTTAACACGGATTGTAGATCATATACATTGGATCCAAGCTGGTCGTCCCTCACGGCCCATTTTTTCCTGACTGCATCCACCACGATCTGGGCTGTATAAATCATTCCGTTTTCCTGGTTGAATGTAAGTAATGTTACGGCAAGTGCTCCGTTTATTTCCGGGGGCACGTCCTTCCTCGCAAACAATATGGAACCATTGTCGTGCCCGGAAGCCTTGAAGCCCGAATATACGAAACCAGCGAAACTGCCCTTCACATTGTTCCATGCCTGCATTGATTTTCTCGCAATATCTATACAGTCATCACCATTCAGGCCCGTGGTTCCGTCCGGGTCCACTCGCATGGGCAAGGGCATTTGTTCCCCCGGCCAATGCGCCTCGTGTCCATTTGCATCCGTGGCTATCTTGTAGGCAAAAGCACGCCCGGGTAAAACCACTATGGTCATGACTGCTGCAACCAATAAACGGTTCAAGGTTTCACCGGCCCTTGCATAAAACAACATCCATCCACCATCGAGACAGCATAGTGTAAGAGCCTACTTGTCCCTGCAAAACACGAAGCTGTCATCACAACGATCGCCGGGCCCGACAAGGCCTGAATAAAAAGGTTCACAATCATCGCGCGCCTTGCAATCATATTCCTGTAAGAACGTACACGCCGGCACGCATCTATGGTATGGAGTCTTTATCATTTTGCAACCAGGGTTCTTTTCGCATTCCGGCTTTTCCAGGCCCAAACAGGCAGGCTTGTATGGAACAGGCTCACAGGATTCTGCAGCCACACATTCGAGCTTGCAATCAGGATTGCCAAGATCAGTACAATTCGGGTCCTTCCACTGCCAAACCTTGTAATGCTCCCACCGGCACCCGGGCTTGTCCCAGCAAGCCCATGGCGCCTTGTCTACATCCCCTTCGCACCAATCCTTGCAAGGCTCACATCCGCCGTCAAAACATGTTCCGTCCGTAGTCGGGTGCATGCCGCTCGGGCAATCAGGAGCAACCATAAAGCATGTATATTCACCGATCTCATCAGGACAACTCTGTTTGCAGGAAAGACATTGGTTCCAGCACATATTGTCGGCACCCGGATATTCTCCTGTCCTGCAATCAGGCGGGAGGCTCTCGCAAAGGGGCCAGTCTATCTTGTCCGGGCAGGTGGGCTTGCATGCAAGGCATTCCCCGGTCCAACAATCACCGTCATGAGTTGGATATTCACCGGGTTCGCAATCAGGCGGTAATGCCTTGCAATTCGGACTTCCAATCTTTTCCGGGCAAGTCTGCTCACAGGAAAGGCACCTGCCTGTCCAACATGAGCCTCCCGATTCCGGGTACGTGCCCCAGGGACAAGCAGGCGGCATCACTTCACACGGTGGTTCCTTCACCTTTTCAGGGCAAGCAATTCCATGGGTATCAGTGTCAGTGTCAGTATCAGTGTCGGTATCTGTATCTGCGTCCGTGTCCGTGTCGGTGTCTGTGTCAGTATCCGTGTCGGCATCTGTATCTGCGTCCGTGTCCGTGTC
>JAADFL010000129.1 GCA_013152945.1 Deltaproteobacteria bacterium | reverse complement strand
GGAGCGGTGATTCGGGACTACGAGTACAATCCCCGTCCGCTGGATGGAGACAACGATGGTATCCCCGAATACGATATCGGTGCCTTCGAGTTTGTGGACCAGCAGTAACGGCATGTGCATATAACACATACCGCAGCATGGATATACGGGGGTTATGCCGCTGTATATCCATGCTGCAATCCATCTTGCAAGGTGTTATCGTCTGAAGCGCCGTTCGTCAGACATCCTCGAAGCGCCGTATAGCCTGCACTTTCCTTTACCGTACTTCATCGGTGCAGGGTGTCTAACAGACAATGCCACGAATGCCGAGAACTTGAACGGTGTAAGCATTCGAAGGGTTCCAGATCCCCGGTTTTTTCAACCCTCTCTGTCTTTTTACGTTTCCAGGTTAAAAGTGAACGAGTGGATTGCAAGAAACATCGTCTACAGGCTCATCGAACGTGTAAGGGGTGAGCCTGTCTCCAAGTATCTCAAACGGATCATTCACATTCCATACTTGTCTCGGGATGAGATCGCCAGGATCCAGGCAGAGAAACTGAGACAAACCATAACGAGAGCATATGAAGATATTCCGTTCTATCGCAGGAGGTTCGACGAGGCCGGTCTCGACATCGGCAGCCTGAAGTTTCCGGAAGACCTGGCAAGGATACCGGTTTTGGAAAAGCAGGAAGTGCGGGAACACTATGCACAGATAGTCAATCACTCGCTTGATGTGCGCACCAGTAAGGAGTCGACAAGTGGTTCATCCGGTACCCCTTTGGTAGTTGTCAAGGATCGTGACAAGAGTGCATATGTCAGGGCGGTGATGTACCGCTGCTACGCTCAATACGGGATCGATATCGGCGACAAGCAGGCCCGCTTCTGGGGAATGCCGGTTGACAGACGGGATCATGCTGTTGAAAAAATAAAGGATATTCTTTCCAACAGGATCAGGCTTTCCGCTTTCGAGGTTGACGACGAGTCTCTTGCCGTGTTCGTCAGTAGGTTGAGAGAGTTCAAACCTCTATATTTTTGCGGCTATCCGTCGCTGATATACAAGTTCTGTCAGTGGATGAGTGATCGGAACATCGTGCTTGAACAGGCCGGTCCATCGGTGGTGATAACCACAGGAGAAGTCCTTTACGAGTTTCAGAGGGAGTTGATAGAGAAGACGCTCGGGTGCAGGATAGCAAATGAATACGGAGCGACGGAAACCGGAGTGATAGCCTTCGAATGCCGGGAAGGGAACATGCATATCAACTCAGATCATGTATGCCTGGAAGTTCTCGCTTCCGGAAACGCTGACGATGCCGGAGATTTGGTCGTAACCGAGCTGAACAATCTTTACAACCCGTTGATTCGCTACAAGATCGGCGATGTAGGGTCGGTATCCTGTGACACGTGCAGTTGCGGCATAGGGTTTCCCATACTCAAGGCCATCGTAGGACGTCAGAGCAGCTTTATCGTTACTCCTGAAGACAAGTACTTTTACAGCGCCATATTGGCATATACCTTTAAAGAGGGGATAAAACACTTCCAGGGAGTTCAAGACAGAAAGGATGAGCTGGTTGTCAGGATCGTCAAGGACGACTCCTTGACCGAAGAGATGCTCAGAGAGTATAAGCAGAAATTGTCCGATCGCCTGGGAAGGACAATAAAGATAAGATTCGACTTCGTTTCATGTATCGAGCCTGACAAGTCGGGAAAGTTGAGATATTTTGTCTCGAACATAGGCAGCGATGAGTAAAGCATTAGAGAAAAATGCAGTTCAGAGACACAGGTGCAGGGTCCTGATGTATCATGAGGTTGCAGACGTTCCCGAAAGAGACAGGAGTGTCAGGAGGATAGATCCGGCCTACTCCCTTCCGGTCCGGCAGTTTGAAGGACAGATGGAATATATTCAGAATAACGGTTACGAGGTTGTGTCAATAGATGCTCTCTGTGACGATAGTTTTACACGTAACGGATCCGTATGTATCACATTTGATGACGGTCTGATCGGGAACTATATCCACGCGTTCCCGGTCCTGCAGAGATACAATTTTTCCGCAGCTTTTTTTGTTGTTGTCAGCAAGGTCTCGGGATCACGCCATATGAACTGGGAACATCTGATCGAACTTCACCGGCATGGCCATTCTATCCAGTCGCATACCCTGTCTCATCCAATGCTTGGAGAGATCGACGATGGAAGGATATACCAGGAGCTCGATAAATCCAAGAAGATCATAGAGGACAGGATAGGGAGCGAGGTGAGATGTTTGAGCCTGCCCTTCGGTAGCTCCAGTGAACGGGTTGTGGACATAGCAAGGGAGGTCGGCTACTCGGCCATCTTCACATCGCGCATTAACGAGCTCAGGGTTGCCGAGTATCCATACCGCTTTGGGCGAATTCCTGTAAAAGACGTCTATGACCTGGATCTTTTCGGTGAACTCGTAAAGGGCCGCTCCATCTTCTACTACAAGCTGGTCTTTCTTGACTACGTAAAGAGCTCCCTGAAGAGGACCATAGGGCTGAATACGTACAGACGGATATACCGGGCGGTCAAAAGGATAAAGCCTGAAAAATGAATATCCTGTTTTTGTCAACCGAGAATCCTTATCCTCCCGTTGGGGGACATCACATCAGGACCTACAACGTACTGAGGATTCTTGCGGAGAGGCACCGGATTTTCTTCATAGGATTTGCGCAGAACAAAGAAGAGCTTGTCTATGTTGAAGACCTGAAGGAGCTGTGTGAAACAGTGGACGTTTATCCCATTCCGAAGACCGGATTGAATCCGGGGTTTTTATATCATGTGATCCGGAATCTCTTTTCGAGACTGCCCCTGACCGCCGAGAGATTCTTTATTCCTGAAGCAAGAGAGAGGGTAAGACGTCTCCTGTCCGATGGTCATATCGACATGGTACATATTGACATGCTTGCCTTGGCTAGATACCATGAGCTCTTACATGGTGTTCCTTCGGTCTTGACCAACCATAATGTCGAGTCCTTGCGTCTTTACAGGTGGATGCATACAGAGAGCAACATTATCAAGAAGGCGTATCTCTACCTCCAGTATTTGAAACTGAGAGCTTTTGAGAAAGAGGCGTGTCCAAGGTTCGAGCATTGTATTGTCGTCTCAGAGGACGACAAACAACACTTGATAGACCTTTGCAGCAGTGACAACTTTGTTGTAGTTCCAAACGGCGTGGACATAGATTACTTCAAACCCCTGAAGGAAAACGTCAGAGAGAACCATCTGATATGGGTTGGAGGCATGTCGGGGCCGTATAATTCGGATGCTGTAGACTTTTTCTTGGACAATATATGGCCGGTTGTCAAGAACGAGAATCCCGGCGTAACCATGGACTTCATCGGGAAGAAGCCGACAAGAAGGCTGCAGGAGCAGGCCGCCGCCGATCCTGCCATAAATGTTTTGGGCTTCATAGACGATGTGCGGCCTTTCGTCCAGAGAGCCGCAGTTTTTGTTGCCCCCATAAGGAGCGGGAGCGGGACCAAGATAAAAGTCCTCAACGCAATGGCTCAAGCAAAGCCTGTGGTGGCCACGACCGTGGCTGCAGAAGGAATAGAGGTTACCGACGGTCTGAACATCCTGTTGGCTGACGATCCGCTGGATTTTGCAGGAAGGATTACGTTTCTTTTGAACAACAAGGAGGTTTCGGAACGGATCGGAAACAACGCCAGGTCCCTGATAGAGTCCAGATACAGCTGGAAGGTCATCTCAGAGACGATTTTCCGTATTTATCAGGATCTTCCCGGGAAAGACAATGAATAGAGAAGGTTTCGGTCTTAAGGCCTCTGTACTGATTCCCTGCCGTAATGAAGTACACAACATTGAGGGATGCATAAGAAACGTCTATGACTTCGATCCGCCGGAGGGCGGGTTCG
>JAADFL010000128.1 GCA_013152945.1 Deltaproteobacteria bacterium | reverse complement strand
TCCGTGTCTACATCTGAATCTCCATTGCTGGGAGGGATTGCACCACTGCCGCAACCCCAACAAACCAAAAGCACGGACAAGCAGAATAACAGTACCACACTTTTACCATTGTTTCTCACTTGACACCTCCAAGGTATTTTTTTCAGCTCCTTGTATATTTCTAAAAACCCCTTGTCAATACAGAGCCATTCTGGATGTTAGCTTAGGCGTATGAACTGTGGAAGACCTGTGTGGCGCCAATCGCCGATCCCTCTCCCGCCTCCCTGATATCTTCTCCCAATCCCAATGTTCGTCCAAGAACTGTTATATCCCCGGTAGCATCGACTTACAGATACTATCGAATCCGTCCCATACCAGACAATGATGACTGGATTTTTACTTGGATTTGGCGGCCTGACTGAGCCATTATTCCCTGGTTGATTTCAGGGTACGCCTTGGAGGAGTTTAAATATGTTGGACTTGCGATCTGTTTGTGCTGATTTGGACAACGTGTCAACACGGTTGGCGACAAGGGGAGAATCTTATGACCTTGGAGAAATCGCGGAACTTGCTAAGAGACGGTCTGATTTCCTCCATGA
Organism: Deltaproteobacteria bacterium; assembly: GCA_013152945.1. Taxonomy (GTDB): domain Bacteria; phylum Myxococcota_A; class JAADFL01; order JAADFL01; family JAADFL01; genus JAADFL01. Next base: position 19,047 of record JAADFL010000128.1, on the reverse strand, counting down.
AATCGAATCTACCAGGGCAAAGATAAATGAAGTGAACCTGGAGATAAAAAAGAGGCTGGCACAGGGAGACACGGATGCAATCAAGGAACTGGGCCGGAAAACCGGTGAATTAAAGGAAAAAGTTAAGAAGATTGAGCCTGGTTTAAAAGATGTGGAAATAGAATTGGAAGACAAGCTCATGTACTTGCCCAACCTTCCACACCAGTCCGTGCCAATAGGCAGCGATGAGAATGACAACCCTGTAATCAGGCTGCATGGTGAAAAGCCTTCCTTTGATTTCAAGCCAAGGCCGCATTGGGAAGTGGCAGAGGCCCAGGAAATACTGGATTTGAAGCGGGCTGCAAAGTTGTCCGGATCAAGGTTCGGTTTGCTCCTGGGCCTTGGTGCCCGCTTGGAACGTGCATTATTGCAGTTCATGATGGATTTGCATTCATCCCGGGGGTACTTGGAATGCTGGCCGCCTTTTTTGGTGAAACGCGAGGCTATGGAAGGTACCGGCCAGTTACCTAAATTTGAAAATGATGCCTTCAAGACAGTCGAGCCGGAGTTCTTCCTGGTTCCAACCGCAGAAGTGCCTGTGACAAATATACACAGGGAAGAGATTTTGCCGGCAGATACGTTGCCCAGAAAGTATGTCGCCTTTACCCCGTGCTTCAGGAAGGAAGCAGGAGCCGCGGGCAAGGACACAAGGGGCCTCATCCGGCAGCACCAATTCGACAAGGTCGAATTGGTAAAATTCGTGCGACCCGAGGATTCGTACCAAGAATTGGAGACACTTGTGGCAGATGCTGAAGAAGTATTGAAGGTACTGGGATTACACTACCGTGTTATTGAGCTTTGTACCGGTGACCTGGGCTTCTCCGCCGCCAAGTGTTATGATATCGAGGTTTGGATGCCCAGCCAAAATATGTACAGAGAGATTTCCTCGTGCAGCAATTTCGAGGACTTTCAGGCAAGACGCGCCAGGATACGCTTCAAGGATGGTAAGAAGAATCGTTTAGTGCACACTCTCAATGGTTCTGGCCTGGCAATCGGCAGAACATGGGTGGCGATTGTAGAGAATTACCAGCAAAAAGACGGCAGTATAGTAGTGCCCGAGGCACTGAGACCCTACATGGGAGGACTGGAAGTAATCGACAATCGGGAAACTTGAACCTGCTGGGTCGTTGCTATAGTTTTTTCCGGTATCCGGGCCATATAGGCGAAATACAGGCAACCAATTGCAAAGACCGGCAAGGCACGATGACAAAATGATACCCCGTGGTATTTCGAGGAGAAGCAACGCATCAAGGTGTTTCGAGAGCCGGCCGGATACGGAAAATATTATCGGCAATGATTTTATATTTTCAACAAGAATGGTAGTTGTCTCACGTGTACTGTCATCGCCTGGATGACCAATTTGACTATTTGAGCTTGAAAAATCCCGGCTCGGTAAAGCTATTGGAAAAAATGTAAGATATTATATATCGTATTTACCTGTGGGGTTGAAATGACTGCTCACAAAGATTCAAATGATAACAAGAACAAGGAAATGACAGGAAAGATTGAGGGCCAGGATCTGGAAGACTTGAGAGAGGCAAAAAGACTGCTCGAGTCTTTCGGAATTGCGATCCGGCTGGCGAACCTGGCTGGTAAGCCGATGGAAAAGGCTGTCGGAATGCTTCCCGGTGAGGCTGCCGCAATACTACAAAAGACGGTTCGAACAGCTTTGGAAGCGGCCCTGAATGTTGCAGTCAAGACACTCGGCAAGGATGGCTCAAAGGTTCCCGCACTATCGGGTCACAAGCTGTTTGCAGGTTTGTCAGGTGCCGCAGGCGGCGCAATGGGAATGGCCGGCCTGGGGTTCGATCTGCCGTTTACGACCATACTGATGCTTAGATCAATTGCCGAGATTGCACGTTTTCATGGTGAAGACCTGAAAAACATCGAAACAAGGCTCGAGTGCTTGAGCGTATTCGCCCTTGGCGGAGTGAGCGAGCAGGACGATTCGTCAAAGACAGGATATTTCGCGGTTCGGGCAATGTTGGCAAGGCATGTCTTGAGTGCAATGGAATACATTACTTCAAAGGGTACGGCGGACCGGACAGCTCCCGCCCTTGCAAGATTGATAAGCTTGATAGCAGAGCGTTTTGGAGAGGTTGTAAGCGAAAAAGCCGCTTTGGCCATGGTGCCTGTTGCCGGCGCACTCGGAGGAGCAGTGGTCAATTCATTATTCATGGATCACTTTCAAAAAGTGGCGACCGGTCACTTTATAATCAGGAGACTTGAAAGGAAGTACGGAGAAGAAAAAGTAAGAAAGGCCTTTGACATGGCATGAGATTGGCGGGGCTTGCCGGAGGGGGAGGAATGGAGGCTACCATGAAAAAAAACAAGGCTGTCAGAATCGTCCTGTCCTTTATTGCAGGAATTTCGTTCTTTCATGCCGCCGAAGAAGCAAGAGGTGAAACGAAAAAGGTTGGCATCCTGCCGGTTGATAGCCCATGGTCGAAAAAAATAGAGCTGGCAATATGCGACGAAATGCTTAATGAGCCCGGTTTGGAGGTTACATGCGCATCTGAGACCAGGAGCCTGCTCAAAGAAAAAGGGATTCTCCGGGATGCACTCGAATGCAGGCACGTGGCTTGTGCGGCCCGGTTCGGCGTTGCGCTTGGTTTCGATCTGGTTGTTTCGGCCAGGGTTGATTTCAAGGTCCAAAAAACAAAAAGGGTACCTGTCCTGGATGTACGGGTATTGAGATGCAAGGACGCCAATCTGGAAGGTTCTTCCAAACCCAGAGTAATTTCAGGCGACGATCCGGCCGGCCAGGTAAAAAAGGCTGTCATGGAGGCAAGGCACAGGAGGGCAGAGCTTTCACCCGAGGAGGGCGCCATCTCGGGTATGCCCCAAACAACAGTGGACCGGGTTCCGCTTACGCCTGCAGGACAGGTGCTTAAACCAAGACATGCCGACTTGAGGCCGGCGGGAGTTGTGCTCAAACCCAAAAAAGAGGTCATCGAGATCAAGGACAGGCCAAAGACGAAAAACAAGCAAGACCTTGTACAGGGCAAGACAGAAAAAACGCCGGTTTTCGAAACTCCAGGGCCTGCAGGGCAAGGCAAGGAGCATCCTGATATTTATACGTACCTTGGAGTCGCCTCGCTTGGAGCCGGGTTGGCACTCGGAGGGGTGGCAATCTACTTTGCACAAAGGGCATCGTCCGAACACGGGGCTGATTCTCCTTCGATGCTGTGTGCTGAAATAATTGCCCCCTTCTCGCTGGCTCTGCTCACCGCAGGTGTCACCTCGCTGGTTGTTGGAAGTGAAAAAAAAGGAACCGGCGCATCATTGATGTTGATGTCCGGGGGCCTCGGTGCTGCAATAGTATCCTGGTGGTAAGCCATGGCTCATCTCTTCCTGTACCTCCTCTCGGGCGGCAATTTTTGCCGGGAGTGGAAGGCATAACCAATACAGGCGGTTCAATACGGATACCAGAGCTCTCCGAGCCATTATTACAAAGGTTATGCTATCCCTGGGCCGGGGCTCATGATACAAGGAGCAACAGCGACGAAGCCGACATGGCTTACTTGCCGAGTTGATTTGCGAGGACGCATGAGAACGGCCGGCCTGAAACAAAAGATATTCAAGCTCCTGGCCAAAGCCGGGAAAAAGGGAATAAGCAGGGACAGCCTGGTAAAGACCCTGGCCCCTGGGGCACATGGTGGAAGGGAAGAGGTGCGCTCGTTACTGGATTCCCTGATTGCTCACGGCAAGGTTGGACGCGAGTCAGGAAGAATCGTCACAGCGGCCCGGAGTCAAGTAAAAGTTGAAGGGGCTCTCCAGATAAATAAGAATCATGGGTTCGGCTTTGTGGCGGTTAAGGACGGCAAGGACGTGTTCATAAGGCCCGGGGACTTCGGCGACGCACTGGACAACGACATCGTGGAGGTGGAGGTCACTTCGCATGGACGGGGCTCAAGGGGCCCAAGGGGCAAGGTCGTCAAGGTAATCGAACATAGAAGGAAACAGCTTGTCGGAGAGGTCTTCAGGGCGGGCAGGAAATTCTTCATCATTCCCGAGGATCCCAAGCTCCACACAGATTTTTTCCTTGAGGACAATGATGAAACCGAACCGGGACAGGTCGTGTGCTGCAACATCACAAGATACCCGGGTAATTCCGGGCCTCCCATGGCGGCTATTTCGAGAGTGCTCGGCAGGCAAGGAGATCCGGGCATCGAGATTGAAAAGATAATCGCAGGTGCAGGTATAGAAACGGATTTCTCGGACGAGGCGGAAAAGGAATCCATGGAAGCTGCCCGGGATTTTCAACCGGATCCCAAGATCTACCGGGACCTCACAGATGTACCTTTTGTGACCATAGACCCAGAGGATGCAAAAGATCTGGATGATGCAATCGGACTGCATCATGGCATGGTACTTGTAGCTATTGCGGATGTGGGCTCATTCGTCAGGCCTTTCCGCGCCCTGGATATCGAGGCCAGGAGGCGGGGTTGTTCCGTGTATTTTCCTGACAGGTGCGTCCCCATGCTTCCCCCGGCCCTTACCGGCAATGCATGCAGCCTGCTTCCGGATCGTTTGAGGCCGGCCATGGTTGTGGCAATGGATGAGAACGGTTACAGGAAGGATGTTTTCCTGGCTCTTATTGAATCAAGGGCCAAGCTTTCTTACGACATGGCCGCCGGAATACTCGAAGGCAAAAAAGAAGAACCCTTTGGGGGCTGCACGGACTTGCTCAAGAAAATGATGCGTGTTGCAAAGAGAATGAGGAAGTCGAGGCTGAAGAGAGGTGCCTTGGACCTGGACCTGCCCGAGCCAAAGGTGATACTCGATTCTACCGGCCTTCCACAAGACGTGATTAGGGCTGAAAGAAAACCTTCCCACATGATCGTGGAAGAGCTGATGATAGCAGCCAACGAGGCAGTGGCCGGCTTGATGAAGGACGTGCAGACCCTTTTCAGGGTTCATGAGGAACCTGACCCTCAGGCCCTCGATGCATTGAGGAAGCTTGCAGGGGCCAAGGGATTGCCAGCGCCCCGGGATGGATCGCCAAGGTCACTCGCACGTTTTCTGGAATCGTTCAAAGGGAGCCGCCAGGAAGCATATTTGAAGGTAAGGTTGCTTCGCAGCCTTGCAAAGGCGAGATACTGCGAGGAGAACCTTGGGCATCACGGGCTTGCATCCACCGGGTATTTGCACTTTACCTCGCCGATTAGGCGGTACCCGGACCTGGTTGTGCACAGGCAGGTGCGTGATTACATTCTACGTGGAAAAATTGAAAGCATCCAAGATGCAGCTCGATTGGCCAACGAGTGCTCTATTTCGGAACGCACGGCCGAGGATGCCGAAAGAGAGGCAGTGGACGCGTACAGGGCCATGCTCTTGTCCGGGATGCTCGGGCATGTAATACCGGGATACGTGAGCTTTGTGCAGCAGAACGGCTTGTTCGTGGAATTGGATTCGCCCTTTGCAGAGGTGCTCGTGCCCATATCGAGGCTCCCAAGGGGCCTCAGGGTGGATGAATCCGGTACTTGTCTCAAAAGGCGGTCGGGCGGGTACTCGGTATGCGTTGGTGACAGAGTCGAAGTATTGATAGAAGGTGCAAGCATTGCAAGGCGGCTTGTAACCGCCAGTATCGAGAAATTGTCCAGATGAAATAAAAAAATAAAAATATCCGGAGTTATCCCAGGGAGTATTTGTTTTGCATGAGTAAACCGATAGCTTCTCCTGCGCAATAGTCGCAATAACCAAACTTTTTCTTCAGGTTGTCAAGGATCTTGTTTGCCAGCTCTCTTTCTTCTTCCTCCATGCCCTTACGTTCGCCAAGGAGATCGAGCACGGCCTTGCATGACTTTTGCAAGGTGGCTGCGAGTTGCTTGAAGAGATTTTCTTCGAGCCGCTCTATCAGATCGGGAAAGAGCTTGCGGTATTCCAGTTCTTCGTTTGGATTATCTATCCCGTAAGCCCCTATTCCGGAAATCAACTGGGACCTGAAAGCCCCGGCATCCTCTGTAACACCAAGCCGGCCCTCCACCTCGTGCATGAGATCTTCATCAGGTTGCTCGAACTTGCCGGTGACAGGGTTAAGGAGCTTTTCGCCCTTTATGGAATGCGTCACATGCTTGACATATCTCTCGAACATGGCGTCAACCTTGGTCTGATCCATCAGCTCGACTGCTGTCTTGAACTCATCATCGATTATTTCCACATATACATCCCTTACGACACGTATCAGGTTTTTTGCATCGTGGTAAAGTCCTTGTGCCTTGAACTGGAGGAATTCATAAACAGTCTCATCTGCACAAAGATTTTCGAGTTCCTGGAATATTGCCAGGGGAGACAGGCACCTATGATCAGTCCTTTGAGATGCATTCAACAACACGCCCTTGATCTCTCTCGGGCTTGCCCCGAACCTTCCTTCATAGTCCGGAGTGGTATCGAACTCGTTTCTCAACTGCATGGCCGCTTTTTTTAAGGCCCTCGCTTCTTCCGGAGAAAGGCTGTCGGGCACGAGAGCGCGGTCGTAGAGCATGGCCTTGTCTAATGGATCGAGGTCCCTTACCGCGGATGCAAGCTCACTATCGAAATGTTCAGGGTCAGGCCTGCGCAGCCTGGTCAATACGGCCCAGAGAGCGGCGAGTTCGACTGCGTGCGGGCTCACGTGTTTTCCTGCGGATGCCTTTTCCGCCCACACCTGGTAGATCCGCTTTTCATCGGTTGCCCGTAAGAGATAGGGCACACGCACAAGTTCGATCCTGCCCTTGAACGATGCGAAATCCAATTGCGGACTGGACTTGAATGATTCCAGGTGACGATCGTTGGTAGTGGCAATCATAACCAGGTCCAGGGAAAACCTGCGATTCTCCAGGGCGAGACTTTGCATTTCCGCAGTGGTGAGCAGGTATTTGAAGGCTTCCACGGGTCTCTTCAGCAAATCGTCGTATTCGATTATCCCCCTGTTCGCGTCGATAAGCTCTCCGAAAGGCACGAAAAATGGAATGCTTCTCAATGCCGGCGGCAAAGAGGCATAACCCTGATCCGCTGTAACCTGCATCAACCTGGCATCCACCGAGACCTGGGGATGGACCGAGACAGCTCCGCTCCTGTACTGTTTGCTGATGTCGTACCGCCTTACGCGCACATGTTTCAATACTCTATCGAAATCTCCCCGGTAGCTAGTGAGCAATGCATCGAATATCTGTTTGCATTTGGGACAAAGCCCTTCGTTGAGCATATACGATGGAATTGGATACTCATCGGACAACCTGCCGCTTGGAAACAAATCCGAAAACAAGCTCTGCCGTGTTTCGCGGGGAAGAAGGAACAGAGGAGGATCCTTCAACTCGCACGGTATTACGGAAGCGATATCACCCTCATCGAGTTTTGCAAAGGACTCGGGTTCACTATCGCTGTTATTTCCGGTTCCGGAAAAACCGAGTCTTCCTCCCTTGTACACCTTTTCTTTCGGGAATATCCATTCAAACCTGTAAAGGGCACCGTCACTGCTCTTCGAATAGTTTTCCAGGCAGCGCGCAAATGAACTCACAATGGTTGTCTTTGCCGAGCCGTTTGGTCCATATAAGAGGATAAGTCTGTCTGCATACCCCTGCCTCGCAAAGTTGAGTAGGAGACGATAAATCTCCTGGCCTGGTTCTTCCTGTCCTGCCACTTTTCCGGATCCGTCCGGCCTGGCTTTGTCAAAAAGCCTGGGCCTTCTGAGCTTGGCGCCAAAGTGTTCCCTGTCTTCGAAACCCATGCTGTTTACGGCGTCGACCATGTACTGTGGGGCGCAGCGCACAAAGTAATAGGGCCTCTCACGAAGCAGCTCCATGTATTCTACAAAGGAGAGCAGGCTCTGTCGTTTCGAGAAGGAAGATCTCAACTGTTTTGAAATATCCGCCAGCTTTTCATCCGCCATGTTGCCTCCAATAATCCCTTCAAACAAACTTTTGGCTGCTTCGTGCGCCGGCATATAAAATCATGGCCGTCATCCGCCGATTGGCATTCCACACGATACAGGCGGTGAACATGTCCCGGCACACCTGCATTCTCCCAGGGTATAGACCCTGATTCTGCCGGCCCCGCCGCCGCCACCACCGCCGCCGAGGTAGTTTTGATGTTGGGGGCACTGTTTCCACTCGTAGCTCTCACCATTTCCGCCTTCAATAGTTTTCCCGGCCGCTCCCAGGCCCCCATCACCTCCCTGCGTATTTCCCTGTAAGGCGCAACCATGGCCGTCCCGTCCCTGTCCACCGGCAGCAGGATTCAAGTCTGCCGTCGCATCCGAACCATTGCCGCCTGCTTCACCATCATTGTTTCCTCCTCCGCCGCCGCCTCCGCCGTTCGCTGCAATGGTCCCGGTCAAAGCAACCTCAAGTGATTCGAGAAGCACGGCTCCTCCGCTTCCGCCCCCGGCTCCACCAATGCAATCCTTATCTTCTACTGCGTCGGTGCGGGCATTTCCCCCAAGGCCGCCGCCTCCGCCGGCATTTATTACGCCGCTCATTGTGATTTTTTCACCTGCCGTTATCTGTAAAGCACCTCCCCCGCCTCCACCAGTCCTGCCTCCACACCCGTCCTGCCCGTTTTGACCGCCAATCAATGGTTCTATCCTGGCTGAACCTCTTTCTTTATAACCATCGGCCGGTACATTACCTCCCCGGCCGCCGTAACTACCACCGCTTCCGCCGTACCAAGTGTTGGATTCCTCCATCGGAAATTTTTCCGCTCCAGGGCCGGGCGAGCCGTTGGATGCAGACAGGTCGATATTACCCTGGATATCGACGGTTTGACTTGCCAGTACGGCGAGAGCCGCATCTCCCTTCAGCTTCAGCGTTCCTGTTACGGACAGGGTATCCAGTTTGCATATACAGATATCCGGCCTGTCCTTGTGCTCCTTTAGATTACAATCACCCAGCATGGAACCCTGTTTGCAATCATTCACCGTATCAAAGGTCCCGGATGCGGTTCCGGATAACCCCGTATCTTCGAGCCAGCCCGTGTCTCCGAAGTTGGATGGCTTGATGCGACAGCAATGATCCTTGCAGCATCCGAGTTCATTGCATCCGTCTTCTGTTTCTTTGTACGCACACACGCCGTTATTGCACGAGCCGGGCATGGAATATCTCAGTAGTGTTCCATGGTCCGTGCATTTTGCATCATAAGGATCCGTGCAATCCGAACTCGATGTACATCCGGGCAGGCAGGTAAGGCCGGGGCCTGAATTGAATCCCTTTGTGCATTCGCAATAAGGCTTGCCCCGTGCATCAACCTGGCAGGAGCCATGGCCTGAACAGTCTTGATCTTTGCATGGTCCGGCGGCGGTGCATTCCTTTCCGTCCAAAGAAACCAGGTACCCTGCATCGCACTTACATACCGGCCCCCAGTATCCTATCTCGCATTTTCCATGGCCGGAACATTCCCATCCCTTACAGGTGTCCGTATCATTCTCGGAACCTCCTCCACAGGCGCCAGCCGTTATAGCAATCAACGTAAGCAACAAAAGAGATAGAAAATAAATCGATACCGGGATGCTTCGCTCGGTTAAACCTTTCGACCTGCCTTTGATTTTTTTTCCAAACATGATCCTGCCTCCATGGTTCCAATTAGCTCCCAAATATTCATGGCCTGGGTTCTTGGTGCTCCTTTCCGTGCCGAACGACTTGATTATAGAACCGGTCTTCATGCTAATCCAAACCTGTAACGTGTCAACGCGCATTTTTTACGCCAACTTTCGCCAACAAGGATTTAGCTTCGGCCAGGCCCAGTATTCTGGAGAAAAACAAATAGAGCATACCGGCCAAAGGCAAGCCGCATCCGATTATAGCCAGATTTTTCAAGGACATGGGGCCAAGAGTCCAGTCACCCAAAAACGAAAGGAGATAAAGTAAAACAGCAGGAGGCAGGCAAGCCGCGATCATCTTGCCAAGTGGAATCAGTATTGGAAGAAGGCCGATACCCGTATCAAGCTTCTTGTGAAGCAACCACAGGTACGCGCCGAACTGAACGATACTGGAAAGTGACAGGGCCCCGGCCAGTCCCAGGATGTTGTAAGGGCCGATAAGAAACCAGCCCAGGATTCCAGTCAGGATTACTCCTAATCCGCCGATCAGTAAAAGGGTGTTCCTGTCCTCGATGGCAAAGTATATCTTCTTGATGATGTTGATTCCCGCGACTGAAAGCAGGAATGGAGCAAGAAGACGCAACGTGGAGGCGGTCCAACGAACATCCTCCACCGAGTACCTGCCATGGCGGAAGAGGATTGACGATATGGGTTCGGCGAAAACCGCTATGATGGTAGCTGCAGGCAACAGGAGGAAGGAGGCCAATCTGAAGGAATATGACAGACCATGTTTCATCCCCTCTTCATCACCCTCTGCCACCGATGCGCTGGCGGACGGCAAGAGTGCACTCGATATTCCGACTGCCACTATTCCCTGCGCCAGGTCAACCAGCCTGTTTGCATACCAATACCTGGTAACTGCGCCGTCACCAAGCAATGATGCAAGTTGCCGCAACACGATGATGTTGACCTGCGCCAGCAGCCCTATCAACAGAACCTTGCCCATTTCTTTTAACAGGCTCTTGAAGCGGCCGGAGGAAAAGGTAAATGATAAGGCCAGCTTACCCCAAAGCATCAAGGTGGGTACGCTCGTGACAATCAGGTGTAACAGGCCGCCGGCAAGGACTCCGGCCACCAACGCATACTCGGGCTTTTCGAACTTGCCGGCCAGTAGTATTGCGGAAACCGCTATGGAAGCGCTTACTATTCCCGGGGCCAACTTGGGAATGAAAAAATGATTTCTCTGGTTAAGTAATCCTTCAAGGAAAGAGACCAGGCTGACGAAAAACAAGAATGGGAAAAGCCATCTTGTTAAAGTTACGGTCAGCTCGAACTTGGCCGGTTCCTGTATGAAGCCGTAAGCGAATGCCTTTACCAACAAGTCCGCTTTCCACAATCCCAGGGCACACAGCAGAATGTTGGCGAGGAGCAGAGCTGTTAAAGTACTGTTTGCCAATTTTCGGGCGGATTGGGTGTTTTCTTCCTTTTCCGCCTTGGACAGGGCGGGAATCAAAGCGCCTGTAAGGCCCTCGTCCGCCACGAACCTTCTGAACACGTTGGGAACCGTGAAGGCTATCCAAAATGCGTCCGAGCCGGAACCTGCGCCGAGTAGATTGGCTATTGTAATGTCTCTAACCGCTCCCAATACCCTGGAAACAGCAGTGCCTGTGGAGGACGCGAGGAACGCTCTGAAAATATTCCGGGAACGCTCCCTGCCTGCTTGTTTTCTGTTATCCCCGACCTGCGCCAAAGTACAACTCCCAAGCCGTTCGAATACAAAACTTGTGGTAACAGATTCAGCCTGTATGGACAAGCCTGTGTTGACCCGGCCTCTTATCAAGGGTAACATTGCTGAAGTTGAGCAAGAGGCTTTTGGAGGCTTGAAGTGAAGAAGACAATCCTGATGGCCGATGATGCAGATATAGTAGTCAATCTGGGAAGAGCCCTATTCAATCGTGAGGGGTGCGAGGTCCTGACCGCTACTGATGGTGATGATGCCTTGAAACTATCCAGGGAACGTAATCCCGACATAGTTTTGGTTGATCTCAAGATGCCGGGCAAGGATGGTTTTTCCATACTCAAGGAGTTAAAGGATGATCCGAAGACTGCGGACATTCCCGTAATAGTATTTTCTGGTAGTTCGAGGCCGGAAGACATGGATAAGTGCCTCAATGCAGGAGCAGCCGATTACTTGACAAAACCGTTGAGGCTGGAAGATCTATTGAAACGCACCGCCAAGATCCTGGATATTCCTGTCAGGAAGCACATGAGAATTCCCATACAGTTGGAGATATTCGGTATAGAGGGAGGTGAGGTCTTTGAAGGTGAAACCAGGGATATCTCCATCGGCGGAATATTCATCGCGACTTCATCTGCCTTGAAAGTCAGTTCACGACTCAAACTTAGATTCCGGCTCCCTTACCAAACAAAGGACCTGGAAATAGTCGGCAAGGTTGTCCGGGAGGTTCCGCCCATGCCCACCAGGGGATACGGAATAGAGTTTGTAGAGGCATCCAAGGAAGTGATAACGGCAATCGAGCAGTTCATAGAAGGACAGGATTCCTAGCAGTTATCCTGTTTGCCCGGGGACATATTTTCCATGCTATCCGTAAATCAACCTGCTCCCGCGAAAAAAGTATTGCCGGGTCCGGCTTTTCCGTGGGGTCGCTGCCTGAAAGCAAGGCCTCGAAAAAATAGATTTGTTTAAGAGCCGGCCGAATTCAAGAATTGACCGGAATCTGGACAGCCAAACCGGATTTTAGACGTTTAGAATAACCGGCTCTTTTGTTAACCACGTAGCATTTCAGGCAAAATCTAAACGGCATAGCTCTTGCTTTAGAGAACTCCCGACACCGGCTGATGGAGCCGGATATGGAAGGAGTTTAGAAATGAAGCCAGGCAAAGCAGCCAAATTACCCAGAGAAAAGCTGGAACAACAGGGAGTTTCAGAACTTACCGACCAAGACCTGCTGGCCATTGTGCTCAATACGGGCTTCAGATCCAACTCGTGCATGGCCATTGCCACGGCACTCATGGAAAGGTACGGCGGCTTACACGGAGTTGCCAAGGCAGCCCCGAGGGAACTCGTTTTGATAAAAGGCATTGGCGAAGCAAAGGCAGCCACCCTGTCCGCAGTTTTCGAACTTGCAAGAAGAGTTAATTCGGCTCCTGCTTTTCCGGGTAAGCGATTCTTGTGCAGTGCTGATGTGTTTGAGACCTATCATGCAAGGTTGCGTGACATGTCAAAGGAGATTTTTTTGGCCATTGCCCTGGATAATCGCAACAGGTGCAGAAAAGAGCTGAAGATTGCGTCCGGAGGAGGCAGCTCGTGCACGGTGGATCCCAGGGAGGTTTTCAGATCTCTTTTATTATACAAGGCCTCCAGCGTTATTTTCGTGCACAACCACCCGAGCGGGGATCCCCTGCCTTCCCGGGATGACAGGGAACTGACGGCAAGACTCGTAAATGCAGGCTCATTGCTCGGCATTTCGGTTCTGGACCACATCGTAATCGGTGACGGGCGTTATGCCTCGTTTGCGGATAGGGGGGAACTGCATGATTACAAAAGGGCCCGGTCTTTAAATGGCTCGAAAAATGCCTCAAGCTGCAAAGTGAGTGATAGAGCCTGCACCAAACCCCGCTACCACCTTTTTCAGACCGGGGTCGCCCCAGGGAATATCAAATCAACAAAACCTTCCATGGGGCGATCCCGGTTCCCGCCTGGAACGTATGCCTGTTAATCTGAAGTATTCTTCCATGCAGGCACCTTGACGGCAAGCCGACTTTGGACCTAAATATCATCTGGAGTTGTCGAGCGATTCAGTCTTGTTTGAAGACAAGACCTTTTTGGCCAACTTGTTCTTGGGATCCAACTTGATCAGTTCTTTTGCCGATTCCCTTGCTGCATGGTAATTTCCCATTGCAAGATAGGCCCTGGTGATCCCGATCCATGGATCTTTGTAATGCGGGTACAAAGCAGCTACTACTTCATAGTCTTCCAGTGCGCCCTTTGCATCTCCTTCCAGCAACCGGGCTGCGCCCCGGTTTAGCCTGGGACCGGGCTCGCGCGGGGCTCGTTCTATGGCCGGGTTCAACACGGCTATCGCTTGGCTGTACATTTTCCGCTTGCCCAATTGCCTGGCCAGGTTCGTCCTGGCCCTCACGCTTCCGGGGCACTCAACAACCGCCTCGGACCAGAGCCTCAGCGGATCCTGCCATACCTGTACCCTGGCATATGCCGCCATTGCGTACGGTCCTGCCAAGAGTATAAAGGCAACAGGCCCGGCCGACTTGAGTTTGAAGGGAAGCATCTCCGGAATGTGCATCACAATGCATGACAGCACGATTGCAAGTCCCAGGCTGGGAATGTACAAGAATCTTTCGCTTGCAAAATCCCTCAAGGGCAGTAACGAGTTCGTGGGCAGGATGGTCACCAGGAAAAGAGACAAGCCCAAAAATAGGCCGGGCATTCTGCCCAGCAGGCGATAAGCAAGCAATATGGCTGTCATGATCCCCAGCAGACCCAAAAGGGGCAAGAAGAACAACGTATAGTGCAACGTAGGATGGTGAAGGATGCTCAGATTATCGGGCCAGAACCATAGCCTGACAAACCAGGGCACGGTTACGAGCTGAGTCAGGAAGAAAGTCTTGATACTCATTACATCTGTTCCGGCCATACCCTTGTGCGGGTTCTTGAAAACAGTGAACAGCACTATCAATGTGGCTACGGCGATTGCAATGAGTTCCCAGCGTTTCGCCAGGAACAACCTGAAAAAATTTTTCAGGTCACCCGCGGTTTCTGAACCAGGGGCCTGTCTTTTCATTGCCACAAAATCCACCAGGAACAGCGCCAGAGGAGCAATTGCAGCCGATTCTTTTGACAACAGTGCCAAGAGGAACGTAAATGCGGTTGCAAACCGGATTCCTGCCTTTCCCTTCTGAACGGCAAGAGGTGGTGCGATCAACAAGGTCAGGATGAAAAAAAGTCCTGAAAGTAATCCGGACAAGCTGTTTATATAACAAACACTCTCGGATTGTACAGGATGCAAGCCGAACAGCGCAGCAACCAACAATGGAGCAGAAAAACCTGTTTCAGGCATGAGTCTTCTTGCCAGCAGAAACACAAGGATCGTGGATATCGAATGCAGAAGCAAAGAGAGACCGTGAAATGCATAAAGAGAATTACCAAATAACACCTTGATTCCCCACACCACGATGTTGAATAACGGCCTTGTTTCCTGGTACCCTCCTCTTAGTGCTTGTGCAATTCCCAAATTGCCGGGCCGGTCGACGATATGCACGAAATCGTCATAGACAAACGGAACCTGGAGAGCACCCAGCCAAACCGATACAACGAGTATTAAAAGGAATGCACATGTAGTAATAATCTTAGCCCTGTCGGTCATGCCACTTTCCTGAAGGTTATTATCAAGAAGCCTGCCAATGCCGTGAACTTTCCACTTGAAAGCTTGATTTCCAGGACCTCCAGCAGGCTGCCCAGGAACGGTACGTCGAGCAAGCGGGCTGCAGGAGTAACTATTCTCACTCCACGAACTCTTTCAACCTGGAGGCCGATATGTTTACCGGCATTTTCGACATCCGAAAGTGTATGGTACCATGTTTGAATGTCCGACTCCACCACTCCCTTTACTATACCTCGCGCACCAAGGAACTTCTTAACCAGTCCCCTCAAGCTGCTTGGATTGTAGACCTCTATTACCAGTTTACCTCCCGGCCTCACCGAATCTGCAAGCGAGCGTAATGCTCCTTCAAAATCGTGAACGTGGGGAAGGACCTTGAAACTGCATACCATGGAGATACTTGCCGGCTCGATCGGCAATTCCATCAGGTCGGCCATTACCACCCGAAACCCTTTTTGTTTCGCCTTGGATAACATTCCAATGGATATGTCGACGCCGATTGCGGGTATTCCAAGGGCTTGCAGTTTTTTAAGGATCCTGCCGGTGCCGCAGCCTGCCTCGAGAACCAGGCCGGATTCTTCAAAGGCTGTTGCAACTTCTTCGGCCGCGATTTCATCAGCTAGTTCGTGGTAACGCCCGAAACGAGCCGCATCATAGGCACTACTCACCTGATCATAGTAATGTCTTGCATCCTTCCGACTCATGACCTGCTCCGATCCGCGGCCAGTTCCTGGTACAATGATTCATGTCGAAACGCCATTGTTGTTGCGCTGAATTCCCGGTTGAACTTCACGAAGGCTGATTCTCCAAGCATTCCAGCTTGTTCCGGCGATTTGATTACAGAAAGCATAGCCCGGGCCAGTGCAGCCGGATCACCTGTATTTGCGGCCAAGCCTGCTCCGTCTTCCACGATTTCAAGCAGCTCGGGAATGCGGCTGACCAGCACCGGCTTTTTAAGAGCCATGGCTTCAAGAAGCACCAGGGGTGCATCGGATTTTGCAAACAGGCTTTGTGCAGGTAATGCCACTATGGAAGATGCGCTGATCAAGGAAGCCATATCATCCACCTCATCATCGAGTATTACTACACTTTCCTCGATGCCCATGTTAATCACCGCCTGCCGGACGTGTTCCGGCGAGTCTGCTTTGCCCCTGCCCTTTTTCCGGCATGCCAGCACTAGATGGGCGGATTGTACCTTTTCCAGGACCAGTCGATGTGCTTCCAGCATTTCCCGCCACCCGCCAAAAGGAGCAAGATCCCCGGGGAACAATATCATTATGCCATCGTCGATTTTCAGGTTATTCCTGGTCCTGGCGATGTCGCCTTCACCAGGCATGGCTGGTGGAATAATTCCCGGCCGTATCAGTACGACATTGTGAAAACCGAGATGTTCCAGTTCCATTTGTCTGGTCTTGGAGAGGGCGATAATCCTGTCGCCGAAGAGTAAGAAACGTGTCAACTTGCCGGGCCTGGACACAAGGGTCTGCACACAGGGAATCCTCTTGATCTTTTTCAGGACCCGGGTCACCAGGGCCGTCTGTGCAGTGGGTGCGAACACTGCGTGAAGCAGGTCGAGGTCCGGGTCCGGCTTGACAAGGCGCACAAGAACACGCAACCGGTCAATCAACGAGGAAGAATACCTGTTATAATCATCCCCTCGTTTCTTACAGTTGTCTACATGAACCCATGGAGTTTGCGAAAACACATCCCGGTCACCAAAAACGACAGGTTTGATATTTTCACCGTCCATGCATAAAACAAGGTCTCTTGTAAGATTTTTACTCGAATCCCGAAACGGCGGTATGAGTGGCTTACCCAGAAACCGGACCTTTAGAGGTTTTCGGACCATGCTCATCTTGAGGCTTCCTCGATCATGCCTGCAGCCGTTGCCCATTTTTTTTCAATATCAATGTTTTTCGCCGGTTCGAATCTCTCACTTAGAATAGCCGAATCAATGGCACCTGCAAGAGAAGATGGAGTGAAATCCCGGGCCAGGAACAAGTTTTTCAAGCTCATACTCCAGCTCAATCCGCCCGAAGGACAAGCCGCAACCGGTATGCCCCTTGAAAGGGCCTCTTTGACTATCAGGGGAAATCCTTCACCACGTCCCGAGACTGATTCGAGTGATGGAAGGGCCAAGATGTCTGCCGCTGAAAACAGGGTCTCCTTTAATTCACTATCCATGGCCTCGAAGAATCTTGCATCCACATGAAGAATCTTTGCAGCCTTTTGAAGAAAAGTCATGTCAAAAGGTCCGGCGATGAGCACCTTGGCATTCCTGCATTTTAACCATGGTACAGCGGATAACAAAAGGCCCGGTCCTTTTTGAGGTGTCATTCTGCCGATGAATAGTATTGCCCTGTGATGTGATTCAAGTCCGAGCATCTTCCTTGCCGTTGATCTGGCCATAGGCCTTTGTCCGGCATTTAAATCACGACCTGGCTTGGGAGGAATATCCATGGTATCGATCGGGGAGTCCGGCAACAAGGGGCCTGCCCTGGAAGCCACCCTGCTGGATACGGCAAACGCCTTGTCTATCCAAGGCGAAAGGGCCCTGCACAGGCTTACACTCGACCTGCCGGAACGAAGGATTTCCACATCACTTCCATGTAAGACGCATATATGTTTGGCCGTGGTTCTGCCATGTTCTCCCGGTAACGCCGCCATACCTTTCAAAGCCGTACTGATTGTTCTGTTGGCAATGGCTGCGGACAACCCTGCAGGTGCAAGCCAGTTGGTAACGACCGCATCCGCGCTGACAAGCCCTCTCGATGCCGCATATGAAAAAGCAACTATTGAAGACGGTACCTGGAACCATGCCGCTCTTGAAAAGGAAAGGTTCTCGTACGCACCCAGTTTATAGAAGAGAAAATTTTCCGATAGGGGCCAATGGGCGGAGAAGCGGCGGACACGAACGCCTTCTTCTTCGGCAAAGCCGCTTGAAACGCTTGAGGGCGACGGTGCCCAAACTTGTACCTGGTGCCCGCGGGCCGACAGTTCCCTTGCCAGGGACTGCACGAACCAGCCGGCATAGTCGCCCCTGAACCTGGGATATGAAGAGGTCAAGAAGAAAAATCGCATCTTACCTGGACTTGCCTGTTTGTTATTCGCCGGATTCCACATCTTGCAAGCACGGCTGAAATGTCTCTCAAGGCCACCCATGGCGTCATGTGTGAGCCTTGTCCGTCGTACACAGGCCTCACAGGCACATCGACTATTGCCACTCCTGCTTCGTGCAGCCTGGCTATCAAGTCGTTGGGATATCCAAATCTGGGCCAAAGCTGGTCAAGTTCCAATAACTTGAGGGCACTTCTTGATATAGCGGTATAACCGCACTGTGAATCAAAGATTTCCTTGCATCCCGTGACGACCCGATTCACATATGAAATCGCCATTCCCCCCAAGTATCTGGACAGGGGTTGTCTTTCTGGTCCGGGCCATAAGAAGCGATTTCCCTTTGCATAACCTGCTCCTTCAGCAAGGGCATCCAGTAGTGCAGGCATATCCCTCGGATCCATCTGGGCGTCGCCTGCCATTACACAGGCGACATCGGCGCCATAATCAATTGCAGCCTTGTATCCTGTTGCTATTGCGGCCCCAACGCCCAGGTTGGTGGAATGCTCCAGTATTTGAAGCTTGGTGGAAGCAAGATCCGATGCAATTTCCCCTGTCCCGTCATCACTGCCGTCATCGACCAGGAATATCCTATCAACGAACATGGGCACCGAATTGATAGCCCTCTTTATGAATTTCGCCTCGTTGTGGGCCGGCATGACGACCGCCACTTTCAAACCTGCGTACATCTTATCTCACGCTCCCCATCTCACGCTCCTCATCTCACAATTTTCGTCCCAAAATTAAATCATGTGACCTAATCATGTCTCACCTGTTTTACATCGAGACACCGGCCAATGCATCCAACACCTCCTGGATATCTTTTTCTATTCTCTTGCGCAGTGCCCCGGGACCATCGAATTTTTGTATTCCTCGAACATAGTGGTAAAATTCGAGCTTGATATTCCTGCCGTAAAGGTCTCCTCCATCAAAGCCGATCAGGTGAGCCTCCACGGT
>JAADFL010000127.1 GCA_013152945.1 Deltaproteobacteria bacterium | reverse complement strand
TTCAAAAAATCCTTCAACGTGTTGCCGATCCAGTCACCCCTTGAAAACAGCAGGGTATGTCTGCCTCCCGGAACCACAATCAATTCGCTGCCCTTGATGGCTGATTTCATTTCCCGCATCTTCTGCAATGGAGTCATCGTATCCTGGTCACCGGCAATCAGCAAGGTGGGAACGGTTATCCCTGAAAGTACATGGGCTGCGGAATGCTCACCCATCAGCCTCAATATCCTCATGTACGCGATCGGGTCGATCCTGCTGACTTTTTTCATGTATGCATCAAACGGCTCTCTTGGAACATCCTTTTCACAAAACCTGTTGAGCTTTGCCAGTGGAAGTGCAAGAGGCCCTCCTAGAATAACCCTGGTCAACAAAGATACAAGTCCCGGAAAATGTGAAGCGAATTCGAGAATGCCTGCTATCAGGGGCCTTAACTTGTCTGTTCCCCACATGGAGCTAAGGGGATCCTCGTAACTGCCGTTCACGAAACAAAGGCTATTAAATACCCCGGGCCTCATTGAATAGGCTTCCAGCGTAACCTGGACCCCCAGGCTGAAACCAAGGAATACGGCCTTGTCGATTGACTCGGCGTCGAGTATTGCGAGGAGGTCGGATGCATGATCCCGGACCCTGTAAGCATCCCTTCCCGGGGCCGGTCCCGAGTCGTATTGGCCCCTGTAATCCCACTCGAGAAGCCTGAAGTCGTTTTCCAATGTCGGGATGAGTTTGCTCGTCCAGTAATGTTCACTGCAACCCGCACCATTGGTCAGCACGAGCCAGGGTTTTTCCTTATTGCCGTACAACCTGTAGGCAATCCACGTGCCGTCGAAACTTGCAATCTTCCTGTGAAACATCAGGTGATCAAACTCCCTTTACTGCTCTTAGTCTCTCGTAGAAAGCAATGAACCCGAGAAATGCAATGGGCATGGTAAAGAATATGCCCACACCAAACGCTATAATGCCTGATATGCCGATCAGGGTCAGAACTATTCCGTACAACAACAACTTGATGCGATAGCCTTCCATCAGTTTCTCTGATTGTTTGAACTTTCCCCACCAATCGATGTCACTTGGTTTCATGGAGCCATCACGCACCTTCATTACATCCTCGGCGAGCAACGGAGTTAACAAGCCGTATGTCAATGCAATGTAAATTCCCGGCACGATGAGCAGGACGAAACCAACCACCAGGGCCAGGGTAAACACCAGGCCCGCGAGAAAAACCGGGACATAAGCTGTAAACGGAAAGAACAAGTCTCCAACCTCGGGCTTTCGGGTCTTCCTGTACGCGGAAAAGGCCATTAGCGTCATGCCCACGGAAAAGTGCTCGGAAAAGAAGACGTTAAGCATTGAAAACCTGGTGCGCATCAGAGCGCCGTTGGCAATAAGGTTGATTGCCATTGCACCGACAAACGCGGCCAGGTTTTCCTTCAGGGCCTTGTAAGCATCCTCCAGTATATCGCCAAGGGTGAAATCACCCCCGCCCGGCCGGACCTGTGCCGGGCCCTGTTCCTGTTTTGCATCAGGCCAGGCGGCATCGCCACCGCTTTCATCCTTGGGGCCTTTATTTTTATCGTTCCTGTCTTCCCGGTTTTCTTCCATTTTCATTCTCCCTTATTGCTCGAAAAAATTAAAAAAAGCCATGCGATCAATCGCCTGCCACCAGCCTGTTGACCCTGGCCCCAAACCTGCCGTCCACTTCAACGAGTTCACACAAGGCAATAGTCCTTCCATTGACGGTCAATTCAAGTAAATCCTCCGGGTTCTTGTCCAGTTCCAGGATGTTTCCGGGCCGAAGCGCCATGATCTCCCTTGCAGTCAAAACGATTCTCCCCAACTCCAATGTCATCTTCACAGGCAAATCATCCAGGAGCCTTGCACCCGGGCTGTTCAAATCATCGATCCTGGTCGCCTCTGCCGTCTTTTTATTTTCGACAAGTTCCTCGTGTGAATGCTCTTCCACGGTCAATCCCTCCTTTTCCAAGAGTTCCACCACCTGCAAACGCGGATTTTTACCATCCGGATAATCCCGGGCTTTAGGTTCCAATACCGCGCAAACCAGGGCCTTCTTGCCTTCACCATGCCCGGCAACGAGCCTTGCCGAACCTTTCCCATCTCCTGCCATTGTCAACTCGTCGAACAATACCAAGTCACCGGGTCCCATTTCAACGAGATGTGAAAGCGGTAATGTACCCCATCCGATCTGCGCCGCCAATTCCAGTTCTACGGCCGGGGCCAGTCCATTAGCTGTTGATGTATTTATTCCTTTTTGGATACTTCTACCTTGAATGCCTTCAGTTCCCGGTGATTCATCCGGCAGATACAGCCTTACATGGCCCTTGCGATTGCCGGTTTTCACAACAATAGGAACCATGAGGCCGGCCTTGTCCAAATCTCCCGGTTCAGGCCCTCCAAGCGAAAGCAGCCTTGTACAAGGGAGCCCGAGTTCTTCCAGCTTCCTCATCACATTCAGGAGCACTGCCGACAAGGCTCCTCTCTCGACTCCGGTCAAAGGTCTCTGCACCTCGTAATGACCGCCCTTGCCTCCAAGCAAGGAGTCGACGATAAAAGTTGCAAACGGCGTGTCAACAGACAAGTGGATCAACCTGTTCTCATTACCCATTCCCACAGGGAAACAAACCACCGACTCTTCACCACCGCCAAGAGCAGGGCCATGTAAAACCGGGGAACCGAACAAAAGCTCCACATCCGTTGAAAGCATGTTAGAGATCGTTTCCCGAATTGCAGCGGCGACTCCCACGGGTTCGCCGACAAAAGAGACCCATTCGTTCTGAATATTCATTTCGTGCCTGGTCAGGCTTGCCGCCACAGGCAAGGAGATCCGATTGACTTCACGCTTCACCGAATCTTTCATGGGCTGGGAAACCCTTTCAGTCGGCATCCCGGGACCTCCCCATCCAGGCATCTTCGATTTCAGCCTCTTGCTTTCTCGATTCATTCTTCGAGGTTTCGAGGATCCACCTTTCGTGATGAGCCTCGACAGCCTTCAGCTCTTTGACGGCCTGCCCCAGTTTGCTCTCCGCCTCCGCAACATCATCCGAGACTGCCTGCAATTCTTCTCCGGCAAGTCTCTTCCTCTCCAATAAGTCTTCCAGGTCGCCTGTCAAGCCAATCACCGAGCGCTCCAGGGCTTCGGCCTCGCCGGCCATTACCAGGCCAAAGACCTTTTTCTTTTCCCTTTCTATGCGCTCTTCCATTTCCCTTACCCTGCGATCCGTTTCCCGCGCCTTTCTCCGGGCTGTTTGCAGGTTGTCCCTCGCAGCAACAAGGGCAAGTTCTGTTTCCCGCTTTTCCTTCTGCTTCACCTCGAGTAACAAGTCCAGTGGATAGTAAAAATTACGTTTATTCACGACCAATCCCAATCCGTCAATTCCAACAGGCCCGAAACCGCGGTCTTCATGTCGGATCGCTCTGTTTTACCCTGCACCAGGTAACTCTCTATCCGCGGCATGAGTTCGATTGCCATGTCAACCATGGGATCGCTTCCGTGCTTGTACGCCCCGAGCAGGATCAGTTCACGTTTCTGTTCATAACTCGAAAGCAAAGCACGCAACTTTGCTGCACCTTCCACCTGGCCCGGTTCCGCCACCTTGTCGAAAACCCTGGAAAGACTCCCAAGCACATCTACTGCAGGCCACCTGCCCCTGGAGGCCAAATTTCTGGACAATATGATGTGGCCGTCCAGTATTCCGCGAACCTCGTCGGATACGGGTTCATCCTGGTCGTCACCTTCCACGAGAACCGTGTATATGGCGGTCATGGTCCCCTTGTCCGAGTTGCCGGCCCGTTCAAGGAGACCCGGCAACATGGCAAACGAAGATGGAGGGAAACCACGCCGTACAGGCGGCTCTCCTGCGGCGAGGCCGATCTCTCTCTGTGCCCTTGCCACCCTGGTCAAGGAATCAAGCAGCAGCAACACCCTTTTCCCTTGGTCCCTGAAATACTCTGCTATCGCAGTTGCCGTGTACGCAGCCCGCTTCCTGACCAGGGCCGGCTCATCCGAGGTGGCGCATACCACCACCGAGCGTCCGAGCCCTTCCACGCCAAGGGCATGGTCGATGAACTCCCTGACTTCCCTGCCCCTCTCACCGACCAGGGCGAGCACAATTACATCGGCCGAGGTATTCTTGGCCACCTGGGCGAGCAAGGTTGACTTCCCAACGCCGGCTGCAGCAAACAATCCCAGTCTTTGCCCTTCCCCGGCCGTCAGCAACCCGTCCAGGACTCTTACCCCAAGTGTAAGAGACCGGTCGACCGGGATCCTCCGGAGAGCCGGCGGCGCATTCCTGTACAGGGGAACCCGGACAAGTCCCCCTGGAAGGCCTCTTCCGTCCAGTGCCCTTCCAAGGCCGTCCAGCACACGGCCCTGCAAGGCCGGTCCGCATGAAACAGAGGGCTCCTCCCCTGTGGGCACTACTTCCGAGCCCGGTCCCAGGCCCGAAGGATCCCCGAGCGGCATCAGTATGGCTACATCTCGTTTGAAGCCGACTACTTCGGCGCGCAACGCCGGACGAGTACGGCTCAAAATTTCCACCTGTTCCCCGATAAACGTTCCTGGAAGCACTGCCTCGAGGGTCAGGCCCACAACAGAGGCAAGGCGGCCCTTAACGTGCTCGATTCGCCCGGACCGCAACTTGGATATGTATTTGTCCGCATCCAGGTTCAATGCAGATCTCTCCTTACCCAACAGGCATTACCCGTCTACCCGGCCGCCTCCAAGCAATATCTTCTCGATCTCCTCCAACCGTGTCTCCAGCCTGGCGTCAATCTCCAGGTCGGCGCCGCTCACCACGCAACCGCCTCTTGACATGGAAGGATCTTCTGCAATTTCGATTTTCGGCGCATCCGGAACCAACATGCGAAGCCTTTGAACACGTTTATTCAGGGCATCAGCGTCAAGGGGATTGAGCCTCAGGCAAAGGCCTGTACCGGTCTTGGCCTGGTTCAATACTTGGGATACGAGATGGGTAACCGCATCCCCTGATAATTCCAATTCCTTGCCGACAATCTGCTCGGCAATCTTGACGGATAGCTTGAGCAACTGCGTTTCCGCCCCGGATATGATCCTCGAGGCCTCGACCTTGGCCTTTGCAATCAATTGCGCCGCTTGGTCCGCAGCCTCGGCTCTTCCCATTCTCTCCCCTTCCCTTTTCGCTGATTCCAAAAGCGATTGAGCATTTTTGACAATATCCTCTGCCGCAAGCCTGGCCTCGGACAACATCTCCTCGGCCTTGAACTTTGACTCGATCCAAGCGGCATCAATCCTCCGGGCGCCCCTGGGCCCGATGGCCGGCGGCAGGTAATCGAGCTTGTTTCCCTTCTTTATCTCAGCCATGTTGTTTTACCAGGATCCAATTATTCAGCCTTGCCAGGTCAGCCGCCAAACCGGACGGCAGTGCATTTCCCGATAAAGCCAAGCTTGAAAACAATTCCTCGTCCGTCTCCCCGTCCATCTCCTGGTTCGGGCCTGCCTGTTCCGGTTTCAATACCCTGCATTCCGCTGCAAGCAGCAACTTCAACTCTGATACGGCGAACCTGGCCCTTTTTGCACTCCCGATTTCCAACAAGACATCTGCCCGCCTGATCAATCTCGCCTTTTGTTCCAGACCAAGATATCTATCGAATAAACTGTTGTCCCTTTCGCCCAGTACTCCGAATACAACCAGTAACAATGCCGCTTCGCCGGCCGGCAGGCCGTATAATAAACGGGACATCCCCTCCACGGTCAATCCGCCGGCCTCGCCCTGTGCAGGGCCAGCCTGGACTGCACCAACATGGCCGCCATTGCCAGCACCAGCAGCGAAAGCACTATCATTCCAATTTTCAGATACCTTGGAGATATCCCGACCATGCCCGCATTGGCGCCCGCCGCCTTTGACTCTTCAAGGACTTTTCGACCCTTGACCACGGCCATTACCACTACGACCTTGTCCGGCGCCAGGCCATCCACGCCGCCGGATACCAGCCTTGCAATCTCGGCCCGTTTCAATGGCGGTTCCTGTCCGTCGTCCGCCAGGTACTTTACCAAGACAGACGCCTTGACAGCCTTGGAGCCAACCTCGTCAAGAGATGCAGATCCGTTATCCAGCACAAGGTTGACATGGGCGTCCACAATCCTGTCCAGGGATTCCAGTGTTTTCTCCATCTCCCCGGACAGGGCTGCGGCGTACCTTACGCGCTCTTCCTGTTGTGTTGGAATCAAGCTTTTATCTGAATAGATGCCTTTAAATCCCACAGGCTCCTGCCTGGGCATGTTCAATGACTCGAGTAATCGCCATGCCCTTTCAGCCTGGTCCTCTTGCACATGTATGCTCCATGAGGCATTTCCCCGGCCTTCCTTTACCTTTTGCGCGGGAATGCCTGCACCGGCCAAGGCCACGATTATCTTATTGGCCTGTTTCTCATCGAGGTCATGGTAAACCGCCGTGCTGCATGCCTGAAAGAAAACAGCCAAACCCAGGACCAGGCAAAATAGTGAAGACCTCAACTTACACCTCGGTGGAAAGGGTCCGTTTGACCGCTGCATTGCTGCTTTCGACTACCTTGGCAGCCAGTTCCAATTCCGTGTTGAGCCGGTATATTCCAGCCTGCAATGCCAAAAGTTCGCCCGGATTGAATCTCCTGCCTGACAAGGCCTCTTTCATCACCCGGTCGACTTGCAATCGGCCCAATTCCAGTGAATTCAGCCTGCCGAGCAAACGGTCGCTGTTCGATACCGTGCCTTGTTTCGCCGTCCCTTGTTTCGTGCCGTGCAATACCTGCTTGAACCGTTTTCCAAGGTTGGTTCCGCGTGTTGTTTTGGCCCCGGCTCCGGCACTAATCAAAGACCTGTTAACTTGTATATTCATTTATCTGTACTCTCCCTTCGTTAATACTCTATTTTTGATATTCATGCTCTCCCTCCAGATGAGCCTCTTGAAAGCCGTTTTCGCAGTTTTTGAATAGCCCTCTTATGAATCTTCCATGCCCATGGTCTAGTCACACCCAGTTCAACAGCCACATGGCTCAAAGGTAAATCCATCCCATAGTGCATGCGTAGTAACTTGTATTCGTCCTGTTTCAGGACCTCCATTGCATCTCCAATTACCTCGAGTGTTTCCTTGGTCAGGTACTCTTTTTCAGGATTATCCGGCCTCTTTCCGGATTCGAACTGTGCCCCGACCAGGTAACAAGTTCCCATGTCCGCAACCAGGTTCGATACCTCGTCATATTCTTCAAAAACCGACATGGCATGCTCGCCGGGTACCGGCTCGTTCTCCTCCATCTCTGTTGCAGCTCTGTGTGCGCGCGCCCTTCGAACAACGCTTCGCTTGATACCCTTGGTTTGCAGTATTCCGTCCATCACGGCCCCGCGAATTCTCAGCCATGCAAATGAAGAAAAGGCCCGCCCCCTTTGGGGATCGAAAGAATTTGCCGCTTCGCAGAGACCCAATATTCCGTACTCCATCAGCTCTTCCTGAATGTTATGGCATTGGTATTCCACTGTCACCTGCCTCACGACTTCGCGGACAAGCCCCTGGTTCTCCATTATCAGGGCATCAACATCGATCTCCATTAAATGTCTTCCCCTCCGAATACCGTGGGCTTCCCGAAATAGTTCCCGGGCCTAGATTTCAGCCAACTTGTCCAAGAGCTTCGATATCCTCTCCCGAAGTACTTTGTCTTCCCGGGCCAACTTGGAAACCTCTGCCGCAGCCTTGTGGAGATCTGATTTGGGCACCCTTGAGAGTCTGGTCTCGATCATTATCTTCACAGCCCTTGTCACAGCCTCCTGCCTACTCGATATGGCTCCTGATTTCAGATCATTAGCCACCCGCATTACCTTGTCCAAGCCCGGGAAACGGGTTGCCGGATTTTCCTGTGGCCGGCCCGTACCTTCACCTGCAATGTCTTTCCCGGATACCGCCTTGTCAAATCCCTTACCCGGGGGAGCATCAATCCCCTTTCCTGCAACAGGCGAGCCTTCCTTGGCTCCCGGAGGGGGGACCTTTGGTCCCTTACCCGTCGGATCTATGGGCACGATGGCACCTCCCTCGAAACTTCGTTCCTACTCATACGATAATTAGCCAACACCATATACTAAAACATTTCGTACAGCGCAAGCCTGGTTAACTTCCCATGTTCTGTATGGCCCTCATTGCCGTCTGGTGCCTGGAAGCCATAAGCTGGGACATGGTGCTGAAGTTGCGTTCCTCCTGTTGAACCTGCTGCTGGAGTTGCAGGTATTCCAGGTTCATTTCATGGTTCATTTCCTGGAGTTTCTTTGTAGCCTCGAACATGCTGTCGGCTCCCTGGTCCGCCCTGTTCAGCACATCATCAGTGCCATTGTCCTTTCCGGTTTCCAGTGCTGTGGGCATCATGTTCTTCATACCAGAAACCGCGGCGGACACCAGGCCGGCGGCGGGAATCACGGGCGCCATTATTGCTCCCCCGATTGAAACCATGTTCCCGGCCTTTCGCAAAGTATTTCCGAGCTTGGCCCCGAAATCCGTTCTCGGGGACTTGCGACCCGAGTCCCTGGTCGTGGTGACTGCCATCTGCGAGCGCCCTACCCTCGATACGTTTGACATTTGAGCACCTCCCTGCTTGCCGGACCTTTTTCATCGGCCCGGGTTGAAATGTTTTTGCCTGACTTGGCGTGGATTCGCCTCTTTTTTTGAACTTCACCTTAATAATCGGACGAAGTTTGGGCTTTGTTTCCAAAAAAATTATTTTTTTTCGGTCATGCTGATTGAAAAAGGAACGGTAACACCAATGCCGATTAATCAAAAAGACCTTAAATCAGCTCGTACATCCTGAATAATACTCGATTCGGCCACCACCCGAAAAAACAATAAACCGCATTAATGTATTTTTTTTCAGCCCTTATTGACTCGATTCCCGGGATGTCCGGCGATCCGGTAATTTCCTGTTTCTATTTCTCCGTGCCTTCTCTTGATTCGCCTTCCCTTCCCTCGATCTCGGCGGCCTTTTCGCGTTCCTGCAGCGAATCCGGCTCGGCATTAGTAGTCATGGAATCGTCACTGTCCTGTTCCGGGCATTGTTCCCGGAAATCGCTCCCGTCTTCCGCATCCTGTTCAACACGCTCGATCCTCTCGAACAGTTCGGCATCTTGCTCGTGTTTCCTTATTTCGAAGTCCGGCATCTCGAAACAATTGCAGTTGCAGTTAAAAGGACATGCTTTGAATGTACTTGTCTTTCTTATCCTGCCGGCCTCATCGTATTGTTTCCACTGGCCGCAAGCCAGTCCGCGGCACATCATTCCTTCGGCAAGGATTTGCCCATTATTATAAAAAGAACGCCAAAAACCACAGCCGCAACCATTGCAATAACCGCCGACAAAAGCCAAGTCATTGTTGTCGTATCTGGCGATCAAGGGACCGTGCCACTTGTAATGCCTGGTTTTGCATCCGGCCTGGATGACCTTTGTGCTGTTCATGGTGACGGTCTTCCATACATGGCAGGTGGCAACAGGGCACTCTATATCCGATACCCATGCCGGCTCGGGTATTCTGTCTTGTCCCCGCTGGTGATAGTCGAGCACCTGATTGCATGAAGACAGCCCCTGTATTGTCGGTCCGCACGAGGCTTGCACTTGGGTATTGTTTGATTCGTCACAACTTGAAAACAGAAATAAGCAAGGAACGGCAAGCATCACCACGGCCGCCAAACTCGGAAAACAGCGATTCATGAGCCGGATATTAATAGAAAGCACGTTCCAAGGCAATCGCCGCCCGGAAGTATTTCGAGGAGCAGCAACAAAGGCAGGCGTTTTCATAACCGGTAGGATGCGGATAATACTGTCGGCAAGTGCCCTGGCAGGGATGCCGGACCTGAGGAGGCCTGAATTTTTTCAAATTCCGGGTAAATCACACCAATGGACGGGCATCCGCCGGATGGAGGATTCCGGTTGACACCTCATGCCTTTCAAGTGGAAAGTCGAAGCCGGAAAGGGAGGATTGGTATAATTTTGAAAATCCTGTACCTGTCATCCGAAGTCGCACCTTTCTCAAAGACCGGCGGACTTGGAGATGTCGCAGGATCCGTGCCAAAGGCACTATGGCAAAAAGGAATGGATATCCTCGTAGTAACACCCGCGTACAGGTCGGCCATATCCGCGCAGGGCATGCAAGACAAAGGGCAAATAAGTATGGACGGCGGATTCTCTTTCATCCTGGCCGGACGAAAACTACAGGTCAATGTCATGCACTCCGCGCCGAAAGACGGGCCCAAGGTAATATTCCTGGACATAGACGGTCTCTTTGACCGGGACGGCCTGTACGGCAATGGCAAGGAAGAATTTTCAGACAATCCGTACAGGTTCGGCTTGTTTTCCAGGGCATCGGTCGAACTTTGCCTGTACCTGAACTCCATGCCGGATGTCATACATGCAAACGAATGGCAAACGGCAGCTTCCGTATACTATTCTGCAAACCTTGAATTTTCCGAGCCCCGTTTCAAGGACGTAGCCACATTGCTGACCATCCACAACCTGGCTTACCAAGGTGTAATCCCTTCAAGATTGGCTCCCAGCCTGGAACTGAATGCGCCAATGGGACCAAGTCACCTGGCAACGGGAATATTTTGGGCTGATGTCTTGAGTACGGTCAGCCCTTCATATAGGAAAGAAATCCTGAATCCCGGACGTGGCATGGGCATGCATACCCTGCTCAAAGCCAGGAGGAAAGATCTGTTCGGCATTCTGAACGGTGCGGATTATGAAAAGTGGAACCCTGAAAAGGATCCGTACATACCTGCAAACTATTCTATAAAGGACCTGTCCGGCAAGAGAACCTGTAAGAAAGAACTCCTCCGGGAATTCAGGTTGCCCCAGGATATTTACAGGCCGCTGTTTGTTATCCCTGCCAGGCTTACAGGGCAAAAGGGGTGGCACCTCATGTGCTCGGCATGTAAAAAGTTGGTCAAGATGGGGGCCAGTGTGGCCATGATGGGAGAAGGCGAACCTCAGTACGAGGCCATGCTGCGTTACACGGCCCACACTTGCAGGCCTTACGTGTCCTTCCTTCGTGGGTACAGTGAAGACTTGGCTCACCTGATGCAGGCCGGAGGCGATTGCCTGGTCATGCCGTCCGAATTCGAGCCGTGTGGATTGACCCAACTTTATGCCATGAAATACGGAACAATACCTGTTGTACACGACGTGGGCGGCTTGAGAGATACAATCGTGGACCCTTTACAGGACAGGTCCGGTGCAACAGGCTTCAAATTCGGCGAGTATAACAGGGCTTCCTTTTTATCATCCATTGCCAGGTGCTTGAGATATTATAACAACAAGCCTGCATGGAGACGGCTGATGATCAATGCCATGGCCAAGGACTATTCCTGGAGTCGTGCAGCCAGGAACTATATCTCTCTTTACTGGCATCTGAAAAGCAAAAAATAACTTCAGGGGATGCAGATAGTATATACGAATCAAGTACTGATTATCACATCAGATTCGAACCTCCGTCCCCCATTTGCCCCATTTGCCCCCCCATTTGCCCACGAACCTCCGTCCCCCATTTGGTCTCGTCCCCCATTTGGTCTTTCCCCATTTGGTCTTTGGTCCCCCATTTGGTCCGTCCCCCATTTGCCCATCGGGGCAAGACCAGGTTTATTCCCCTGAAACCTCGGAAAGCAATGCTTCGAACAACACCATCATATCTTGGTTGGCGCGTCTCAATTGCTCGGCCATTCTGCGTGCAATGGCATGAACAACGATAAAGCCCAGCCTGAAATTCTCGTTTGCAAGTTTTTCGAATCTATCTTTCGTCAACACGACCAGCCTACAGTCCGTATCAGCCTTTACCGTCGCCGACCTGACATCGTAACCCACCAAGGCCATCTCGCCGAAAAATGCACCATCTTTGGCGCTCAAGCGAGTAACCACGTATTGATCTCCCTGGATAGTACGTTTTTGTACGGTCACTGTTCCATCCAAGAGAATGTACATCTCATTTCCTGAATCCCCCTCCTTGATGACGAAATCTCCTGCAGATATCTTCCTGTCCTCCATTGCATCTTTTATTTGGAGCAATGAGTCCGTGTGCTCACCGAGTCCTTCGAACAAACTTATTCCGCGTAGCTTGGAAAGAATATCCATTTGATATCACCCTTGGTTCGAACCCCTCACGACAACAGCCATTGAGTTGGAAGGAACAACATAATCAGGTCCGGGATTGATAACAGGGACATTACCCTGAATATCCTTGGCTGCTCTCAATTTTTTCACAAGGTCCGAGATATCCGGGCTCTTCTGGGCCTCTCGTAAAGCGCTCTCCCGAAGTCTTCTCAATACACCGGTATTTTCGAGAATACCGATGACTATCTCGCCCCTCTTGTCGAAATGCCCTCGAACCGATGAAAAAGTCTTGCCCACCAAGCCTGGCGGAATGTCCCGGGTGACAAGGTATGACTCATTTTCCAAGCCGAGCAAAGACGCCACCACGTGAGAAATCCCCACGTCCACGGCTGCATTGGCCAGCATGATTCTCGAGTAATCCTTGGTAAATAATATCTCGTCGCATTTAACCATGCGCAGGTAGTGCTCATACTTCCTGTCTAAAATCTCGGCGCATATATAGACATCCTTTGAAATCTTTTGAATGCTCATGACGGTCATTACCGTCCTTGCATCCACTTCGCTCAAGGAAAGCTTCTGTGAGCTATCAGCCAACACTATCGCCTTCTTCGCAGTGCCGATTCCGGCGCGTTTCAGCGCTTCCTCCGTATGGTAGTCGCCCCTCAATATCACCACATCCTGGAGGTCTTCGGATTCCCGCACTGTCTGGATCTTTTCTTCATCAACAGGGGCCAATACAACAAGGCCGGAAGCCTTGAGTGAAGTATGCAATCTCAAAATATCTTTCAAAACCCGGGGCATTTCCTGCTTCCATCCGCATATAACAAAATGATTCTTCATGTTCTCCACCTTGCCCAATCCCTTCAGGCGATTCAGACTTTTCTCCACCAGTATGGATGCGAGTCCGCCTGTCACCAGCCCCAGCAAGACCACGCCGCCGGTCATGGCTACCACGGCTGCGATTCTGCCTCCAAGCGTAACAGGAACCTTGTCGCCGTAACCAGTGGTCGTAACACTCACAAAACTCCACCACAAGGCGTCCAGAAATCCTGTGAACTGGCCGTTGACTCCCTTTTCAAAGAGCATTACGGCTACAGATGTAACCAACACTATTCCCGTAAATATCCACAATGGGATAAGCAATCTTTTCTTAATGAAACTCATCCGGAGTGCTTCCTTGAAAAGGCGCTTCGAATGGCGGAATCGATCTCGACAACATTATTGAATCGTAGTTCCGGGACCTTGTGCAGCATTTTCATGATGATATCTTCCAAGGCTTTCGGCACCGAAGGATTGAGGTTTCTTATCGGCTCGGGTTCCTCTTTCACTTGTTTCATGGCGACACTCATCGCATTGTCGGCAAAAAAAATCGTCTTGCCTGTAAAAAGTTCGTACATGAGACAGCCGAGAGAATAAATATCGCTACGCCTATCCTGCGACCGGCCCATTATCTGTTCCGGCGACATGTACTCGGGTGTACCAAAGGAGCGGCCGTCCCTTGTAAAGCCTTCGGCATTCTGCATTCTTGCAATGCCGAAATCCAAGACCTTGGCAATACCCTTCTTATCGATTATGACATTCTGCGGTTTTACATCCCTGTGCACTATTCCCATGGAATGGGCCTTGGCCAGGGCCGCAGAGATCTCCAGAATTACCTTGAGACCAAAGGAAAGTTCCATCGGTCCATTTTCCTTTATAATTTCCTTGAGGGTCTTGCCCTCGACATACTCCATGGAGATAAGTTTTATGCCTTCGAGTTCCATAAAATCGAATATCCTAACGACATGAGGGTGTGTTATTTTGCGGGCCAACTTTATTTCCTGCTTGAACCTTGCCAGGGAAACATCCGAATCCTCGAATCCCTGTTCCCTCAACACCTTCAGTGCAACTATCTCGTCCAGGGCCAGGTCCTTTGCCTTGTACACCCATCCCATGCCGCCGCGGCCCAATAGGTCGAGAAGCATGAACCGGTCGCCTACCTTGCTGCCTGCACAAAGACTTGCCGGATCACGTTGCCCTGATTTCGCTGCTCCGCCCAGTGAATCCAGGTTGGCCGCCCTGGATGCTATTCTTTCCGGGTTCGACTCCTTCAAACCCAAAACCCGGTTCAATCTTGCAAGAAGAGAATCCAGGTCGGAAGACCTCTTGACGACCTCTTCCGCCCCCAACTCGAGCCCTCTCGTGACGGTGAGGGCATCCGCCTTGGGCGTGGTCAAAATAACCGGAATACCCCCGGTTGCCCGGCCGGACTTTAAACGATCTAGTAATGTCAAGCCGTCCAACCCCGGAAGATTGACGGCGGCAATAACCAGGTCGGGGCGAACTTCCTCCATTTCGTTCAAAGCCTTGAGACCATCATTGAATCGGGATACCTGGAATCCTTCATTGATGAGGCGCATACCGAGAAGATTTACATAGGCTGCATCAGAGTCCACGATCAATATCGAGGCACGGCTTTCTTCAGGTTTGATTCCCCCTGCCATTTCCATGTACTTGCCTATCGCAATCTCCACTGCAACGGGATCTACATCAACACCGATACCGTGTCTTAATTCACTTGCCACGGTTGCAGTATCGAGCCCTTCCTCTTTTGCCTGCACCAGGTAAAAAGCGGACTTCATCACGTAGGACAAAGAATTGTCGCCGGAAGCGGCATCATGTTTCAGGACCTTCTCCAACGGAAGAGGCGGGTCAAGCCTGTTCAGCAATACAGCATCATAGTCATGTCCGTCGCCTTCAGGGGAGGCGTTTTGAACCTTTTCTCCAGCCGCACTCCTGTGAAAAGCCGTTACATAGCAGGCCATGGATATTGCATCCCTGTCGAGTTTCCCGATTTTCATCCTTTGTGCAAGGTCCTGGGCTACATCGGCAATCCGCTGGGTTCTTTCGGCAAGGCCGGGGCTCCCGTTTTTCATCAAACCTATCAACACTGCGAGTATCCTGCAGGAAAAATCAAACATCCTCTGGTAACCAATCACTTCTCTCAACAACTCGTCGTGTAACGGCATCAATCGCCTGAATTCGGCGGTCGGGTTTTCAGTCTTTGTCCTGGCTTCAATATCCCTTGTATCTCCCATATCATGACCAACAACAACAAGATCGAACCTCTGCGTACTTATTACCGCCTGGAAATTATCTCTATCGTCCACCAATATCGTTTCACAGCCCTCTGCCTCCAGCACCCTCTGTAATCCTTCCCTCAAAGCACGCATTCCGGATATCACCAAAACCCTCAAATGCCTCCGCGCAGGCTCGTTGGTTCTTGCCTGGTCAGCCATCCTATCCAGCCTGTCGAAACGTCCCACCAAGACCTCCCTTATCAATGTACGCCGACCAAGTATCTGGGAACCGGCAGTTTCTCGGCAACAGGATCGGCCAACCGTTTGACACTTATCTTGTAAGTGCCGTTACTATTCTTCTCGGCCAAATCGATTACAGCGCCATTTACCGGCTTGCCCGAGGATTGGACCAAGATCTTTACCTTGGGTCTGTCAAAGTCCGGCGCCTTACCCGGGAGGATAACAACACCGAATGTGTCATCCGACAGTTGGACGACCGAGCCGGCCGGGAAGAGTCCCATGCAATTGATGAAAACCTTTACCAGGGCCGGGTCGTAGAGCTTTCCGGACCGCTCTTCCAACTTCCTCATGGCCTGGTCGGGTGGGATTGGTTCCCTGTTCGGCCGCCTGCTGGTCATGGCATCGAATGCATCGGCAATAGAAAGAATCCTGGTGTAAAGGTCGGTCTTCCATCCCTTTAAGGCCGTAGGATATCCCGAGCCGTCATAACCTATGTGATGTTCGAATCCCACAATAAGTCTCTTGAGTATGGACGGAGCAAATCCCTGCATCTTGAGTATGGTGGATACGGTCAACATCGGGTGTCTCTTGATTACATTCCATTCGTCTTCCGACAGTTTACCCCTCTTGTACAGGACATCATTGGGAATCTTGAACGTTCCGATATCGTAAAACAGGGCACATGAGGCAAGTTCGTTCAATTCGGTTCTCTCGAGACCGATTTCCCGTCCCAGCACTATGGAAAGAACCGCAACGTTGATAACGTGGTGATATTCATAATCATCATAATCTTTTATCTGAGCCAAACCAATTATGGAATGAGCTTCGGCCTCGCATAGGTCCACCAATCCCTGAGTACATCTCTGCAGCCTCCTCGACAGGATTTTGACCTCACTCTTGTCTTCCATTCCAGCCACCACGCGTTTCATCAGGGCGACCATTCTGCCATATAGTATCAATGCATGGACTCTCCTATCCACGTCCACCATTTCGTAACCGCCCTCTCCGGTGCCCATGGACAAAGGGCCTGTCCTAATGGGTATTCCTGCTTTATCGAGTTCTCTGTTGAGTAGATCGTATGCTTCCCTGTTATGAGGAGCGGTAAGGTACATCTTGAGAAAATCCTTTACCTGTTCACCTTCTATGTTCCTGCTCAAATACAGTGAGCCGATTCCTCTCTCCCTCAAGTTATCCGCCATCAACCTCGCCAAATTGAACGAGTCATCATCCAATCTCAACCTGATATCATTAACTTTGAAAATGTCGATTCCCCACTTGAAGTTTATGGGCCCAAGAATTCTCAACCCATCTTCAACCTTTGAAACAAAATCCTGAATTGGATGGACCAGTGCCTTGTTGTTTACATCATGAAGCCGGGCTATCTTGAGAATGCGAAACAGTGCCTTTATAAAACCCGTGGCAAACTTTTCCACCCTTCTGCGAGCCGGGGCCAAAGGAAGGTTGCTATCTCCTGCCGGTACTAGCCGATCGTCATTCACCATTGTCGCCTGTTCCACCCCTGGGTTTTGCAAGCTCCATCAGAGATTCTTCGCATGCCCTTGCCAAATCACCTGATTCCTTCTCCTTGACATGTTTTAACAACTCGACGGTACTTGGCAAGGGTAATTCCGCCAATGCCTTGGCTGCAGCAATCCGTACTCTTTCCCGATTCTTGCCGCCGAATAATTTTTTCTTTGTGAGTTTCTCCTTCAAGATACCAAAGGCCACAGGCCCCCTGTTTTCGATTAAAAGCTCAAAATAGTGCTGCTGCTCCCAGATCGACCGTTCCATGAAACCCTTGGAGTCGATCACCTGGCTTACCCTTGTACTGACCCTGGGATCCTTCCTTCCTTTTAGAGCATTGAGCGTAAACAATCGCACTTGGCCATCGTAATCTTCCAACCCGCGCAACATGGCAACAGTAGCCCTTGGATCGGAAAACCTGCGTAATGCATCAATGGCTCCTATTCTTACCATGGAATCCGCATGCTTCATCGCACTTGGCAGATAATGTATCGATGCCCGATCCTTCCTGGCCTTTAGCACGGAAATCGTGGCTAATGCAATATCCTGGTCGACATCAAGAAGACCCCTGGCAATTTCGGATATTTCCCTATCCTCTCCGGCTATCAACGCCTCGAGCACCAACTGCCTGTGCTTGGAGTCACCTTTCAAGCGCGCCAACAAACTTTGCAGGGGCTTTGTGGAATTCGGCCCCAAATTCTTCAAAAAAGTGCCCAGGCTTTCCGTACCACCTTGATAGCCCCTGCTAAAGATGTCCGGCAGCTTGGACAGAAGCGCTTCTTCACCAAGTGCCTCGATTTTCGATTTCACTTCTTCCCACAAGCCGGGAGACACCTTACCGTCCAATGACTTCAATCTCTCTATCAGCACATTCAAGGTTGCGAAATAACCGCCATTGAAATAACCGGTCATCAATGCCCATACTATTTGTCCCGCTTCATTGTTTTCGAGCGAATCACCCTCTTTTGACAATAGTAAAAGCAGTATGTCCACAAACTTGTCGAGAGTCCCCACATTCTTGTTGGAAGAAACTTCTTTCTTCAATCTTTCAATTTCCTGGCTGTCCAACCTTGCTATTACCGGGAGGTTACTCTGAATCCTCTCCTCCGAAGCAATGGGGACATCATC
The DNA here is from genome assembly GCA_013152945.1 of Deltaproteobacteria bacterium. Taxonomy (GTDB): domain Bacteria; phylum Myxococcota_A; class JAADFL01; order JAADFL01; family JAADFL01; genus JAADFL01. The sequence goes on along the minus strand of JAADFL010000127.1, from coordinate 1,631 downwards.
CTGGTAGCCCCTGTCCTCCCCTCCGCCTATCGAATCCTTACCGAGATCGGCTCTATCGATTAGGGAAGAGCTTACCTTTCGAACAAACTCCTTGACTTCACCGCGCAACGACTTGATGGCATCGCCCCCTCTGCCGGCCAATCCCCCAACCGTGGTTCCATCATCAAGTTCGTCTTCCACTTCTTCGTCCAGCACAGGATCGACCACTCTATATGAGATATTTTCAAAATTTCCTTTCCACAACAGGGTTACCAGGTCATCGTCAAATGCTGTCCTGCCCTCCCTGTCGAGTTCCAGTACGCCGATGAACCGTACCATCTCCTCTCTATCAAGACCCAGGGAAAAGCTTATTCTCCTGATGCCGTCCTTGTAGAGCTGAAATGAGACGCTCGATTCCTTGTCGTCGTTTTCATAAATTGGAATATCCCTTCCAAGCTTTATTCCCTTTGCGGTCACTCTAACAGAAAGAATATCGAATTCCTGCAGGTACTGGCCCAGCCGCTCCGCCAAGTGGTCTATCGCTGTCTTGTACGCCTGGTTGGTGGGAGAGTACAACCTTCTGATTTTCAGCGTTCTTTCCAAGGAACGAAAAACTTCACCTGCCTTGAATATCTTGGCCTTTGAATCAATGTCCTCGGAAAGCGGCTCAACGGAAACGTTCTCCGCCGCCTTATCTTCCGGTGTTTCTTTCTTTTGTTCTTGCTCGTCCAACTGTACCGCCCCTGGCGCCCAATCCCAAATATTGATCAAATAACCAGCCCTTGGTAACGATTGTCGCAATCACTCTATGCCAGCCTAAATATACTACTTCGCAACCAAGGGCAAATATGATTTTTCAATATCGAGTAGAGCTATCTTTCGGTCGATCCCTGCGCTGAAGCCTCCCGGATTCCCCCTGCTGCCGACCACCCTGTGACATGGAATAAAAATGGGGACAGGGTTTGCAGCCAATGCCGCACCGACTGCCCTTGCCGCACCGGGATTGCCGATATTTTTCGCCAATTCTTTATAGGTGATCGTCTCACCAAAACCAATCTTCGAGCATTCCATCCATACTCTTTTTTGGAATGTTGTTCCTATCAGAACGAGTGAAACACTGAATTTCCTTCTCTTGCCTCCAAGGTAATCAGCCAGTTGTTTAATTGAATCATCGAGCAATCCGTCATCATCCTTAATTATAACCTCGTTAGTCCCGATGCATCTTACATGTTTCTTCAACCTTTCCCGGAAGACAACCAAAGAAGGCGACCCGAGGTCCACCATTACCACGCCTTTTTTAGAACCGGCGACATAGATCGATCCGAATTCCGTTTCCAGCTTTGCAATAGAAATGTACATGTTCAAAACTTTATTAGAGTCCTGTATTATTGGCAAGGTTACAAAGACAATCTGTGATAGCCGAATTAAAATGTCAGCAACAATTCCAGGGGCGTTGCCTCTGGCTGACATATTACGCCCCTTCAGGGCTTGATTGGTGCCAAGCATTCAAAGCATCCGGCCATACATCCCGCATCATAGGGACATCGTCCTTTATTGAATCATTTCCGATTAAATCAAATAAAACCAATTCCCCAAAAGCCCCAAAGGGGCGAAATAAAATAGCCTGGGGCAACGCCCCAGGAATTATTGGT
>JAADFL010000126.1 GCA_013152945.1 Deltaproteobacteria bacterium | reverse complement strand
TCTAAACTCCGGTAAACTTGCTTGAAAAGCTCGAAAGCTGCGTCAGCGTGTACCATAATGTGGCGCCGACCGAGATCAGGATTAATATATAAGGAAGCCATTTTTTAAGCTTCGGGGGAAGGGCCGGCATCTTTTTTGCTTTCAGTTTCTCCATGTACATGAAGTTGACTAATTTTTCCAGTTGCTTGATTTTTTTTTGTGCAGTCCCGTCTCCCGGATGTTTTCTTTCAAAGGATTTGTAATAACGAATACCCAAGTCCAGTCTGCCGATCCTTGTGCAATGCTCGACAAAGTTGTGATGTAGCTCGTCGTTACCCCAGTCATTCTCCATTTTTTCCGTGAGCCGTCTGGCTATCCTGGTGCCGGGCGAGTCCAAATCCCCCCAAAGTGGATCGAAATTAGACGGCAGTTTTGAGAAGATCAGACCACACTTCGGACAATCCGGTCTCCCCTCGATCCTCTTGGCGCCGCACTTCGGACATATGCCGGGTTCGGACATGACTAGAAAACCTCTACTGATATCGGCGCCGGCATGAGAACCAACACAAACACAAGTATTCCCAGGACTGCCAATACCTTCCTGCCATTTGTCAAAGGAGACCAGACTTCGACCGAGGGATGCCTTGCCCCAAACATTCCCGTGAGGATTAACAGTATCAGGCCCCATCCGAAGTACAAAGGTGAGCACCAGGAGAGAAGGAACTTCACCAGCCATCCGTCAGCACCCAGCCCAGCCCAAAGAATCCAGTTGGCCATACCCAGTAATCCCCAGTATAAAAGCAACCTCGTCATCCAATATGATAACTTGTTTCCGGACGACCCGACTAGTGCAAATTCGATGTGCCCTCCGTCTAGCTGGCCCACGGGAAACAAATTTATGAATGTCACCAGCAGACCAATCCAACCGGCAAAAGCAAATGAGTTCATAAACAATGTCGTGTCAGGCGGATCGTTACGTAACAGATGCACAAGGATTTTATAGATCAACGGTTCGCCGAAGTATATGCCGCCCAGGCCCTGAAGATCTTTTAATGGGATGGCCTTGGATAGCAGGATGCCCAGACACAAAACCGGCAGTGCCACGAGGAACCCGGCCAGAGGTCCGGCAACAGCAATGTCGAGCAGCGCTTGTCTCGATGGGATTGAAGAACGCATCTTGATGACTGCGCCGAAGGTGCCGATCTCTGTGGGAATAGGAATAAAAAAAGGCAAGGATACGTCGACTTTATACCTGCGGGCCACAAGATAATGCCCCATTTCATGGGCTCCTAGAATTGCTATCAGGGAAAAGGCGAAAGGTGAACCTAATTGAAGGAATCGCCACGGATCGGTAAGAAAGTCGGCCCAGGCAAGGCCCTCATGGCCGGCGCCTGCAGCAAGTGTTGTCCATAAGGTGGCCAAGAATAGTAAGAGATTGACAGGCCAACCCAAGGGACGTTTTTCCCGGCCGTTGCTCAAGTGCCTCCTCCTGAAGCCTTTTCCTTTGTGTCCCCGCCTTCAACCTCGTTTATTGTTTCGAAACCATCTTTCGTTACCTTGAAGTAAAAGAGGCTCTTTTCGGCTTCACCATCGGAGTTGAATCGTGTTTTCCCGGTAAGGCCGTCGAAGGGCTTCATCATGACCAATGCATTTCTGAGTGCCTCTCTTGAATCGGGCTTGGTGGTTTCAATTACGCTCCGCACAAGCTTGAGTGTGTCAAAGCCAAATGCCTCGATCGGCCCGGGTGTTTCATTGAACGACTTGGAATAATCGGCGATAAATGCTTGAACTTTCGGATCATCGCTGGCCGGATTCCAAGCATCCACGAAGATGGCGCCGAAGCAATATTTATCACAGCGCTCTATCAATTTTTGATTGTTCCAACCGTTCGCACCCAGAAGCCTGACCAATTTCAACGGTCTGTGTAAAATGTTTTTATACTTATCCATTAACTTTCGTTTCAGGTAATCGTTGTCCTGATCGACTTCGATGTCTTCGAAGGCCAGGGCAGGGCCTATGAGGCTTACCGTCTTGTAGTAGTCCGGAATGAACAACGCGTCGAAATCAACCACGGGTGTAAGCCCATTTTGAAGGAATTTTTCTAAAGCGTGGCGCCACCTCGTTGGTGATTTGTACTTTTTCCTGTTGTCATTTCGAAATCGCCAGTACTCCGGCCTGGCATCTACATAGTAACGACCGACCAGCTTCTTTACTTCATCCGTAAATGTCGTGGTATCGTAGGGGTACGATTCACAGGCCGTAACTTCTCCGCCCAGGGTTTTCAGTTCATCCCAGAAGGCATTCATCAATCCCTTGCCATACGGGTGGTTTGGATAGAGAATGCCGAATTTTTTGTATCCTAATTCCTTGACTGCATAATCTGCAAGAGCCTTTGCCAATATCTTGTCGGTAAGGAAGTGCCTGAAGATGTAAGTGCCCAGTTCGGGTAGACCTTCGGCCTGTGAAATGGCAATGAGTGGAACAGACAGCTCTTCCGCCTTGAGGGCTGCTGCTCGTGCGGTTGCACTCAAGAGGGGGCCTACAATGGCTATTACGTGTTCATTGAATACCAAATCATGTACCATTTTTGCAGCCTGGTCGGCATTGCCGGCTGAATCACGGATTATGAGGGCCATTCCCTTTTTTTTAAGCGGCTCGGCCGCCATTTCCATGGCATGAAGGACCTTCTCCCCGAATATCTTGTACTTGCCGGAGAGTGGAAGTATAACCCCTAAGGCCCTTGGATCGACCTTGAAGCGTTCCCTCATTCGTTCCAGAAACTGCTTCGTCTGTTTGATTAGCGGATGGTCGGGAAAGGCAGCCACTATTCCCGCCAGGAGCTTTTGACAGGCCGTGTATTGTCTCGTATGATAAAAAACCTTCGCCAGTTTGTATGCCAGGTATCCTGTCGGGAATCCTCCTGACTCTTTGAGTGAATCATAGAGTTGTTTCAGATCCGCGATTGGAATCTTGGAATCCAGAGCATTGATGACTCTTTGCTTGATAAAATTCTTTTCCGCTTCCGTAGCCCCCTGGTAGAAGCTGGCATAGTATTTAACCGCCTCCGGATAATGACCGGTCCGCCAAAGGTCATTCGCAATATCTGCGGCGATTTTTATCTTATGCTCCTCATCTTCTGCTTGGTCCACCTCTTGTTCCAGTTCCTTGGCAGCCATGTCTTTTTTACCAAGCTCGAGACGGCACAAGGCAAGTATGCGTCTTGTCTTGGATGCAGCAGGGCCTTCGGCGTCTTTGTCGAATTTGGACTCGATAATGGATACCGCCTTATCGCACTCTCCCTGTTTCATAAGCAAGCCGGATAAGGCAGCCAACGCTTTGGTCCCCTGTGTGGTTCCCGGACATTGTGTGACTATGGTTTTCAGCAAGGCTGTGGCATTTCCTCCCTGTTGTAAAACAGCCTTTGCCGTTTCGAGGTCCTTTGACGCCTTTTCTTTGTCACAGTTCTGCTCTGGTGTTTCATCCGCAATTTCTGCGCCGGCGCATGAAGAGATCATGGTCATTGAGCACAGTATGACTGAAATGAAGTTTTCCAGTAGTTTGTTTATATTCCTTTTTTTCATGTGTCCTTTTTCGCCTCCAATGCCAATAACTCCGAGAGAAGCCGGTTTTCTTCCTTGGAGAGGTTGGATGGTGTTTGAACGAAGAATTCCACCACCATATTTCCTCTGTTGCCGGTCTCAATCGAATAGGCCCCAAGCCCTTCGAATGTAATGGTTTGAAGGGTCTGGGTTCCGGGCGGCACTTGCAATTTATTGGAGCCCCCTTCAATGAGAGGCACTTCCACAAAACCGCCAAGGGCGGCAAGCGCCATGGAAATTCGGCATATGTATTTCAAATCGTTGTTATGCCGTTCGAAAAGAGGGTGCTCCATAACTTCTATTTGAATAAAGAGATCTCCGCGTTTTCCATGGTTTTTTCCAATATGTC
>JAADFL010000125.1 GCA_013152945.1 Deltaproteobacteria bacterium | reverse complement strand
TAGAATCGTGCCTTGCGGACATGTTTTTGCGTTGTGTCCGGAGGTTGGAGATGATCCGTCTCTGCGCGAAGGCAGGCTTCCCTGAGCCTTCCATTACGGAACTTGGCCTGCGGACGCGCTTTATCTTTCCGCTGAGTGAAGAAATCGTGATCGAAGAGCAACCACGGTTGACCGGCTCAGTCACGGCACCAGTCAACGAGTATGTGAAGCGGTTGCTTCTGCTGTTGCAGGACAAAGAAACGGGCAATGCCGAGATTTTTGCAGGCCTTTGGCCTGAAAAGTCGCCGCCGGCTCCGGGAAACATATATCCATCCGGCAATGAAGGCAGGACTCATCGAGTACACCATTCCCGAAAAACCGAGAAGCCGGTTGCAGAAATACAGGCTGACGGAAAAAGGCAAAAAGTTCTCCTGGAGTTGCAGTTGCAGAAAGGGAGGAGAGGCCAATGACCGCTAACCATGTCGGTTTCCTGATCATGCCACGGCTTGTGGCCACGATTGTCAGAGGGCAAACCTAAATACTTGCAGCAACTCGTTGCAAAAATTGTCCGGTATTACAAAGGGTTGACTGCAAATGACCGGATCCTCGCATACGGCGTTGATGTCGGAGTTATGCGGGCTTTTCCGGCTTAAAACGGCAAATAATTGACATCGCAGAAAGTTTTAGTGTATTTTCATAATGGTGTAAATTGCGGCAATTCTGTCGCTTATCCTCGTGCTCTGCCCGCCTTGCCGGCAGGCAGGTCACGAGACCGTGGCGACAATTCAAGAGTATTCGGGGTAAAGTGAAAACAAAAGAACCTGAGGTTGAGGAGATACGCCAGTACCTTGGTGTCAGCAATGACACCGTTTACAAGTGGATCGACAGACACGGGATGGGATCTGGAAGTTCAGGAGGGTGAGTAAGTGAAGTCAGGCGGGAGTAATCAAACCAAGCGGGAAACAAGTAGATGACAACGGACTATCATGCAAAGCTGTATGCCCACGAGCTGCTGCGACGGTGCCCGACTGACAGTGTCGAGAGATTTACGGCAGCCTTGATGGATTCCCAGGTTGACCTGAACCCCCATCAGGTTGACGCCGCCTTATTTGCCTTTCGTTCTCCCTTGTCCAAGGGAGCCATCCTTGCCGACGAAGTGGGGCTGGGTAAAACCATTGAAGCAGGCATCGTCCTTTCGCAGAAGTGGGCAGAGCGCAAGAGAAAGATTCTTATAATTCTTCCATCAAGTCTTCGCAAACAATGGCATCAAGAGCTGCTGGAGAAATTCTACCTGCCTTCACAGATATTGGAAGCCCGCACTTTTAATGAGGCGATCAGAAATGGCACACGAAATCCGTTTGATATTCCCGAAATTGTTATCTGCTCATACCATTTTGCCAGAAACAAAGCGGACTATGTGCGGGAGATCCATTGGGATCTCGTGGTTATTGATGAAGCCCATCGCCTGAGAAATGTTTATAAGAGTGACAATAAGATTGCCCGGGACTTGAAACAGGCATTGGAACATGCCCCCAAGATACTTTTAACGGCCACCCCACTTCAAAATTCACTATTGGAATTATACGGACTGGTCAGTTTCGTTGATGAACACGCCTTTGGCGATTTGAAGAGTTTTCGTACCCAATTTGCCCGTCTCTCGTCGGACGACAGTTTTGATGACCTGAAGCAGCGCCTGAAACCGATCTGTAAACGTACGCTTCGCAGGCAGGTTTTAGAATATATCCGCTTTACCGAACGAAAGGCCTACACGCAGGAGTTCATTCCTACTAAAGAAGAAGAGGTCCTGTACGACATGGTTTCAGAGTACCTTCGCAGGCCTAACCTGTATGCCCTTCCAGCCAGTCAGCGATCTCTTATGATATTGGTGTTGCGTAAACTGCTGGCTTCTTCCACCTTCGCCATTGCCGGGGCATTGGACACTTTGGCGAATAAATTGGAAAGACGTCTAAAGGAAGATGAAGAGTTGTGCCGGGAAGATTACGATTTGGAAGATGATTTTGAAACCTACGAAGAACTGGCTGATGAGCTTGAAGTTAGCGGAGAAGAACCTCCGGAAGTGCTGACAGAGGAAGAACGGAAAGCCATTCGGAAAGAAATAGACGATCTGCGCTCTTTTTTTGAATTGGCCATGCAGATATCTCAAAACGCCAAAGGAGAGTCCCTGCTTCAGGCACTGGATATCGGCTTCCGGATGACCACGGATCTGGGTGGTGCAGAGAAGGCAGTCATTTTTACAGAATCCCGTCGTACACAAAATTATCTGGCAAAGTTGCTTTCTGAAAACGGCTATGCCGATGAATTTGTTCTGTTCAATGGGGCAAACAGCGATCCGGCAGCGCGAGAGATTTACGCGGAGTGGAGACGCCGCTTTGAGGGAACTGACAAGGTTACCGGTTCCCGCACGGCAGACACACGGGCCGCCTTGGTGGACTACTTTCGTGATAACGCCAAAATCATGATTGCCACCGAGGCAGCCGCCGAAGGGATCAACCTCCAGTTCTGCTCTCTGGTGGTGAACTATGATCTGCCATGGAATCCGCAACGCATTGAGCAGCGTATCGGCCGCTGTCATCGCTATGGCCAACAGCATGATGTGGTGGTAGTGAATTTCCTTAATAAGAACAACGCGGCTGATCAGCGTGTCTACGAACTGCTTTCCGAGAAGTTTCAACTTTTCAGCGGGGTGTTCGGCGCCAGCGACGAAGTGCTCGGCAGTATAGAATCCGGCATCGACTTCGAAAAGCGCATTGCAGAGATTTATCAGACCTGCCGTACTCCAGAGGAGATACAGCAATCTTTCGACGCCCTCCAGGCGGAACTGAGCACACAGATCAGTGAAAATATGCGTTCTACCCGCCAGAAACTGCTTGAAAATTTTGATGCCGAGGTGGCGGAAAAACTCAATGTTTACAAAGTCGAAGCAACAGATTCTCTCAATCGTTATGAAGCATTTCTCTGGGAGACTACCCGTCACGCCCTGGAGGGCTATGCCAGCTTTGATGACAAGGCGCTGACATTCCGCCTCAATCGAGTTCCCGAAAACGGTATTCCTCTCGGTGTTTATACACTCAAGCGGCAAGATCTACAAGGGCACCATTACCGCTTGCAACATCCGCTGGCAAGGTGGGTGTTGGAAAGTACCAGTTGCAGGAATCTCCCAGCCGCAGAACTCGTCTTCGATTACTCCGGCAGTTCCATAAATATCTCTATCTTAAAGGATCTGATAGGCAAATCAGGAATACTTACCGCTGCCCGCATGACAGTAACGGCACTGGAAGCTGAAGACTATATTATTGTCGCCGCAGTTACCACTGACGGCCATGAATTGGACTCAGAACAGGCCCGACGCCTCTTCAACCTTAAAGCAACAGTAAAACCAATAGACAGCGTTTTTTGCGATGCTGTCAAGGCTTCTTATGTCAGACAGAAGAATGCTATTTTAAGCGATATTTCCGAGCGTAACGCCGTCTTTTTTGAAGAAGAAATGGACAAACTTAATCGATGGGCAGAGGACAAGCGCAAGAGCTTGAAATCGACTCTCAAGGATTACGACGACCAGATTGCCGATCTGAAAAAACAGGCGCGCATGGCACCGAATCTTCCCGAAAAACTGGCTTTACAGAAAAAGATTCGTAGCCTTGATAAAAAACGTGACAATGCCTGGCGCGAATACGACGAGGCTGCCCGTGAAATCGAACGACAAAAAGATACCTTGATTGACCGGATTGAGGCGCGGCTGGATCAGGAAATCGAAGAAGAAACTCTCTTCACCATACAGTGGAAATTGATTTAAGGAGCGTACCAGGATGAGCACTGATAAACCAATGCCTGAGAAAATGGATCTGCAGTCCATGGACATTTCTGCGGAAAACAGAGCAAAACTGAAAGCCCTGTTTCCGTCGGTGTTTACTGAAACGGTCAACGCCAAGGGCGAACTGGTCGAGAGTATTGACTTTGAAAAACTCAAGGCAGAACTAGGGACTTTCAGTGACCTCTTTGAATCCCGGCGCGAACGCTTTGGACTGGACTGGCCCGGCAAAAAGGACTGTATGAAACTCATTCAGGAGCCAACACGGGCCACGCTCAAGCCCTGCCGGGAGGAATCGGTCAACTTCGACGGGACCGAAAACCTCTTCATCGAGGGCGACAACCTGGAAGTACTCAAGCTCCTGCAAAAAAGCTACTACGGCAAGGTCAAGATGATCTATATCGACCCGCCTTACAACACCGGCAAGGAGTTTATCTACCCCGACAAATATTCGGAGTCTCTGGAGACCTATCTGGAATACGCCGGGCTTGTGGACGGGGAAGGCAGGAAGTTTTCCACCAATACTCCAAATGAGGGCCGCTTCCACACCAAGTGGCTCAATATGATGTTCCCGCGTCTTTATCT
>JAADFL010000124.1 GCA_013152945.1 Deltaproteobacteria bacterium | reverse complement strand
GGTGCTGAAAACCTTTCATCCAAATCAACAATATAACCCATTTTGCAGGTTATTACATGCATGCCATGTATTAATTCGGCCCTAAAAAAAGTGAAACATGAAAAATCAACTTGGGTGGGGGCGTTTGACGTTTGACCGGCACCAGGCATGGTAATAGACTATTCTTAATCTTTTTCGGGGAGGATATTGAAATGGCCCGATTTCTTGTTATGGACAGGCGGGGTGGCTCACCGGACTTGATACAATTATACAAGGGAGAACATGAAGTCCATTCATACAGCGATTTTGATTCGGCCTTGGATTTCGTCCACGAAAAGGGCGGGTACGATATCGGCATTCACTACTATTACACGAATGTCAAGAAGCTCAGGCTGGGTGTTTCACTCGACTCTTACTGGAATACCTTTTCTTTCATTTCAAAAGTAAGGAAAGACTGGAAACCTGGAAAAGGGCCCGTGCCTTTGGAACTGATAATACTGCCGGGTGCAGGCGCTTTATACGTAAAAAAGAGTGCGGAACTCCAAAGGGATCACTTATTGGCCGAGATGTTCATGGACAAGGTAAAGTCAGTACGCATGCGTGGGACCCTGTTTTGCGAAATGCTCAAGTTTGAAACCAACCTTGATTTGGGCCTGAAATTGCTGTCCAACCGGGCAAGGTGGAGCAATGAGATCGGCAGGGTGATAACCGAAAATCAGGCTTTGCGTCTGGCCGCCGGAAAATAAGGCCAATCCGGTAATCCGGTTATACGGTTGATTGCAGGACATGATGTTGTTAATGTCATATTCCGTCTTGTTGCGGTAGAAAAATGGGGGAGACAAAATACAGGAGACGAGATGAGCGAAACAGACGAAAGCAGGATTCTCATACTGGATTTCGGTTCCCAATATACCATGCTGATAGCCCGAAGGATCCGGGAACAAAGAGTATATTGCGAGATTCATCCGTATGACATGAGCATGGAAGATATTCGTTCCTGGAAACCAAGGGGAATAATTCTTTCCGGGGGGCCGTCGAGTGTTCACGATGAGGGTGCACCGAAAATAGACACCGGCCTGTTCGAATACGGTGTTCCCGTATTGGGCATATGTTATGGAATGCAGCTCATGGCGTTGTTGCTCGGCGGGGAAGTGGAAAAGAGCAATAGGAGGGAATACGGCCGGGCCGTGCTTGAAATCGGCGGCTCGGAATTATTCCACGGTTTCAAGAGAAAAGAAGAGATTCCCGTGTGGATGAGCCATGGCGACAGGGTCGCCAAGCCGCCCGAAGGATTCGGAGCCATCGCAAGGAGTGTAAATTCGCCTTGCGCAGCCATGGCGGATAGTGAGCGTAACTTGTTTGGTGTGCAGTTTCATCCCGAGGTAGTACATACTCCAAGGGGCGAAGAAATCCTTTCCAATTTTCTATTCAGGATATGCGGCGTAAGGCCTACGTGGACAACCCACAGCTTTGTGGAGAGGACAATCCGGGATGTGCGACAAAAGGTTGGAGACAAGGGGATCATCTGCGGCCTGTCCGGTGGAGTGGATTCGTCGGTCACAGCCGTACTTGTGCACAGGGCTGTGGGTGACAAACTGACCTGTATATTCGTTGACAACGGCGTGCTTCGAAAGGGCGAGGCCGAGGGTGTGATCAGGCTCTTCAGAGACCATTACAAGATTAATCTGAAGGCCGTGGATGCACGGGAGCGATTTCTTTCAAAGCTCGGAGGCGTTGATGATCCGGAGGAAAAGAGAAGGGTAATCGGAAAAGAATTCATAGCGGTTTTCGAGGAAGAGGCGTCGAAATTGAAAGGCGTCGAGTACCTCGCCCAGGGCACCTTGTATCCGGATGTGATAGAAAGCATTTCGTTCAAAGGCCCCAGCGCCAAGATCAAGAGCCATCACAATGTCGGCGGCCTGCCCGAGAACATGAATCTTAGGCTCGTTGAGCCCTTGCGGGAACTTTTCAAGGATGAAGTCAGGGCCGTGGGCGCTGAACTCGGACTCTCCAGAAGGATATTGTATCGCCACCCGTTTCCAGGTCCCGGACTTGCAGTGCGTATACTTGGCCAAGTTACGGTGGAGCGTGTCAAGGTTTTACAGAATGCCGATGTCATAGTGGAAGAAGAAGTGAGGGGAGCAGGCATTTACGAGGAATTGTGGCAATGTTTTGCTGTATTACTACCCGTGAAATCAGTGGGTGTGATGGGAGACGAGAGGACATATGAGAACGCCGTCGCCATCAGGGCTGTGACCTCGATGGACGGCATGACCGCGGATTGGGCACCCCTTCCGGCTGACTTGCTCATGCGTATATCAAACCGAATCATCAATGAGGTGGAGGGGGTGAACCGTGTAGTGTATGACATCTCTTCCAAACCTCCCGCTACTATCGAGTGGGAATGATCTTTAAATCGAGGCCGGGGGAAAGCGTTTGAGGCACGAGAGATTCGTTCATCTGCATGTTCATTCGGATTACACTTTTTTCAGAAGCACATTGTCCAGCGCATTGTCCGTTGAAACACTTGTTCAGGCTGCCGCCGGGCATAGGCAACCTGCAGTAGCCCTGACAGACCGGATGTCGGTAGCAGGTGCGCCCAGGTTTAGGGCCGCGGCCTTGAAGGCAGGGGTAAAACCGATCATAGGCAGCGAGGTGCTTGTCGGTCCGGACAATGGCCTTGAATCGTATCACCTGATCCTGCTCGCTGACGGGAGAGCCGGGTACTCTGCATTGTGCGAACTGCTTTCGATGGCAGCAAATGAGCAGGCGGTGGAAGAGAACGAATCGCAAAATATCGACAATGGCTTCAAACAAACCACTGAACAGCCTGCGATCGGGGAAAAGAGCAATAAACCGCGTTTGCAATGTTGCAGGTTGGAGTGGATTGAGGAGTTTTCAAAAGTCCTGATAGCTTTAATGGGCTGCCATAATGGATCTGTCGGGACCGGCCTGTCCGAAAATCCGGCTCATGATTACCTGGATAGGATAGTGCGACTGAAGGAGGTGTTCAAAGGAGACAGGCTCTTCGTGGAAGTACAAGATCACTTGAGGCCCGGGGATGGAAAACAGGTATCGGATCTTGCACGAATAGCGAATGAACTCGACCTGAAATTGGTTGCAACCAATGATTGCAGGTGGCATGACCGGGTGTCCAAGAGGGCTATCCGCGCTCTATGGAGATCCAGAGAAGATCTGCAAAGTCTGTATAATTATGACGGCGATTTTTCGCTGTGTTCGAGAAACAACCTTCAAGAACGGTTTTCCAATTTCAAGGATGCCCTTGACAATACCATGTTGGTTGCCGGTATGTGTAAAACATGGGAGCCGCCGGCTTCAAGGCAAGTATTCAACTTTTCGGGTGTGGAGTTCGAACCGGGAAAACAGGTCGAAACCACGCCTGAAAAAAAAGTAAGCAACCACGACTTACTGAAAAAGATAGCATGGGACAACCTGGAGCAAAAGATTCCGGCCGAATCCCAGCCCGAGGTCTATTTCAGGAGGCTAAATGCCGAATTGGACGAGTTGGGCGATGATGCATACCGTTTCCTGCTGTGTTACTTGGCAGGCAATGCAGCGGAATCAGTGGGCGCACACATTTCCCTATACGATAGTGAAGTTGCCGGCAGCGTGATGGCCTTTGCAATGGGCTTGACCGACGTTGATCCCGTGCTGCATCGGGTTTCTTTTGTCGGGAGGAAGGCCAGGCTCCACGTGACAATAGGCTCTGAAAAAAAACAGGATTTGCTTAAGGCCATGGTTTACAAGTTAGGTGGGATCGAGGGGAACTTTCACGAAGTCAAGGCTTGCCTTGTTCCGTCCATTCAGGTGTTGTACCAGAGGCAGGCTTTGAAAGAATTGTCGATGGAAGGGGAGTTGGAGCCGGGCCGGTTCGAAGAGACAGCCCAGGTACTCGTCGGATTGGCAAAAGGCTTTGATGAAGCGGCAGTTGCAGTAGCTTTTTCAAACAGGCCGTTGGTGGAAACCATGCCGCTTAAAAAAAGAGACGACGGATTGTTCGAGGCAATGGTTGACTCGAGGTACCTGGGCGACCTTGGAGCATTTTCATTCGAGCCGGGTGTTTCGAGAGCTTTGGACGTGCTTACCATTACCATGGACCAGGTAAGGGATTTCAGGGGGCATGACCCCGAATCCACTTTCGGGCCTGAAAATCCCGCGGGTATCAAGCTGATTGCCAGGGGAAGCACGATTGGAATTCCTTCCCTGGACCAGGGGCGTGGAACAATGAGCCTCAAGGAACTCGCTCCTTCTTCGTTGCAAGAGGTTGCGACCTTGATAGCACTCAATAGGCATGAATTCGTGAACCAGGGAGAAGTGCCGAAGGTGTATGCGAGGCGTGCTACGGGCCAGGAGATTGTGCCGCAGCTCGGTAAGGATGTCGACGAATTGCTTGCCGAGACGTTCGGCCTGGTGTTATTCAGGGACCAGGTCCTGGAGCTGGCGACTACCATCGCCGGTTTTTCAAGGCCCAGGGCAGATGCGCTCCTTTCGGCAATCAAGAATGGGAATACAGCCGGGATCGTCTCGCAGAAAAAAAATTTTATTGATGGCCTGAAAAAAAGGAAGATCGATTCCGGTGTGGCCGAGGATATTTTCAGGAGCTTCATGTATTTTCCAAAGCAGGGCCTGACCAGGGCCGAGGCTCTTTCACGGGCTGAATTGGCTATGCATATTGCAGGAGTAAAGGCGAGTTATAGGCCTGAATTCACTGCTGCTTTGCTATCTATTATGGGGACTTCCGCAAGTGAAGTGGAGCGTATCTTGTCCGAAGCTGTAGCAGATGGGCTTACAATTCTTGGTCCCGACGTAAATTTCAGCGGGCTTCAGCCCAGGTTGGACAAGGGCAGGTTGAGACTTGGATTGGCACAGGTAAAAAGGGTCGGTGAACAGGCAGGTAGTCTGCTGGTTCAGGAGAGAGAGCAAAGGGGCGTTTTTTCATCATTTCAGGATCTCCTTGAAAGGATAGGACCGCCCATCGTCGCCCGTGATGCCCTCAAGAATCTTGTGCTTGCAGGTGCATGTGAAATATTGGGAAGCAAGAGTGGAAGCAAGAGTGGGAAACAAGAACTCATTGAAAGCCTGGAAGAAATGTTGTCCATGCTCTTGTCCTGGACAGGCAGGAATGTTTCCAGGGAAGGTCACCAAACCGATCTTTTCCCAACAGAGTCCAGACATGCAGTACCGGTTGAACTAGCCGGCAACAGGTGGATCGAGTCAATGGGATTTGACTTGGCACATATTCTCGATACCTGTGGAAAAGAGACGATGAACATTGCCGAGGCGCAGTTCATGGAACCCGGCAGCGAAGTCACATGTTCGGGCGAGGTTATCAGCAGAAAATCCGGCCTTGGAAAAGCTGCGGACACTGAATCATTAGTGATATGGGATGGAACAGGCCTGCTCGAGGCTGATATTATTGATCCCTTGCCATCTTGTGCTGAAAACATGGTGACGATTCAGGGTAAACTGGGGCCTGGAGCTGCGTGTCTGCAGGATGCCCGAATCGTGGAACACCGGAGCCACGGAGATTTCCGTGTCTTGAAGGTTGAAGTAGCCGGGTTAAAGGCGGATCCGCACATTTTGAAAAGATTACGTCGAATTTTCATCAATCATCCTGGAAGCGCCCTGGTCAGGCTTGAAGTCGGCACGGAAGACCAGACAAGGGTTACAGTGGAACTGCCCGAAGATGTTCGGGTACATCCGGGCGACGAATTATTCAAGGAAATAGAAGAAATATTAGGCGAGGGCACATGGAGCCTGGACAAGGAGCCAGGAAATACATAAAATACCTGCTGATTGGTTGCTCATTTTGGAGAATTCCTTGAAAAAAATTTTTTTGAATGAATATTTCGATTGAAGGTTACGTATATACATGAGAAAAGCGAGAAAAGTGAGAAAAGTGAATATTAATGGGGTAAAAAGAGAGAAAAAATATAAAGAGGGCTAATGGTCCCGGTTCATACCTTTCAACAGGAGGAGGAATAAAGAGATGAGAAGTTTTTTATCTTACACTGCCTTGGGCATGGCAATTATGTCCCTTGCTTATTCGCCTTGTACCTCGGCCCAGAACGACCCGGGTCACGGAAAGGTCAAGATCGACTGGGCGAACAAGGTGATAATTGCCAGGGGGACGGCTGCCCCTAATCTTAAAGCAGCCAATGTCGCTGCAGCCAGGCTGGGGGCCGAGAGGGCTGCCAAGATCGATGCATGGAGGAACATCATCGAGGCCCTGAAAGGGGTAAAGGTGGATTCCGGATCCTCTGTGGGCGACAAGATGAAGGACAGGAAGATCAAGACCCGTGTTGAGGGCATCGTCAAGAATTTTGAGGTATTGGATACAAAATATTTCAGTGACGGCGGCGTGGACGTCATTGTCAGGATGAGGCTCGACGGGCCGCTTACAAAAGCCCTGCTTCCGCCAAAATCCGGCGCCAAGAAAAAGATTGCGTCCAAGATGCATACAGGGCTCATAGTAGATGCAAGGGGGCTCAAGATTGCACCTGCATTGGCGCCAAGAATCCTTGATGAAAAGGGTAATGAAGTATACGGACCTTCCGTGGTTACACCCGAAGGGATCGAAGCAAACGGAATAGCCGGGTATGCAAGAGACCTGGACCAGGCCGAGAACAACCCTCGTGTTTCAGGCAACCCGCTTATCATAAAGGCAAAAGCTGCAAAGAAACCGGGGGGATGCGATATCATCCTGAGTTCAAAAGATGTAAAAAAGCTCAAGGCAAGGAAGCAAGACTTGAGCTTCCTTGGTTACGGTCGCGTAATGATCGTCACGGATGCGGAGTAGTTCGATATGAAATCAGGGAGACTTCAAAAAGGAGCTTCTATTATGAAAAAGTCGGTTTTTTTAAGCGCCCTTGCGGCAATGACCTTTTCCTTTGCCTTTGTCGGACAGGCCCAGGCAGGTCAGGACAAGACCGTGGTGGTCGAGGGCCAAGGCGTTATAATCAACGGTGACGCGGCAATGGCCAGAGACAAGGCCATCGAGGATGCGCTTCGCAAAGCTGTGGAGCAAGTGGTGGGAACCCAGGTGTCTTCCGAGTCGGTCGTGCAGAACTACCAGCTCCTGGAGGACAAGATTTACACCAAGGCCAAGGGATTCATTTCCAACTACAAGGTCCTGTCTTCCAAGAAAGACGGGAACGTGGTGACCGTGAAGGTCCAGGCCACGGTGGGAACCGGAAAATTGACGAACCAGTTGGAGGCCATTGGGATTCTACTCCAGCAGATGGAGAATCCAAGGATAATGATCCTCGTGTCAGAACAGAACATCGGCCAGGAGTATATGTCGTACTGGTGGGGTGCATCAGCGGCCCAATCTTCCATGAATATCGTGGAAAACACCATGATCGAGGTCTTGCAGAAGAAGGGATTCGAATTCGTGGATCACCAGACTCTGGCAGGTAAGATCAAGGTGAACAAGGCATTCAGTATCTCGGCCACACCCAACAATCAGCAGGCCAAGGAGATTGCCAACCTGACGGATGCACAGGTGGTTATCGTGGGCCAGGCGATTGCAAAGAATGCAGGAACCATCAGGGGGACATCCATGAACAGTGCCCAGGCCAACATCAGTGTACGGGCGGTAAATACCAGCAACGGCGATGTAATAGCTACTTCCACGAAGCACCAGGCTGCGGTACACATCGATCCGACGACAGCCGGCACGGAAGCCTTGAAAAAAGTGGCCCAAAAGGCGGCCGAGGACCTTGCAACGAAGATCCTGGATAAATGGCAGAAGGACGTAGCCACAGCCAAGAGAATAAGGCTTTTTGTGGCCGGTGTTGGCGACTACAACCTCTTGCTGAAGTTCAAGAGCAAGCTCGGGGAAATAGTGCGCGGCGTTAAGAGCGTTGTCGAGAGGCGCGTTGACGGCGGTGTAGCCGAGTTGGATGTGAGGCTCGCAGGCACTGCCAGCCATTTTGCAAAGGAACTGTCCACTAAAAATTTCGGCAAGTTTTCGGTTAAGGTATTGAAGGTGGAGGCCAACCTGGTCAAGGTGCAGCTCAAGCCATAAGCAATACTTGCGATGGCATGTCGTATCGTACGGAACTTGGTTGGAACCGGATGGTTCAAGGGGAGAAGATGAACATGACAAGAAAACCTGGTTTGATTTTGGCTGTATTGCTGGCCGCCTTCATGATGGTATCGGGATTCGATGCGAATGCCGCCAAGGCGAAGGCAAGGGTCAGCTTCCTGTCCGGCGCCGCTCATTGGGCAAAAACCAAGAAAGGCCCATGGAAGAAATTGAAGAAGGGTCAAGCTGTACATGACAAGTGGTGGGTCAAGACAGCAGCGGACACGAGGTTGGAACTCAAGCTTGCCGACAAGAGCGTGTTACGACTGGCCGCAGACACAATAATCCACCTGGAGAACCTGGTATACAGCAAGAAAAAGAACAAGAAGGTATACAAGGCCAAGCTGGTTGCAGGCAAGGCATGGGCCAGGGTTACGAGCTTGTTCGGGAATGATTCTTCGTTCGAGGTAAAGACGCGGAATGCGGTTGCAGGTGTGAGGGGCACTGTGTTCAGAGTGGATGTGGCAAAGGATACATCCACCCTTGTACGGGTGTACAGTGGTGTCGTTGCCGTTTCCAATGCGCCGGTATATGCCCGGAAGACAAAGGGTGGCAAGAGAGTGGAAGTAGCCGGTCCGCACGAGATTTCCAGGAAACAGTGGGAAGAATACGTGGCAAAGGCCATGCAAGAGGTGAGGGTGTCGGCAAAGGGAGAGATCTCCAAGCCCAGGGCCTTTACCGCAGATGAAGACAAGGATGATTGGGTGGCATGGAACCAGGAACGGGACCAGTCTTTACCCTGACTGATATGAATGGCTGAACACAAGGCGACAATCCGGTCTTCGCCGGTGGCCAGGCTCCTATTGGTTCTGGCGGGCCTCGTGTTCCTCGTCTATCTCTTGTACTTGGTCAGGGGTGTGGCAATCCCGGCCATGCTGGGGCTTACCCTGGCCTATCTCCTTCATCCTGCGGTCGATGGCCTGACAAGGAGAAAGGTTCCCCGTTGGCTGGCGATTACCCTGATTTTCATGGCATTCCTGCTGGCGCTGGCAATATTTCTCATGATACTTGTACCAAGGATAGACCAGGAATTCAGGGACTTGGCAGGAAGGGTGCCCCAGTACAGGGAACGTATCGAAAAAAGCCTGATGCCTACCTTGCAGGAATGGTTCAAGGTGGATACGGCGGAAGACGTGAAGGCTATTTTCGACGAGTACCTCGACACGTTGAAGGCAAGCGCTCCACAAGCCTTTTCAGCAGCAGGCAAGTTCCTCGGAACAGCATTCAGTGGAACCATGTCTTTTTTGTTCGCCTTGTTTTCCTTGCTTCTCATCCCTGTGTTCGCAATCTATTTCGCATATGACTATCCGAGGATCATCGATAGAGCCAAGACACTCGTGCCTCCTGCCAAGCAGAAGAACGTGTTTAGGATTGCGTCCAGGGTGGACAGGGCGGTTGCCTCTTTCGTACGGGGACAAGTAACCGTGGTTTTCATCCTGGCCGGCATGTACAGTATAGGCCTTTCAATGATAGGCCTGGAGATGTCGGTGTTCATCGGTGTCACGGCCGGATTGTTGAATATCGTGCCTTACCTCGGAGTGAGCACAGGGCTGTTGCTCGGAGTGTTGATGTCACTATTGAACTTCACGTCCTGGTGGAAGGTTGTCGGAGTCGTTGCAGTGTTTGCAGCAGGTAATACTTTGGATGGCCTGTTCATCACGCCCAAGGTGGTGGGCGATCGAGTGGGTCTCAAGCCTGTTGTGGTGATTATTGCATTGCTTGCCTTTGGCCAGCTTTTCGGTTTTCTGGGTGTACTCATCGCGGTTCCTGCGACCGCTGCAATCAACGTGCTACTGCAGGAAGCCGCTGACTGGTGGCGGGCTTCCCCGGCGTTTACAGGGCAATCCGGGGAGACGCAGGCCCTCGAGACTACTGAGAGTAAGGCCCCGGACACCGACAAGTCTTGATGCAAGTATCCCTGGTTGTAAGTGATTTCCACGTTGGTGCCGGTCGTTATTTGGCCGACGGCACGCCCAATCCTCTCGAGGTGTTCCATGAGGACAAGAGGTTTATTGAGTTCCTGGAGCATTATTCGTCGGACACCGTGGGACCGGGAAAAATCGAGCTTGTATTGAACGGCGATTTCTTCAACCTGCTGCAAATCGGTTACGAGGAACCAAAACCAACACGAATCAGCGAAAAGCGCGCCGTGCAAATGCTCGACAGGGTGATTGAGGGACACAAGGAGTTGTTCGCAGCGCTTTCAGCATTTGCTTCCATGCCCAAAAGGAAAGTCTTTTGCATGCTGGGCAACCATGATCCCGGCCTGATCTTCGATGCTGTTAAGAAACGGGTGCAGCAAAGGATTCCCGGAAACTGGGAATTTTCCATCGATCCCCGGCTGGAAGATGGTGTTTTCATCGAGCACGGCAACCAATACGATCCATTCAATCGGCATGAACCAAACAGGCTTTTATTGACCAAGGGCCTGGCGGAACCTATCTTGAACCTGCCATGGGGTAGTTATTTCCTGATCAGGTTCGTAAACAGGATAAAGGAAGAAAGACCGTACATAGACCTGGTAAAGCCTTTCGGCCTGTACATGAGGTGGTCACTCTTGAACGATTTCTGGTGGGGACTTTGGACAAGGTTCAGGGCAGGAGCTTTCTTTCTTGCAAGCCTTTTGAGCCCGAGAGGCGCATTGCCGGGTTTTTTGGCAACCCTGAAACTCTTCATGGGCCTGGGCCTTGCGGGAAGAGACCCGGACCAGAGAGCTGCAAGGAAGATCCTGAAGAGACCTGATGTTCACACGGTAATCCTCGGGCATTTTCATAAGCCGGTTTTCCTGAGATTGGGACCTGGCAGGAGTTACATCAATACCGGCACGTGGAACAAGATAATATCATTGGATCCGGGCAGCCTGGGTGCCAGGTCGTGCCTTACTTATGCCCTCGTGGAACGGGAAAACGGCAAGGCCAGGGCCATCTTGAAGGAATGGCTTGGAAAATCAACCGTGGATAGGGAATTCGAGTAAATTTTGTGGATTGGGCCCAATTGTTGAACAAAGCAAAGACTACTATGTTGTTTGTGCTGTTACTATCGATTGGAGACTCATTTTTGGTGGCATCTCTGGCCCAGGTGCGCCTGCCTTGCAGGCCAATCAGAAAAGAGCTTGTCATCTCCAAGAATGTGGGCCCAAGAGCTTTATTTTTCCTGGACCAGGTCAAGAATGCGACTATCAAGATAGACATGGGGCAAGAAAACTACCTGAAGGGGACATTGATCCAGTTATTGAAGGAGGTTAGACATCAAACCTTCACGTTATCCATGAATGATAGAATAACGCCCAGTCATATCCGCCAGGCCCGGTACCTGGGCCAAGCCGGCATTGAAATCCGGGTAGGTGACCGGTTTCTTTCAGACCGGAACATGCTCAACCTGATTCACAGGTTCGGACCTGTGCAAATTACGCTGAAAACAAGTCCACAGATTGCCGGGTCCAGGGAATTCTGGCTGATAGCCAAGAACCTGAAGAGGGTCAACATCCTGGTAAAACCGGGGAAAGATGATCTCAGGGATTTGGGTTTGGCCCGGAAAATGTCTAGGAGACCTGCTTTGTTTCCCTTGATAATTGAACTTCCAGGCAAACCAAACAGGGAGAGCTTGGTTTGGCTTGCTCAAAGCAAGGCAGATATTGTTCGTTTCAGGGTCAATAGTGCCCGGGATATAAAATGGGACTTCATAGATTGGTTCAACAAAAATTGTTTACTTCGTAGAATTATTATTATTCCACCCATTAAAATCTCTCGTGACCTGGCCTTGAGGATTCAAGGCCTGGAGCCGGTGCGAATTATTGTGAATGGAGCTGAATGCTTGTCTTCAGATGCAGTGGCAAGTTTGAATGCACTTTGTTATTAAGGTCAAAAAGCAGGATATTCATATTGGTCCAGTAGTGCCGCTTCGTCTGTAGTCACGCCATAGGTACGCCGAATGAATTCTTCAGCCTGATTTCTTGTTGACTGGTCCTTTGGGTTGGCGACCAGGGCAGTGTGAAGTCTTATGACTTGGCTGAAATGGCGCGGTACAGCGATTGGGAATGGCTTCAAGTAGTTTCCCAGGAACTGCAGGAACCGTCCGGACTTGCGGGTGCCACCGTACAATTGTTCGTACATGTAGTGAAAGAAATCACTATTGAGCAGGATGACGAGCCATTCGAGCCGGCCTGGATTGTTGGTGATGCCCGGTCTTGGGAGCACGCAAATAAACGTGTCCTTGAGAATGAAGCCGTTTTCATCCAGGGCTGCGCGTCCCCTGCGCGCATTTTGGCAAATCACCGCCTTACGACCGGTAAAAATACTCATTGGAGGTAAAATGTTGTGTTCGCGCCTGGAGCGTTCTACGTCATAATCGATCCAATGACCAGCCCAGGAAATCCTGAAGGGTTCGACCTCCCTGTTGCCATGAAATCGTCCTCCTCCGAGAAATCGCCTGGGATTCACGGCATTTTTGGGGAATTCGGGAAAGATATAACCATCCCGTACCCCTGTTTTGTGGAATGACACACACCATCGTACCTGGAAAAGCTCATCCAGTCTCTTGTTGTCGGCGCTGGTCAATACCCTTTCCAGCAAAGGCGCGCTGCTTTTATGGGCAGGTGGCGCAGGCATTATACAGTCCAGGCGCTCGATCACGACACTGGACGGGAGTTCCATGCCGTCACGGGCGCCAAGATCTTGGACCGAATAATGGTGCTCGTCACTTAAGTGAAACTCGAACACCACCGGATACACGGCAGCGGTTTTTCCGAAGATTCCAGAGTCGGACAAGTCCGCGATTCTTACTGATCCTTGTTCGAGTAGCCAGTGCCTTAGGTTTGAACCGGACTTTGTTACGAGGATTCTATTTGGTAGGAGGAACGACAAGGTGCCGCCGGGATTGAGAAGCCTGGCCGAGAGTTCGACAAATGCCGCGTAAAGATCGAATGAACCCTTTGCTGCGACAGGGAAATTTGACTTTATACGTTTTTTCAAGCTTGTGGGCATTCGCTTGGCTTCGAGATACGGCGGATTGCCTGCTATAATATCAAATTTTTCATCCGTCTTTTCGAGTGCATCACAATGCCTGACAATTGGAACCACATTGGTGACACCTAGTTCTGCACAAACCCGTTCAACTCTCTCCCTGCTTGCGTCCACCGCTTTTGGATCGATGTCCCATCCGTATATTCGCTTGATGCCGGCTTCGAGTTGCGCCTTTGTCCGTGCGCTTACGGCCAGTTTGCGAATTGCGGCTTCAAGGAATACGCCATCCCCGCAGGACGGATCCAGGATAGTCTTTTCACCATCAGGCCATGGAAGTCTTTCGAGCATTGCGACAGCCGTAGGCATGGGCGTGTACACACGGCCGTTCAGCCTGTCGTCGGTAATACCTTTGCTCGCGAGGTTTTTACGTCGTTCCGAGATTGGCTTGGGGGCACTGTATTCGAAAGAAAGCTGGCGCAAATTACCTCCACCGGGTGTTCGCGGCAGTATCTTGTAATTGGTCGCCGAATCATCCATGTTGTCTATCCCGAATTTGTTTTTCACTGTAACAAGGCTTTGGAGCCGTTGCCAATGATTAATTAACAGTCGATACACAGGCACAGTGGGGATTTTTAATTTCTCTGTTCCAACAGGTTTTCAAGCCGGAAAAGTCATGCTATTACACACGTGCATTTTAGGAGGCAGGATATGGCAAAGAATTTCTTTATCTTCAAGGGAACCAGGGATTACATAGCCTCACCGGCTCTTTGTGATGCCGTTAATGTGGCGGCTGCGCTGGAAAGGCCTCTGCTGGTCAAGGGCGAACCAGGAACGGGAAAGACACTGCTTGCGTACAGTATCGCCAAGGGGTTGTCCATGCCTCTTTTGACATGGCACGTGAAATCGACCACCAAGGCGACCGACGGCCTGTACGTATACGATGCGGTCGCGAGGTTGTACGACTCGAGGTTCGGCGACAAAGACGTAAGGGATATCAGGCAGTACATCGAACTTGGTCCCCTGGGTAAGGCCCTGACCGCTGACGAGAGAACCGTGTTGCTGATTGACGAAGTCGACAAGGCAGACCTCGAGTTTCCAAATGACCTGCTCCGTGAACTCGATGAGATGAGCTTCTACATTCCTGAAACCGGCGAAACCTTTAAGGCAAAGAACAGGCCCATCGTGGTGATAACCTCGAACAATGAAAAGGAGCTTCCGGACGCTTTTCTGCGCCGTTGCGTGTTCCACTTCATAGAGTTTCCGGGCAAGGATCTCATGGAGAGAATTGTGAGGGTCCATCACCCTGATATAGAAAAGAAACTTGCCGGGCAATGCCTGGAGAGGTTCTACTGGTTGCGGGGCATTGACTCGATGAGAAAGAGACCGAGTACATCCGAATTGATAGACTGGATAGCCGCGTTGCTTGCAGGAGGCGTGAGTGAAAAGGTGCTTCGAAAGGAACTGCCGTTCCTTGGAACCCTGGTAAAGCACGAAGACGACCTCGAAAAGGTGAATCGCGCCATGCGATCAAATCACTGGTGATCTGAAGAAATGTTTCTGGATTTCTTCTACGAACTTAGGAGCAGGGGTGTTCCGGTCACACCGCTCGAGTGGCTTTCCTTCATGGAAGCCCTTGTAATGGGACTTGCGTTTTCAGACCTTGTAAGAATGTACCACCTTGCACGGGCCCTGTGTGTGAAGTCCGAGACCCTGTACGACGCATTCGACCAGGCATGGTTGTCTGTTTTCAAAGGCATAGAGACTCCGCTTGATATCAGGGAAGAGATATGGAGCTGGCTCGAAAACCCTGTATTGCCGGCCGGCCTTGGTGAAAAGGACCTTGAGAGGTTCAGGCAGGCCGTGGACCTGGAAGAGCTTCGCAAACAATTCGAACAAAGGCTTAAAGAACAGGACGAGCGCCACGACGGCGGCAACAAGTGGATAGGAACAGGAGGAACCTCACCTTTCGGACATTCCGGCGTACACCCGGGAGGACTCCGGGTAGGGGGACATGGCACGGGCGGAATGGCTGCCCAGATTGCTGCCAGGCGGGCGTTTCGAAACTATCGTTCCGACCGCGTGCTGGATACGAGGCAAATAGGAACAGCTTTGAGAAAGCTCCGCAGGTTTGCAAGGGAAGGCGCAAGAATGGAGGTGGACCTTGATGAGACGATTATCCAGACTGCCAGGAACGCAGGGGATATCTGTGTCATAGAGAAACCGGAACGGGTGGCCAGCGTGAAACTGCTCTTGCTCATGGATGCAGGCGGGTCCATGGAGCCCTATGCGAGGCTGGTGGAAAGGCTTTTCTCGGCAGCGAGCAAGGCCTCTCATTTCAAGGATTTCAAGGCGTATTATTTCCATAATTGCGTGTACGAGCAGGTTTTCGAAGACATGAGCCGGTGGAAGGGCGTGGATGTGGAACAAATGCTGAAAACACTGGACGGTTCCTACAGGCTGGTCATGGTAGGCGACGCCAGCATGGCGCCGTCCGAGCTGCTGTCCAGGTACGGAGCCATAGATTACTACCATCGGAACGAGCAGCCCGGGATTTACCGGCTCGAGCAGTTGAACGATCATTTCGAACGCACGGTGTGGTTGAATCCCATGCGGCTTCACTTGTGGAGACATCCTACCGTGATCAGGATAGCCGAGCTGTTCCCCATGTTCGAGCTGACACTGGACGGCCTTGAAAAGGCCATGGAATACCTGGCAGGAAAGAAGACACTGCCCCCGGATGTTCCTGAAGGCCCTGTCAGGTACTGGAGAACCGACCGGTACTATTAGATCGATCGCCGATGTCAAAAGGGGAGGGCGCTCTATCTGAGCCTTGTCCCCTGCTTTGATGTCACCGGCCGATATTTATTGGCCACGCTGTTTTTAAAATTGCCTATTATTTCAAAAGAATGAGATCATCTATCCCTGTTTTGGCATCCCATTATACCCAATAATTTCCATATCGTGGTGTTGGCCGCTTATGTTTTATGCTCTTAATCAGACCAGGATCTTGTGTTCGTCCGGCTCTTCGGATTCTTTTGTGTCTTCCACCGGTTCACCTGCGCCTGCCGGCAGGCGCGGCGGCATTTCTCCCCTGACCCGTTGCTCCGCGAGTTGGTCCAGCACGCTCGAGATTTCCGGGTGGGTTTCTTTGACCCGGGAGAATGCCTCTCGCGCAAGGAAGAGTATGACACTGTCCTTGCCGGTTGCCACTGTCGCATTGGCGGGTGTTTCCTTTATAAGGGATATTTCGCCGAATACATCGCCCTCTTTGAGCGTGGCGACTTTTTCATGGTCTTTGGTCACTTCGCATTCGCCATGCAGCACGAGATATAATCCCCGGCCGGGTTTGCCCTGTTCCAGGAGAGCGGTACCGGCCTTGATCTCGTATGTTCCAAACTGTTCGAGCAGGGAAAATCTCTCTTCCCGGTCCAGCGGCATGAACAAAGGGGAAATCGACATGAGGTTGTAAACCAGTCTTTCCCTTCTAAAACCTTCGAGCGCCAGGGCGACCGGTTCGGCCTTGTCAGCCATGGATACAAGCTTGTCCCTTGTAATCTTCAGCAGCAGGGAATCCCTTGAAACGACAACCGATGCGGTTCTCGGCTCGTTTGTTATCACCGACATCTCCCCGAATACCGAACCTTCGTTAAGTACGCCGAGCCGGATACGCTCACCTCTGTCAGTGGTCTTTACAGCCTCCAGCCTGCCGTCTGCAACCAGGAACAAGGAATCTCCCGGCTCACCTTGCTCTATTACGCATTCTCCTTTTGCAGCCTTGGTGACTTGCATGGTGTCCAGTATTTCCAGGAAAACATCTTCGTCCAGCCTCGAAAACATGGGAATGGCAGGTAGTTTTTCAGGGTACGGCATGGTGCCCTCTGTAGATTCGCAGGTTTCGGCCGCCATTTGGACGAGTTCATCCATGGACAACACGTTGTTCGGAACAGCTTGTATTTCAAGATTGCGTTCAGGCCCCTGGGTGGGCCTGAAAGGCAGGCCCGGCGGTCCGATTCGATCGGAATTCTTGCTGTACAGACCTACTATTACTTCGAGTGCGTCCTCGATCATTCCGGGTTCCAGGTTGCCCAGGAGTTTTGCGGCCGCAACCGCGGCCAGGGGAAAACCTGCCTTGGAGCAGTGCCATACCACTGCCTTGTATACTCGGGCAGCCTCGTCTTTCTTGCCCAGTTCGACAAGAGAATCAGCCACTGCAAGCCGGATGGAAGGATCATCTGGAATGGTGTTGACCAATGCTATACCCAGTTCCAGGACCCTTCGATGATCTTTGGTTGCCCGTTTGGAAGAGAGTTCCCCATATAGTTGGAAAATTTTCATTTCTTTTCTCCTTTGGGCCGGTTTCCGGCAAGGATGCCGGAGAGCAACGCCGTGAGCCCGGCATTTTCCGGGTCATAGATCAGAACCCGTCTCAATGCAGCCATGGCCAGGTCCTGCTTGTTCAATCTCAGGGCAAGCTTGGCGATTTTATCCAGGAGATCGATCCTGTAATTGTCCACCTTGAACGCTGCAAGTATTTCCAGCAGGGCTTGGGCCGGTTCCTTTTTTCGGAGATGGCTTTGATAAAGACCAATCAACTCGGATACCCGCCTGTTACGGAGGTCCTGCAAGGGATTCACGGGAAAATCCTGCTCGAAATCGGAAATCGCCGCCCGGGCCTGTTGGCACAAGGACCGGGTGCTTTCTCCTTTTATCAGGCTGGTATTTGCAGGTAGTGATGACTTCGTGCTGACCGTTGCATCGGCTTTGGCCTGAGCCGGTTTCCGCATTGAAATTGAATCAATATCAATATGGTCTTCCCCAAGCAATTTGCCTTTTACATTCCTCAGGAATAGAAAGTCGGTTTGATCATTGCATCCGGTAAGGCGCACCACCAGTTTACCTTCAAGATCACCGTCTTTCTCTTTTAGTAGGTACAGGTGCTGGAGGTCGCACGATTTTCCGCCGCCCGGGGTGAGGTTTCTGAAAATATGGATTGTATTTTTGTCTGGCTGTGTCATTACACAAGCACTGCCGGGAACAGGGCCTTCAACCTTGATGCTCCAAATTTCAGCCTCGGGTGGTTCACGGCTGTGGGTTACAGGGGATATGAATATGATGCCCAGGGAAAGGCAGGTGAGAAAAAATAGTGAAATCCCTTTTTCAGCCTGTTTTCTCAAGACTAATCTCATGTCATTGTTTTCAAGGTCTTCTCAATCGTATCTTCCGCCCTGCGGGCAACCACTTTTTTGATTAGAGCCTTTAATTTCGGATTGCCGTCGAGGAGGGAGAGAAAAGAATCCCTCGGAAATTTTACGAGCCTGGTCTCTGTGAGGGCCACGGCAGTGGCTGTACGCTTCCCCCTGTTCAGGACCGCTACTTCTCCCAAAAGGGCCCCACGTCCAAGCTCTGCAAGCGGCACTACATCCGTCCCCCTGTTGGTGGAAACCCTGACTTTTCCGTCCAAAACCAGGAAGAAGCAATCTCCCTCCTCGCCCTGGGACAAGATGATATCCCCTTCGGCAATGGTAACTTCTTCTCCGGTTTGCAGCAAAAGACTCCTTTCCCGGTCGGAAAGGGTCTTGAAGAGGTAGCTGTCACGGACCGCCCCGGTCAGGGAATCGGACGGGTTAGTGTATTGTTTATCTGGCATCGTTGTTTCCTTCCGGCCTATGCTTTGGGCTTCCTGTGTAAAAAAGAGAAAAGGCCGAGCATCATGACAGCCCATATTATTTCCGGGTTTCCGGTGGTTGTAGCGCATCCTCCGGAACTATTGTTTGAAGGATTTGTCTCTGTTTCCGCGTCGGCTTCTGCATCCTTGGTGTCCGGGCAGTGTGGAACACAGCAGCGTTCGTTGCGTTCTATGCCGTTACAACACTGCCACCATCCATTTTCTTCCGGGCAGGTAAGAGGCCAGGTTTTGGCCTTGCAGTCGTTTGCAGTCATGCATTCCGGGATCCCGCCGCATGACGGCAAGGGATCGCAATCGTCGGCTCCGAATGCGGGCTCGAATGTAAACAAGAAGATGAAAAATGCCGGGACAAGTAATCCTGCCGTTATTAAAGGCCGCCTGTTTGATTTCATTTTTTCCTCCACGCCCCCTTTTTCCTCCACGGCTCTTGCCGCAGAGCCGGTGTTTGAATGGCTTGTCTTTGAGGAATACCTATCATGACTGCGTGCTGGTAAGCAAGATTTGTAATTCCACTTCATGGGCGGTGAAAAATGAGATGGTGCCCGGGTTGACGACGTTGCTTGTCATTACAAGGAGGTGCGGGCAACCACAGTGGGTTGGCCCTATCATGGGGCGGGGCGCTACAGGGACTCTGAACAGGCTTGACTTTGTTTAATATTTATCTACTATTTATTATATAAACAGTATAGAAGCGCAGCCAAAGGGTATGTGAAGTTGAAAGAGGCGTGTTTTCAGGCGAGCCAGGTCAATGGACACTGCAGGCAGCTATGTTGTTGTTGCAGAGAGAAGGGGCATCAGCCTTGTGGATGCCAGCGATCCTGGCGACATCAAGGTGGTATCCCGTGCGTTCAGCATAAGGCCTGTAAGCGACCTGCTTGTGATGGGCAACGTGGTGTACGGCCTTGACCTTGGTGGCACGCCGGTATGGGTTGATATGTTGCAGCTTGTTGCAGGAGATATCCAGGTGCAGGTTGGCCGCATGATGGGGAGCATAGTGTCCGGCAGAAGCGATGTGGGAGATGTTCGTTACAGGCTGTGGCGCCGTGGCAGAAGGCTGTCTCTGCCCCGATTTTGTGGACACCTAAGAAAGGGGGCATAATAGCCCCTAGCCCGAGTTTACCGCGACAATGACACAACTGCCGGTTATGACACGGGTTTTCACCCCGAACTCGTATGACCTACGCACCCAGGTAGC
>JAADFL010000123.1 GCA_013152945.1 Deltaproteobacteria bacterium | reverse complement strand
CCGAGCTTTCGGACCTGGCAAGGCAAAGATCGATAAAAGGAAGATCAGGCATGACAAAGGCCGAACTCATCGCTGCATTGAGGCAAGGCAGAAGGCAGGCAGCCGGGGCTTCCAAAGAAAAAAAACAAAAAAAGCCGTCCAAGCCGGGAGCCGGGACAAAATCCAAGGCAAAGAGAAAAGAAATATCGAAATCAAGGTCCAAAGTAAGCCTTGCTGCATCCGGTGAAAAGAGAAAAGAAAAAGCCGGGATCCCAAAAACAACCAGTCCTGCGGTCGGAATAAAAAAAGCCGGAAAAAAAGGTGCTGAAACAAGAGCAACACGAAAAGCTGCAAGAAAAATGGAAAAAACAAAAAAGCAAAAAAAAACCTGGAAAAGCAAAAAAGCAGGCGTTGTTACGCCAAGAGACCTGGAAAAAAGGATCCCCGGTCCAGGCGCCGGCGCCCGCGTTGCCCAGCCCGTCCCAGGCGATTTCACCAATGAACTTCCCGAACGATACAAGGACGATCAAGTGGTTCTCATGGCCCTGGATCCGTATTCCTTGTTTTGCTATTTCGATTTCTCGGATCAAGTCTTTGAAAAGGTGAACTCCTCCAGGGACTCATTGGTACTTGAAGTGGCGTCCCACGCTGAACCGGCTGATAACAACCTGTCGTTCGAACTCGAAAAGTCACCTGCCGGAAGCTACTACGTGCATCTCGCATCGCCATCCACGACCTATACGGCAGAGTTGACCCTGGTAGGCCGTGGCCGGAAACAGACCTTGCTCCATTCGAACAGGGCGACAACACCGCCTGATAAACCTTTTAATGAATCGAGTTCGATATTCCGCAGGTTCAGGGGATTTACCGGATGGTTCCTTGCATCTCCGGATCTTAAAAAATGGACCGACCTGGTGTGGAATTTCAGGGATTTCTATGAGTCCTCGGGCGGGGGAATCAGTATCCCAGGAAAAAAAGATGAAAAAGGCCCATTACCTCCTGTTTCAATGCGCGTCGCCGAACCGGACGACATGCTCGAAATAAAAAGATTCGGGCTTGGTCGTTACCAGGGTTCCTCGGACATGATCGCCCGCCGCAAAAAGACCGGAACTAAAAAAAGCAGGAAAGAAAGCGGAGGAAAGAGATGACAAAAGGTTACCTGTCCCTGGTCCTGCATGCCCACCTTCCCTTTGTAAGGCACCCGGAACACGAGGATTTCCTGGAAGAAGACTGGCTGTACGAGGCAGTAGCCGAGACATATCTTCCCCTGCTCGAATCTTTTGAAAAGCTTGTTTCAGAGGGTGTAGACTTCAAGCTCACCATGACCATGAGTCCGCCCCTTTGCAACATGCTCGGAGACGACCTGCTAAAAGAGCGCATACACAAAAGACTGGCAAGACTTGTGGAACTGGGAGACAGGGAGATAAAAAGGCTTGGATCCGACTCGGAATTCATAGTGCCTGCAAATATGTACAGGCAGCGCTTCGAAAGGCTGCTGAACTTATTCGACAGCAGAAACAAGGACCTGTTGTCCGCATTCGGTGCATTGCAGGAAAAGGGGTACCTTGAAATAATAACCTGCGGTGCGACCCATGGTTTTCTGCCGTTGCTCAGGGTGAATCCAAAAGCAGTAGAGGCCCAGGTCAGGGTTGCGGTATCGGATTACCAGTACTGGTTCCACAGGAAGCCCCGCGGTATTTGGCTGCCCGAGTGCGGTTACTATCCCGGCCTGGACAAGGTGCTTTCCGACAACGGCCTTGGCTTCTTCTTCCTGGATACGCATGGGATAGAAAATGCCAGGCCAAGACCGGTCCACGGCATACACAGGCCCCTATTGTGTCCCACCGGCGTCGCAGCCCTTGCAAGGGATCCGGAGTGCGGCAGGCAGGTGTGGAGCGCGGACGAAGGTTATCCAGGGGATCCTGATTACAGGGAGTTTTACCGCGACATCGGCTTTGATTTACCGCTTGACTACATCGCCCCATATGTACAACCAACAGGAGAACGAAAGAACACGGGTTACAAGTATTATCGAATAACCGGCAAGGTAGGCAGGAAACAGGTATACGACCCGGACAGGGCACACAGAAAGGCGGAAGAACATGCAGGCAATTTCATGTTCTTTCGAGAGAAACAAGTGGACTGGCTCTCGCAAAAGATGGATGTGCCTCCCCTTGTCACGGCCCCATTCGATGCCGAGCTGTTCGGACACTGGTGGTTCGAGGGGCCCCTGTTCCTTGAGCACCTGCTTCGAAAAATCCATTGCCACAGCCGGATCATAAACACGTCCACTCCCGTGGAATACCTCGACCTGTTCCCTGTACATCCTGTTGCAGTCCCGTCCATGTCCACCTGGGGTGCCGGCGGGTACTGCGAGGTATGGTGTGAAGGCTCCAACGACTGGATCTACCCGCACCTTCACAGGGCCGCAGACAGGCTCATTGCCATGGCGCGCAAGTATGCCGGCAATGCACAGGCGTTGCAGGAAAGGGTTCTGAATCAGGCGGCGCGTGAACTTCTGCTGGCCCAAAGTTCGGATTGGGCCTTTATAATGAAGACAAGGACCATGGTGGAATATGCAGTCAGGAGAACAAGGGAACATCTTTCCAACTTCCACATGCTGGCGGACATGGTTGAAAAGGAAGGGATGGATGAAACCACGCTCGCAGAGATCGAGTCCAGGGACAACATCTTTCCAAGCATTGATTTCAGGATGTTTACAGGTTGAACTTCACCCTGTCCATAGTCATTCCGGTCAAGAATGGAGCAAGGTACCTGCCCGAATGGAAGAGGGCTCTGGAAATGCAGCGCGCGGCCCCGGCTTTCGAAGTAATTGCAGTTGACTCGGGATCATCGGATTCCACCCCGGACCTGCTCGAACAGCTTGGTGTTAAGGTATTAAAGGTTCCGCCCGGTGAATTCGGCCACGCCAGGACGAGGAATCTCGCTATCGCGGCTGCAGCAGGCGACCTGGTTCTCATGACCGTGCAGGATGCTGTTCCCGCAAGCCGGAATTTCTTGTCCGCCATAACCCGTCCCTTTTTCGAGAACACGAGGCTGGCCGGCGTAAGGGCCAGGCAGGTTCCTGGGCCGGAAACACCATTGTGGGCCGCCTGGCTCGTATCGAGGTGCCCTGCGGCATCGGCAAAGAGACGAAAATATAGTCTTGCCCCGGGAGAGGATCTCGCTCAAATGAGCAGGAAAAGAGTGCTCGACATGTGCGGCCTGGATTTCGTGGCATCATGCATAAGAAGGGACATTTGGCAAAAAACCGCCTTGCCCGAGATTGGCTTCGGCGAGGACAAGGCATGGACGGCCCATATATTGGAGCATGGCTGGGCATGGCTGCATGAACCTGACGCAGTGGTGATGCACGCACATTCAAGGCCGGCTATGTACTCGTTCAAGAGAGCATACATAGAGGAAAGGGCGAATTCGAAATTGCCGGGCAGGGAACCAATGCCTCCCTTCCTGTTAAACGCGGCTTCCCTTCCGCTTGGGATTGCTTCACTGGCAAGAGATGTTCCGTGGTACTTGGAACGTTCGGGCGGACTGCCCGGGGCGGTAAGGGATTTGGGGAGAGCAGGCCAGGAGATCTGCGCGCGCAGCCTGGGCGCATTTCTTGCCGATATCGACTTACTCCTTGGCAGGGGAGAAAGGTTCAAGGGCCAGGTATGAAAAAGAGAGTATGTGTATTTGCATGCAGTCCGAGGGGTGAGAAGAGTTCATCCCTGGAGCTTGTAAGGTTGATCGAAAAGGATTGCAACCTGGAATTCAGGCACATCGACCTGGGCCGGGAATATAAGAGACTCATGCACGATGAACAGGCGATTGACGACATGATACATGAGATAGCCTCCAGCCGGGCGGTTGTTTGGGCCTTCGGCTCTTATTTCATGTACCTGCCGAGCCAGGCCCTGTTTGCAATTTCCTCTTTGGCGCTTAAGAAGAACGGGTCGGTGTTCAAGGGCAAGATTGCCGCCGGCGTGGTATCATCTATCAAGCTAGGCGACGACAGGGCGCTTAAAGCGGTTCGGAGGTTGTCCGAGGGCCTGGGCATGATATGGGCGGGCGGATTTTCAGCTCCGGGCAACCCGTACTTTGGTTACAGGGGCAACCAGGCTTATGCGGGTTTCCTCGAGCCTGCCCCAAAGGTGGAGAAGGGCATTTCATTCTTTGCAAGAGGACTGGAACAAGCAGTTCTGCAGGGCCTTGGCGAGCCCGGTAGATACAGGACTTTGAACAACCCGGTGGAAATAGAAAGCCTTTTGCCGGAAAGCCATATTTTTGCCTTGCCTGAAAACAGAGACAAAAGATTCAGTAAGGTAAAAGCCGTTCCTGAATGCACCGTAATCATCCCTGAAAGGCGAAGACCATATGAAGAGCTTTCGGGCATGGTGGAATCCAAGATCGACACACGGGCCGAACGCATCTATTTGGATGAATCGGACATTCGACCATGTCTGGGATGTTACAAGTGCGAGCAGGACCCCAAGGGAGGCTGCATCCAGGATGACCAGGCATTTTCGATTTTAAACAAACTTGCGGCAAAAAGTGAAAAAAGTCCGGGCAATTCCAGGCTTATCGTGCTGATAGCGGAACAATCGTACCTCCATATAGATCCGAAATTGAAATCCTTGCTGGACAGGTCCTGGTCGTTTGCCCACTCGAGGTACCTTGAAAGAACATACCTTTTACCTGTAATCGTTGCACACCAAAGTGAGCGTTTCTTCCTGGCTGACTACTTAAATGATGTCTTTACTTTTTGCGGCGCCCGTGTCTTGCCTGCCTTGTTTTTCGACAGAGACCTAACCAAAAGGCGGCTTGGCAGTTCACTTGATCGGGTCAGAGATGCGGTTACCGGCAACATCCCGTTCCCGGGGAGATTCTCATCAATCGGGGCCAGGCTGGTATTGAGGGATTATGTGTACCTTGCAAGGCCCGGGCTTGTACTGGACTACCTGAACTTCAGGAAAAGGGGATTCTTCGATTTCCCAAATCGAAAGCTGTCAAAGAGGGCATCGGCAGAGGTGTTGAGGCTGCTCATGTCAAGCAAGAGGCTTCGAAGGCTACTGGTCGACTACAGACGCACTTTCCTTGACAATAAGCGCCGCACTTCATAGCATCTGCTACACCTGAGCAAAAGGTTAAAAAAGAGGTTTGTTAACAAGGAGGTACTGATGACAATAGGTGGATGGATTGCTATCGGCGTGGTCGTAATCCTGGTCCTTGCATTGGTCGGAATGTACAACGGCCTGGTGCGCCTTCGAAACACGGTCCAGGAGGCTTGGGGACAAATCGATGTACAACTTAAGCGGAGGCATGACCTCATTCCCAACCTGGTGCAGACAGTCAAGGGTTACATGAAGCACGAGCAGGAGACACTTGAAAAGGTAATCAAGGCCAGACAAATGGCGGTGGATGCCAAGAACATGGGCGAACGCATGCAGGCGGAAAACATGCTGACCAATACCTTGCGGTCCTTGTTCGCCGTCCAGGAAAACTATCCCCAGCTCAAGGCAGACCAGCACGCCAGCCAGCTCATGGAAGAATTGACGTCAACGGAAAACAAGATCGCCTTTGCCAGGCAGAGATATAACGACGTGGTGCTTCAATACAACAACAAACGCGAGTCAGTGCCTTCAAATGTCATTGCAGGAATGTTCAACTTCAAAGAAGCGGATTTCTTCAAGGAAGAGGACGAGGCCGTACGCGAGGCTCCCAAGGTTTCTTTCTGATCTTCAGGTTTTCAGGGGACCGCCCCGTATTATCTCCCTGTACATCTTAACGTATTGCCGGGCCACATCGTCCCAGCCGTAATCCTTTACCCATATTTTTGCTCTTCGGCTCAAGGCCCGGGCCTTTTTCGGCTTTTCAAGCAAGCCGTGAACGGCATCGGCGATCTCCCGGTCACTCTCGGCCGACACGAGTTCATTACCTGAAAGGGCCAGGCCTTCTGCGCCCTTTTTTGTTGAAACCACGGGTACACCGGCGGCAAAGTACTCCAGAATTTTCATCCTTGTCCCTCCTCCTCCCACCAGAGGGACCACTGCAACGTCGGCTGCAGCAATGATCCCGGCCAGATCCCTTGGAGCCACGCAGCCTGTAAACATGATATTTCCCTGCTCAAGATCCTTCGGCGGGTAGTCTCCGACCACAAGAAGTCTTGCATTGTGATCCTTTTGTAAAACCCTGGGCAGTATCTGCAAGGCCAGTCTTTGCACGGCATGGAGATTCGGCGGGTAGTTGAGCACGCCGTGAAATATGATGATCTTTTCATTCTCATCGAACCCGAGCCGTTTTCTCGTGCTGCGTCTCCTTGATGTAAGTTCACCGCCATAGTTTTCCAGGTCAACGCCATGGGAAATCACACTTATTTTGGAAGGCCGGACGCTGTCTCGTACCAGGATGTCCCTGTCATTATCGCTCACCGTGATCACGCGATCAGCCATTTTACAAAGAGAGGTTTCCCAGGCTTTTAGCCTGTTCTGAACCTCTTTTGATATCCTGGCCGAATCCCTTATTCTCCTGTACTCCACGTTGTGTTCCACCATGACCGTGGGACAACCTGTTACGGCCCGGGCCATGAGGGCGGGGACCAGGAATGCAGGGAACTCGGCATGCGTGATCTCTATGCTGTTCTCTCGCGCAAGATTGATTGCCCTGGACCAGAACCCGGTATCAAACATGGGGGAATAAAGAAAACGATCATCCTTGGGCACCCCAAGGGCTGCAAGCAGGGCCTCTTGCCTCTGCCCTACCATCCTGTCTCCGGCAATGCCTCCCGCAATCGGACGGATCTCGTGCCGCCCGCCGTGAAACAAATGGTACCGGCCCCTGTCATCGGACAGGAAGAACACCTTGTGGCCGAGGCGGGCGACAGCTTCGGCGGTCCTGACGATTTTCACGGCCGCGCCGTGAACGGGCGGAAACACATCTCCCCTGGAAATCATCAAGATCCTCATAACCGCTTTATTATCCTAATTGTCCGGTTGGGCCAAGTGGTACGATCCAGCATCGTTCTCCCTAATCCAGCCAAGGTGCTTCATTCTTTGGACCAGGATTTCAGCCACCAGTTCGTTTCCCTTTTTATTCAAGTGGAACCTGTCCTTGGGGGATACGCGCAAACTTTCGAGAGACCCGGCCTTTGAAAGCAGGTCTTTCCTGATCTCCATGATGTTCAATCCGGCCTCTTTTAGACTCTTGACCAGCCGCTCCGCCCTTGGTCCCCACATTGGGTCGGGCGCATCCTGCAACAAGGGCACGAGCACTCCGAATGCATCTATCTTCATCTTCCTGCACGTAAAGAAGGCGTCTTTCAATGCTGCAATGTTCCTCCTGGCCGAAAGCTCAACCCCGAATCCAACGTCATCGCCCGCCTGCAATGAGAAAATCGCCCTCGAAAGCAATCTGTATAAGTGTGAATGACGCCAAAGCCAAATGTGTCCTCTGGTTCCGAAAGGAAAAATTGGCCTGGAAAAATCCGGTCCTTGCCTGTCTGCATAGAACTCCCAGTACAGGTTTCCGTCTTTCTCGATGACTACCGGCAGGGAATCGAGATCATTGACCGCCAGGGAAATTATTATCTTCGATGGCCGCCATAAAAGCACGTGGCTTTTCAAAAAGGCGGCCACCTGCGTGCCGGTGTAACCAGGCACCCCTGCATTTATGACCTGGACATCGGCAATACCCTGTGCCTTCAATTTTCGTTCCAGCACTTGTGGATAACTTTCCTCCATACCGACTCCGACGCCGAAAGGTATGGAATCGCCCACCACGGCTATCCTGAACTCGCCGGGACCCGGTAACGGCGTAAACTCTTCGTCCCGGACGCCAAGTGAGTTTATTCCCGGATGGTCTGGATTCAATGTCCAGCGAATCCTGGTGTTGGGCATGTACTTGAACACCTTGAGTTCCTGCTTTGGTCTCAAGTCAACATGCCACGGCCTTGCATCATCGTATAACCATGCTCCAAGCTCGGCCAGGCCCAGGCCGATGGCGAGACCGAAAAGCAACAGGATTACCGGCTGAATGCCCTTTTTCAAGCCTGTAACCGGTTTAAACATCTGCCGGAGGCCTTCAAAGAAGATTGCTGGCCAGTTCGGCCAGGATGCTTCGCTCGCCCTTGACAAGATTTACGTGTGCAAAGAGTTCCTGTCCCTTCATACGGTCTACAAGATTTGTGAGTCCGTTGGATTGGCTGTCCAGGTACGGCGTGTCGATCTGGTATATGTCGCCGCAAAATACCATCTTGGTACCCTCACCGGCCCTGGTGATTATGGTTTTTACCTCGTGAGGCGTGAGGTTCTGGGCCTCGTCAACGATAAAAAAGATCCGGTCCAGGCTCCTGCCCCTGATAAATGCAAGCGGTGCAATAAAGAGTTTTTCCTGCTCCAGCATCTCGGAGATGCGCACGTGATTGGGGCTGTCATTCGGGAACCGGTGGCGAATCACGGCAAGGTTGTCCCAGAGTGGCTGCATGTACGGATCCAGCTTTGACTGTATGTCTCCTGGAAGATATCCGATATCCCTGTTGCCGAGTGGCACGATTGGCCTTGCAAGATAAATCTGCCTGAAGATCTTTCTCTGCTCCAGAGCCGAAGCCAGGGCAAGAAGTGTCTTCCCCGTGCCTGCCTTGCCTGTCAGGGTTGCCAGTTTCACCTGGTCGTCGAGCAAGGCATGCAATGCAAAGGTCTGTTCCGCGTTCCTTGGTTCAATTCCGTACGCGCCTCTCTTGACTACTCTCTGCAATTCCTCCCGGAATGGATCGAAGTGCACGAGTGCACTCGAACTCGCGTTTTTCAATATGTAGTACTGGTGCGCCGCCGGCTGAATATCAAAGCCTATCTTGTCAAGAGATACGCTGTAAGGATCCTGGTAGAACATGGATATAATGTCCTTGCTGATGCCTTCGATGACGGACAGGCCGGTGTATAGTTCGTCTACGTTCTGGACCTTGCCGGTTTCATAGTCCTCTGCCTGAATACCGAGAGCCTTGGCCTTCATGCGCAGGTTGATGTCCTTGCTTACCAGTATTACCTTCCTGTCCGACCTGAGCCTTCGCATCTGGTCTGCAAGTGTGAGGATCCTGTGGTCCACCTTGTCTCCTGCAAACGCCAGGTCCACCAAATTCGACCTGTGGTCCCCGATCTCCACGAACAGCCTGCCCCTGCCCTTGCCCAAAGACAGGCCTTGGCCGAAGAGCTGGTCACCGGCAAGCCTGTCCAGTTCCCTGGTGAATTCACGGGCCTGAAAGTTTATTGCATCATTACCCTTCTTGAACCTGTCCAGTTCCTCCAGCACCACGATGGGAAGAACCACGTCATGTTCCGCAAAGCTGTATATGGCCCTGTAGTCATATAGCAATACGTTTGTATCCAGTATGAACATTTTCTTCGCATCATCCTGGTCCATTGAAATACCGCCCTTTTTTTCGAACCGATGACTGAGCTTCCGCACAATATTGAAGATACATCCGAAGATTGCCGTGTTCAAGGTATATGGTTATCCCGCCTACCAAGGCATGAATGCTTCGGATGATCGGCCAACCAGTGCCGGGGTTTCATTCCGGTTTGTATATTTGCCCCTTCATGGATATCATCTAAAGAAAATTCAATCCAGTTCCTGGAGGAGGGAATGTCTGTATTAATCAACATGCTATCAATCTTCCTGGTGCAAAGCCAGCCAACGATTGCACGGGTTCCATATAGCCTGCACAGTTTGGAGTTGAGGCTGCATGCCGGTTCTCCGCCGTTCTCTTTGGAGGTGAACGAGCCCGAAACTCCGGCCCCGGTGGTAAACAGGACCGTGTACGGTTACCTGCCTTACTGGACATCGTCAGGGTACCGCATGAGATGGGACCTCTTGACCACCCTGGCGTGGTTCAGCCTGGAGATGTCCTCGAACGGATCCATAACCAAGACCCACGGATGGGGAAATCAGGCCTCGTGTGACCTGGTGACCAACGCACACGACGCAGGAGTCAGGCTCGAAGTCGTGGTCACCCTGTTCAGCAGCAGTGGGATACACACCTTGCTCTCTTCTTCATCCAACAGGCAGCACGCCGTAGCCGAACTCGTGCAACAGGTGGGGCTGTGCGGGGCCGACGGGGTGAACATCGATTTCGAGGGGCTCGACTCGGGCGACAAGAACGCCATGGTGACATTCGTGTCCGAACTGAAGGCGGCCCTTGTTCAAGTCGATTCAGGCGCAACCGTTACACTGGCGACGCCTGCCGTGGACTGGTCGGATGCATGGGATTATGACCGGCTTGCTCAGGAATCCGACGGACTGATGATCATGGGTTACGACTACCATTGGAAGGGAGGAAATCCAGGCCCTGTAGCGCCCCTGGATGCAGGTTCATGGGGCGGCAAATCGCTGTCCTGGACAATCGACGACTACTTTCAATACGGCGGACGGGAAAACAGGGACAAGTTCATAATCGGTCTTCCCTGGTACGGTTATGATTGGCCCTCGGTGGATGACACCGTGCCGGGCGGAAAGGCAAGGGGCTCCGGAAAGGCTGTTATCTATTTGAACGCGGTTCCAAACGCATCGATTCACGGGAGGAAATGGGACGACGGCACCAAGACGCCTTACTATACGTATAATCAAGCCGGTGACGGCTGGCATCAAGCGTTCTATGACGACAGCCAAAGTCTCTACTACAAGTACGCCCTTGCAAATACCCGCGATCTGGGTGGCATCGGCATATGGGCACTGGGGTACGAGGGCGAAGGAGATGAGCTATGGGACCCCATTAGGACTCTTTTCGGCAATGCCGGGGACCAGGAAAGCGAAACAGGTGAAGAAGAAATGTCAGGTGAAGAGGGCATGACTCGCGAAGAAAATTTGGAAATTCACCCCGAGGGTGAATACGGCGAGTTCACAGGCTCGGAGGCGGAAACCACTGCAGACGCCGAAAGCGAAGAAAAGGGTGCCTGCGATGCGGATGACATGGGTCCGGATATAATTGATGGAGGATTCAGGGAGAAAGAAGAGCCGGCCGATGCCGCCTCTGCGGAGAGAAACACGGAGCAGTCGCAAGACATGGAGAATGACGGACAAACATGTCGCTGCAAGCCCTGTAATAGTGGATGCGGGTGTTCGGGCAACCAAGCCGGATCTATGATGTCACCGTCTTTGCAATTATTTTTACTGCTCCTGCTCCTTATGAGATCTTTCCGCCGTAACAGCAAAAAGGCGGTTGTAAGATGAAACAAAGCCGTTTTTTCGCCCACTTTCCGCTTGCAAGTATTTTTTTCCTGTTGCCTGTTATTGCAGGCGGTTGTCAGGCTGATGACCCACTGAAGTTCTATCCGTCTTCAGGAATGCTGCCCTTTCACATTGACAGGGAGAAGCAAGGCGATCCCCTGGATCCGGGCGAGGTTCGAAGCCTTACCCAAAAGGTGACGGATTTTTTGAGGCAAATAGATTATTTCACCTGGGTTTATGAGACCTGCCATGGACTGGATGCATCCACCGGGTACCCGGATTATCTGATTTGGTGGCACGATGTGGATGCCGTGAAATCAGGAGACCTCGTTACTTTCAGGAACAATTCCAAGTACGGCGGAAGTCACAATAATGCCGAGCCCACAGGATCAGTTCTTACCCAGGCACTGGCCGGTTACCTTCTTACCGGCGATCACAGCATGGGAATGGTTGCCGAGGAGTTCGCCAAGTCGATTACAGCATTGATGAAAGGCTTTGTACACGACAAAAGTGACCCCCTGGAATACCTCATGACCAGGAATATCGTCACCCATAATCACAGTTTTACATTACCAAGCGGAAAGAAAAAGGCTGTTGATTATTCGGATTGGTTTTTCGAGTACGAAGGATGGAACGCGAACAGGTACCACTATCCTGACAACCCGTACTTCGGCGATATTTGGGTCACCACCATGCGTTCCAAGGATGATCTGCCGTACTTGTACAGGGCTGCCGCCTGGTTTCCGTATGCACGGAAAACGGCTCCTGACGAGAGCGTGAGAAAGGCTGTTTCAGAGGCCTGGCGATACATGCAGGGATTTGCAAAGGACATCGTGGATAACAACTATCACATTCGCACAAAAGACAAGCAGGGCAAACCCTATATCCCGGACGAGGACCTGGCAAGTTTCGTGGATTATTTGAAGTTGTTCCCGGACGCCGAGTGCGACGCCAGGCTGGCAACGGCCCTGCTCGCGTACAATGATGATTCGGGCATCGATTGCGGGGACGGCCAGGGAAGCGGGTACGACCGGGCCTCCGGCGCCATGCATTATTATAATTATTCCATTGTGGACAACTTTCATCTCGCAGCGGTTCATTTGGCGCTGGTACTCGGCAAGTACAACCTGGCCAAAAGACTTGTCCGCGGCCTGGTGAGGAGACTGGAGCGGTATGAAGACCCGGGCTCGAACGAGCCCGGCCGGGAGAATCCGGACTGGCAAAGGGATGTGGCTTTGCTCCTGTTGAAATCAGCGGCCCTTGGAATGCCCCTTACCAATAGCGAGGCAAGGATGGTGGAGAAGTTCTACAGCCAGTCGGTCGATGCATACCTTGATTTCCCGAATTGGGATTTGTGGGATGAATCGGTTCCGGACGGAACTTACGATTTTCGAAGCGGATTTCGGCCTGCACATGTGCCTGATGCGTTTCGAATCGAAGACATTGCGTACATCTTGGAATATTGCTGGTCACCGTTCAAAGACACCAAGGGCGCGGTTTTCGTTGATTGCAATCAGGTGGAGACAGCATGGTGAATACGGTCACCTCTTTTCATCTATGCAAGGACCGTGATAAGGTCCTTTCCTGGTTTCGTACCCTATGCGTGGAGGAAGCAATGCCCTGTCCTTTTATTAGAAAAGCCCTTACCTTGATTGTGTTCACTTCCTTGATTCACATTTCCGTTCCTTGTATTGCCCGGCCGGACAGCGGCAATCCGTACGCAGGCCTGAATCTGTTCGCCAAGATTCTTTCTTACGTGGAGCGTGAATACGTTGAAGAAGTGCCCAGGAGCAAACTGATTCGCGGAGCCATTTTGGGAATGCTTCAATCATTAGACCCGTACTCGGCATACCTGACGCCTGAAGAAGTGCGCAAGATAAGGGCCGAGGCCGCAGGCAAGGTGGGGAGAACCGGCCTGGAGGAGGGCCTTGCAAAGCCGGGCAGGGATGAACCTGTAGTAGTAATATCTCCAATTGAAGATTCGCCTGCATGGCAGAAGGGGATTCACCCCGGCGACAGGCTGCTCGAAGTGGACGGCAAAGCCACCGGCAGGCTCTCGATTCACAAGGTAATCACTCTCCTGCAAGGTGAAATCGGAACCAGGCTTGTTCTCAAGGTTGACCGCTCGATCTGGCCTGAAGCAAAGCCGATAGAGATCGAACGCGCCAAGGTCGTCTTGCCTGCCGTTCAATCAACCCTGCTTGCCCCGAATATTGCCTACTTCAGGCTTGCATTCTTCAGGGACCGTACAGACAAGGAACTCTCTCGTGCAATTGATAATCTACAGGCGGAGAGTGGAGGCAAATTGGACGGCGTGGTGCTGGACTTGAGGAAAAACCCCGGAGGCCTCGTAAAGACGGCGGTGGCTGTCGCAGATCTTTTCCTGGACCATGGATTGATACTTTCCACAAAGGGAAGGAGAAGAAGGGAAGAACGCTTCTATGCCCATCGAAGCGGAACCAAGGATTCCTGGCCCATGGTCGTATTGATCGATTCGGGAACGGCCAGCGCAGCCGAGATTGTTGCAGGCACGTTAAAGGATCATTCGAGGGCTTTGATTATCGGCACCAGGAGCTTTGGAAAAGGATCGGTTCAAGAAATTATCGGTTTGCCGGACGGCTCGGCCCTCAAGCTGACGACCAAGACCTACTATACACCAAGCCATGTATCCATACAGGGGCGAGGTATAACCCCGGATATCATCATTGCGCCGGGACCGGCCATGGGTACGCCTCCTCCCATACGTGAAAAGGACCTGGCAGGGCATTTCAAGCATGATGCGAATAATAAGCCGGAAAGCGCCGGCAAACAGAACCCGGATAATGGATTCACGGTGTCATTGATGGCAAAAGAGCTGCTGCGGGACCAGCAGGTTAAAACAGCGCTCGGTTACCTGAAATCATGGTCGATGTTCAAAAGGGCCGGTAAACATTGAATCACCGCGCATTTATCCATGTTTCCTTGGTCTTGATGCTCTTCGGCGGATCTGCATCCAATGCGGCCACAAAGGCCAAGATTATTAAAAACCGTGGCGGGGAACATGCTTCTGCTGCATGGTTCGCCTATGTCCTGTCCGCGGTTCAACGCAATTATTTCAAACCGGTATCAAGTTACGACTTGGTCTATTTTGCAGCTCAAAACATGCTTGAAAAACTCGATCCCCATTCTGCCTTTCTCCCCCCAAGGAGTTTCCAACAGATGAGGGATGATACCTCCGGCGAATTTGGAGGAATAGGCCTCGTAGTGACAAAGGCGCCGAATAAACCCGTCCTGGTTGAAGAGCCGATAGATGGAAGCCCTGCAGCAAGGGCCGGAATCAAAAAAGGCGACAAGATTTCGGCCGTGGGCGGAAAATCCACTCTACCCATGAGCCTGGATGACGCTGTAAACAAGATGAAGGGCCGCAGGGGAACCCCGGTAATCATCACGGTGGAGCGCAAGGGTTGGAGCGGGCCAAGGGATTTCCATCTTATACGGGACTACATCAGGATGAAGAGCAGCAAGTATCGGACCCTTGAACCTGGATACGGGTACATTTCAATTTCAATGTTCACCGAACACACCGATTACTACGTAAAGCAAGGTCTGAAGAAATTACTGGAGATGAACAATCCGCTGAAGGGGCTGATCCTTGACCTCCGCGGCAATCCCGGTGGATTGCTTGACCAATCCGTCAGGGTGGCGGAACTTTTCATGGAAAAAGGTAAGGTAGTCTCCACCATCGGCAGAGGAGGTAAAAAAGATGAACTTTTTGCACAAGGTTCTGACTTGGTTCCCGGTGTGCCCATGGTGGTTCTCGTCAATGCCGGAAGCGCCAGCGCAGCGGAAATACTGGCCGGTGCACTGCA
This sequence comes from Deltaproteobacteria bacterium, assembly GCA_013152945.1. Classification (GTDB taxonomy): domain Bacteria; phylum Myxococcota_A; class JAADFL01; order JAADFL01; family JAADFL01; genus JAADFL01. Next base: position 5,349 of record JAADFL010000123.1, on the reverse strand, counting down.
AGATCACAAGAGAGCGCTGATCGTCGGGGAGCCGACTTTCGGCAAGGGTTCTGTTCAAAGTATAATCGAACTCGATGACGGTTCCGGACTCAAGCTCACCGTAGCACGTTACTATACTCCCAATGGCCGGTCCATACAGGAAACAGGTATCATTCCCGACGTCGTGGTAAGGCGTCCGGTTTCGTGGAAACCCCGAGGGGACGGCACATCAGCCCAAATTGAAAATGATTACGTGGAATTCGTCGGGCTGGAAACTTTAAAGGCATGGTCCAAGTTTGGTTCGTCCATCCATGAAAAGAAAAAAGGGGAGAAATCGGGTGGCTGACGCAGGCAAGCCGAACTGGACGCGAAAGTTTCTGGCTGTAACCTTCGTAGTGTTGTTGGGGCTGGCTGCGGCAATAGCATACGTCTATTATTTGCCTTTGCCTGTATTGAAGCCTGCGGGCGAGAAAACTTTGAGTCACAAGATTGGCGGAAAACCCAAAACAAAAGTCCGGCCGGCAAAGATAGACAAGCGCCCAACAGGAACCATAATAATTGATGATATCGGTTATGACATGACAGCGCTGAAAAGACTTTTGGCCATGGGCGTGGATTTTGCCTTCTCCGTGCTGCCGGAAGCCCCGAGAGCCGCCGATTCCGCAAGACTTATACGAGCTTCGGGAAGAGAGTTGATGGTTCATATTCCGTGTGAACCGATAGATAGGAAACAAATGAAAGGCATGAGGTTCCTTCAAGTGGACCAGGATGCAGCCGAGATAAGAACCTTGGCAGGAGACCTGTTGGATCTTGTGCCGGGTGCAGCAGGCGCCAACAATCACATGGGCTCCAGATTCACCGCGAATGAAAAAGCAACGAGAGCATTACTTGGCGTCATCAAGTCAAGGGGTTTGTTTTTCGTGGACAGCGTAACATCGTGGAATACGGTAGCCTATCAGATGGCATCCGGCATGGGGATAAAGTGTCTCAAGAGGGATATCTTTCTGGATCACGATCCATCGGCCCGGGCTGTTCAGGCGCAGTTGGATGCATTCCAAGTATTGACAAAGGAGAAGGACGGGGTGGTGGCCATCGGACATCCCCACGAGAATACCGTGGCAGTGTTGGGGAAATGGGTAAAAAACGGAGCCGGGGGGCTGAAAATAATAAGGCCTTCCAAGATGATCGAGCACAAGATGCACAAACCAACCGGACAGCAAAAAAAACAACAAGTTAGGCAACAGGGGGCATTACTTTATGAAAATGGAAAAAAGAGGGCCAAGGCCGGTAAATGACGACCAGCATGAAACAAAAGCCGAAAATCTTGTTGCATTCCTGCTGCGCAATATGCAGCACGGTAGCACTCGAAAGGCTGACCCCGGAATATCTTGTATCGATATACTATTACAACCCTAATATTCATCCGCAGGCCGAATACGACCGCAGGTTGAACGAGACGAAACGCCTGGCCGCGAGTTTCGGAGTTCAGGTCATGGAAGGAGATTACAATCCCGAGGATTATTTCTTTGCTGTCAAGGGACTGGAGAAGCTGGGCGAAAGAAGCCGAAGATGCAAAGAGTGTTTCAAATTGAGGTTGCGGGCCACGGCCCGGTTGGCTGCAAAAGATGGTTATCAAGCCTTTACGACGACTCTTACGACGAGCCGGTTCAAGAAATCCGATGACGTAGTATCAGCGGCGGAAGAGGTTGCCCTGGATATGAAGGTTGATTTCCTGGCTGTAAATTTTAAAAAGCAAGGGGGCGCCGATCGAAGCATAAAGCTGGCCAGGGAAATGGGTCTATACATGCAGAATTACTGCGGCTGTATTTTCAGCATGGAGGAAAGGCTTATAAGGCTGCAAAACCGTGCCAAATAAACTTGTCATTACCTGTATAGACGGGTGAATAGTTTCGCAGCAACATCAACATAAAGGCACTGCTTGTTCAAAGCGATTACAACCGAAGACCCATGTCGAGAAATCCCTTGCCGCCAAACTTGGTAATATGATATTTCTAAAATCTGGTTTTAGACTATTTAGATAAGATTGGGCTTTGGAAGTAATGATACGCTTGCTAATAGAGGATGATGAGGGTGGAATAACCACCGTACCAATCGAGAAGACAGAAATAGATATAGGTAGAGAGCAGGGGAATTATGTCAGGCTGACTGAACGAAATGTATCCAGGCGTCATGCTCGGGTCATCTTGGATGGAGATGCCTATTTCATTGAAGATCAGGATAGCTACAACGGCGTACGGGTAAATGGAGAACGCATAACCAGAAGAGTCAGGGTATTGCCGGGCGACATAATGCAGATTGGCGATTACCGGCTTAGCATACAGGTGGAAAAACAGGCGCCTCCGCCTCTAAACATGCCGCAACAGCCGGGCCTGGAAACAGCCGCCGGGCAACAGGAAACAAGTGGTGAAGCTTCCTTGCAACACGATAATACACCTCCTCCCGAGATTCCACCACCTCCTCTGACACCTCCGGCCGATCTTCCGCCCCCTGCTGTTCCTGATACTACTGCTCCGCGAGAATCGGAGGGATCTGTCAAGCCCCAGTACGATGCAAACATTCCTGCCGGGGATTCATCACGGAACCGGGCGGAAACTGCGGAAAGACAAGAGGCATCCGACAAGGATATTTCCACTGTTGACACCGCTGTAATAAGGTACCAGGCGAAACAGAATAAACCCGAAGAAGGTGAACCAAGGGTTTATCCCGGGATGCCTGATCCACCTGCACGGCTTGTATGCCTGTCACCGCCTTTCGAGGGCTTGGATATTTCCTTGAATAAACCGGAAATACTGATCGGCCGTGACGAGTCGTGCCAGGTATGCCTTGACCACCGTTCCGTAGAAGGCCGGCACGCCAAGGTGGCATTTCAGGAAGGGACTTTCAGTGTAATCGATCTCGGCACCGAGAGCGGCATCCAGGTCAACGACGAGACATATAGAATGGTGACACTACGAAAAGGTGATATCCTTGCCATAGGTTCTCTTCGTTTCAGATTCGTGGCCCCTGGAGAAAACTTCAATTTCGTGCCCGGAATCGAGGAGGCAGAGAAATTCGTCGAGCTTGCAGCATCCAGGCGCTTGGGAAAACCCGTAATTGCAGGCCTTGTCTCAGGTTTATTGGTTCTGCTCGTAATAATACTTTTCGTGACATCTGGAGGCGAAAAGAATTCTGCAACCGGTGCATCTTCCAACAAATCGGTCAATACCGGCGAAAAAGCCGTTAAAACGGAAAAACCGGGTATTGATACCAAGCAGAATGATTACAAGAAGGATCTTGAGAGAGGACGGGAGGCATTCAGGTCTGAAAATTGGACCTTGGCAATGGCATCCTTCAAGTCGGTCCTCGAGAAAAATCCCGGCAACGAAGAAGCAAGGAGCTTGTTGGACAAGGCGGCCAATGAGCAAAAATTCGCTGCCAGGTACGATGAATGCAGGGATCTGTTCAATGCTGGAAAATACGCCCGTGCATTCGAAACATGCAAGCAAATACCGGAAACGAGCAGATATGCCGAGAGGTCACAAAAACTAATTCCGGAGATAAGGCGGGGTTTCATCCAAAAACACCTGAAATCCGCCAGGGAATCATTGAAGAAAAAGAGGTTTGCCGACGCCAGGGAAGAGTTGAAGCAGGTTGCTATTTTCGATCCTGAAAACAGTGAAGCGATTAAGATCAAGAATATCATGAAAAACAGAGGCAAGGCTAAATCTTCAAGGACAAGTCAAAAGGGAGGACAGGGATCGAAGAAATATCATACGGCCAAGGCTCTTTCGCCAAGAGAACAGGCAAAAAAAATCTATCTCGAGGCAACTAAAAAACACTTGGCAAACCAGCTCGAGAGAGCTATCAAGCTTTACAAGAAGGCGCTAAAAGTCGATCCAAAATTCGCCTATGCATACAGGGGACTGGGAAGTGCTTTTGCCAGCCTTGGAAATGGCAAGATGGCTTGCAAGATGTATAAACGCTACCTGGAGCTTGCTCCAGGTGCGCCGGATCGCAATCAGGTAAAGGATATTATCAAGGGCTGTAAATAGAGGGGCATAATAGAGAATTGTAAATAAATATAGGGCGGTTATCCGGTAAATGAAAAAAAAACAAGGCAAGATACGCATTAGGATTCTTATTGTAGATGACAATGCAGACCTATGTGATTTCATCAAAAATGTATTGAAAAGCGAAAGATATATTATTGAGACCAAGACCAGGAGCAAAGATGTCATTCCCTCCATTAAAAAATTCAAGCCGCATATTTTGATCCTCGATCTTAAGATGCCCGGAATGGACGGCCTGGAGATATTGAGAAGAATAAAAAAGCTCAAAACCGATGTAGCAGTTATAATTTTCACAGGATACCCGTCCGTAGACAGTGCAGTGGAATCCATGAAGCTCGATGCATTCGACTATATCAAGAAACCGATAGAGGTTAATAAATTAAGGAAACTCGTGGAAAAGGCTGCAAGGGAAAAAGGCCTGCTGACCGACCCCATAGAAGAATTGCTGAAAAATATCGGACTTCTTATCAGGCAATCGAGAAAGAACTTGGGCCTTACATTGAAGGATCTGGCGCAAAGGACGAATCTTTCCGTAAGCTTGATTTCCCAAATAGAAAGAGCCGAGTCTTCCCCGTCGATAGCATCTTTATTCAAAATCGCCGGTGCGCTTTCCATTGATTTTCCCGATTTGTTCAGGATCTAGTGCCCTGAAAATAATACCTCGTGATTATCCTGTTTGTTAACGTAGTGACAAAATCAGGTATTTTGTCAGTGGCGGGCGGGATAACCCGAACAATGAACTTAAATAGCTGAACAGCGGTTTTTTTTTCTTTCTACTTTCCGGAAAAGACGAACAACCAGAGCAGAAGCACAATCACTACCAAACCTACAGGGATTGCAATTCCCAGGATCAACGGCAAATTGTTCTTTTCAAAACCAGGAGGTGAGACATCTGCTGTTTTCCTTGTTGCACTGGAAACCTGAATCGGCTTTCTAGGCTGAACATCCTTGATTTCAGAAGCATCCGGAGGATTGGGAACCGCTGCCTGTTGACTATTTTGTTGTTGAGCACCAGATGAAACAGCAGCCCTTTCGAGAGCATCTTGAGGAGTATTTGCTTGAACAGGTGTTGTTGCATCTGTCATGGGCGCAGGTGAGACAACCTTTGCCTGGTCAGATGCCATCTGTTTTGCCGCAGTACTCATGGCCGGCATGAACATGGTCTTGCCCTTTTCACCCCCGTTTTCTCCGGCAGACGCCCCGGCCGCTGCTTCGGCCGCCTGTGAAGGGGCACCGGGGGTATCTCCAATCTGCTTTGCCGCAGTACTCATGGCCGGCATGAACATGGTCTTGCCCTTTT